>JBHIAB010000354.1:0-1523 GCA_046758385.1 Methylomirabilia bacterium | reverse complement strand
TCAAGCTCTTGATAGAACTCAAACGGTGCCAAGTAGTAACGCCCGACCATAACTAAAGCCAGTCATGCATCCGCTTCTCACATGGCAGATATGGTTATTGCCCTCACGAAAGTTCTACACAGCCATCTGAGCCATCGTCAGCAGACGCAGCGCCGCCTCAGCCACATAGCCTAATGACACCAGCCAAGCGGTTGTGATGGTGATCGAGGCAGTCAGCTGCCATGACTGGGCAGAACTCTTGTCCCCCAGGTCCTCCACCGCCCGATTCAGCAGCCGTCCCGACGCTGTGCTCGTGACTGTGGCATTCGAGATCCCCCAGTTCCGCCAGCTCCACACGGCGTCATCCGTGCTCTTGAGGATGCGGAACTCCAGGACGTTGCATGAGCGGATGATCGGGTAGCCAGACTCCATGGTGCTGCCGGAGATCGTGGTTCCGAGGATCACGTTGTCGGTGGGCGCATGGGCGCCCGATCCCGTCCCGACCCACAGGATCGCCCCAGTCGACCCGTAGGGCTTGTCCACCCCGGTCCCCACGCCGGTCGAGACGATCCGCTCCGCGAGCCAGTCCCTGCCTGTCCGTACCAATGGCATAGCTTCACTCCTCCTTCGTCGTCGCGTCGCCCGGCGTCTCCCGGTGCACGACGCGGCCGTCCTCGACGATCAGGTATTCGATCAGTTTGGGCGTGTCGCCCGAGTGGTCGAACTTCTCCACATGCGTCCGCTCCCGGATCTTGACCTCGTCGGTCTCCAGCGGCTTCCCCCCGGCCATCTTCAGCAACGTTAAAATCCGCGCGACGTTGCTCACGAGAACCTCCGCCACGGCTCGAGGACCGCCTCAGCGCTCCCCGGTCCCGGCCCCTTGGAGCGATACTGGATCTGCAGATCCCCGATCCGCTGGGAGTCTATCCGCGGGTCGGTCCTCCGGTTGAGCCACCACTCCTTGACCTTCTGCACCACGGCGCCCTCGACCATCTCCGGCAGCGTGCGCCCGGTCGAGGTGCTGCAGCCCTTGGTGGAGAGCGTCCCCTCGGGCCCCACGAAGCCCGCCTCGTACTCCACGAGCCAGGGCTTCTTCTCCATCCGCGCCGGAAGATGGCTCGTGAGGCCGAGGGCAAAGGTGCCGGCCGAGGTGCGCTCCACCTGGCTCCACTCGAACCCCTTGTCGCGGGAGAGCAACCCCGCCTCGGCGTCCTCGACGCGGAAGTCCGAGGAGAGGAGCTCGGTGGCCTGGCAGGTCGCCGTGGAGTCGAACAGACGCATCACCTGGCGGATCGGGGTGCGCGAGAGCCTGAGATGCCGCCCGCCGAACCCGGCCAGCGTCTCCATGTAGACCTGGGCCTGGAAGGGGTAGCCGACGTAGGTGTTGGCCCAGTCGGAGGCCCGGGTGATCAGGTCGGAGAGGAGCTGGTCCTCCGCGTTATCCGTGAGGCCGAGTTCCGCCTTGACCGTGGCGAGCCTCGTCAGGTCGAAGGCGGTCGAGGAGGCACACGTAACGAGCATGGCTCATACCCGACCCAAGGCCA
>JBHIAB010000353.1:0-1534 GCA_046758385.1 Methylomirabilia bacterium | reverse complement strand
CTAGGATAGCAGCGCACATGGGGATGTGGTTGCCAGATCTCCGCGCATCGGTGCAGGCGATTGCACTAGGCGCGTCCTCCTCCCTCCTCCCTCCTCCCACATGACCGGGCCGACCCTATTCGAGGGGCACGGAGCAACCAGGCCCCTAGCAGACAGGATGCGTCCCAAGACGCTTGATGCCGTCCTGGGCCAGGAGCACTTGCTGGGGGAGGGCAAGCCGTTCAGGGAGGCGATCGAGCGCGGCGACGTCCCCAGCATCGTCCTGTGGGGCCCTCCCGGCTCCGGCAAGACCACTCTCGCCTACCTCATTGCATCCCACACCGATCGGCATTTCGAGCCGTTCAGCGCGGTGACGGCGGGGGTACCCCGGGTCAGGGAGATTATTGCCGAGGCCCAGGAGCGGCGGCGCCTGGAGGGGCGGGGAACCATTCTCTTCTGTGACGAGATCCACCGCTTCAACAAGGCCCAGCAGGACGCCTTTCTGCCGTGGGTGGAGCGGGGGGTCATCACTCTCATCGGGGCGACGACGGAGAATCCGAGCTTTGAGCTCACTGCGCAACTGCTGTCTAGGGTTCAAGTGTATGTGTTGCAACCGCTTGAGGAGGGGCATGTTCGGGCAATCGTGGAGCGGGCGCTAACCGTTGAGACTGGGGAGCGGGGAGCAGGGAGCGGGCTGCGCTGGATCAGCGAGGACGCTCTCGACTTGCTGGTCCGGCATGCGGATGGAGACGCCCGTAGGGCGCTCAATACCTTGGAAGCCGCCTTGGACTACGTCCGATCCCGCTCCCTGCTCCCCGCTCCCCATATCACACCGGAGGTACTCGAAGCGGTACTCAGCAGGCGAGTTGCCAGATACGATAAGTCCGGCGAGGAGCACTACAACCTGATCTCCGCCCTCCACAAGGCCATCCGCGGCAGCGACGTGGAAGGCGCGCTCTACTGGCTGGCCCGGATGATCATCGGCGGGGAGGATCCCCTCTACATCGCTCGCCGGATGGTGAGGATGGCGAGTGAGGACATCGGGCTCGCCGACCCCCGGGCGCTGTCCGTAGCGCTCGCCGCCAAGGAGACCTACGACTTCCTCGGCTCACCGGAGGGGGAGTTGGCCCTTGCGGAGGCGGCGATCTACCTCGCCACGGCGTCAAAGTCGAACCGCGTATACGAGGCCTGGGACAAGGCCCTGGGGGCGGCTCAGGAGCATCCCGCGGAGCCGGTCCCATTGCACATCAGGAACGCGCCGACCCCGCTCATGAAGAAGCTGGGATATGGCAAAGGCTACCGCTACGACCATGGGGAGGAGGGAGGAGTATCTGCGGGGCAGGAGTACCTGCCGGAGGTGTTGCGGGGCTCCAGATGGTACCAGCCCACGGAGCGGGGGTTTGAGAAGACCATTCGCCAGCGGCTTGAGTGGTGGGAGCGCGTGAAGGGAGAGGTGGAAGGTGAAAGGTGAGCGGTACGCGGTGAGCGGTGCGTCCACAAGGGGAGCGGGGAGCGGTACCTTACGCTGACTCGCCGGGTTCCGAACGGTTGACAA
>JBHIAB010000352.1:0-1542 GCA_046758385.1 Methylomirabilia bacterium | reverse complement strand
AGATTCCTCCCTCGGACACTGGGTCAAAACGCGGGGCGGACACCATTCTACAGTGGCCACATCGCCGTTACAACCGCGCAACGGATCCGACCCTGACCCTCTCCCCCAACGGGGGCGAGCGAACCCACAGTGGCGTCTGCTTCGCGCGCCGTCGCCACTGCCAACGATTAAGATCCTACCTCGGCCCGGTCAAGGGTTTTCTTCGGACATGCTCACCGGGGCGGAGGGGTGAAGCGGGTCGAACGTCGGAGCAGCCGCCTCAGCGCTTCCTCGAGTTCAACCACGACCGAGCGCTTGACGCGGAGCGGGATCGACTCCACCGGCTCAGCGCTTCCCACCCGATGGATCAGCAGGGTCCCCACGAACTCCTCGGCTGTCTCATCCGTGGAGGCGAGACCCCGCACCCCCAGGAGCTCCCACTGCTCACTCATGATCCCTCCGCACCATCCCAGAAAATGATCATGCGTGCACGATAACATTGTCTGACCCCCCTGGCGCCTGAGATACTGAGAGGCCGATGACACCCGACAATCCCTTCTCGCTCGTCATCTTCGGCGCCTCGGGGGATCTCACGCGGCGCAAGCTGGTTCCCGCCCTCTGGAGCCTCTTTCAGGGGCGCGTGCTCCCCGAACCTTTCGTCGTCGTCGGCTGCTCACGAACCGAGCTGAGCCACGAGGCCTTTCGCGAGCGGATGCGCGAGGCCGCGGCCACCTTCGCCCGGCTCCAACCCTCTTCCGTCAACGTCTGGGACCGCTTCGCGGCCAACCTCTTCTACTGCCCGGGGAACCTCAACGACCCGGTCCTCTACGCCCGCCTGGGAGAGTTCCTCTCCCGCATCGAGCGGGAGAAGGGGATCGGCGCCAACCGCCTCTTCTACTGCGCGACGTCTCCGAGCCACTACTCCGAGATCGTCATCCAGCTCGGTGCCGCCGGGCTCAGCCAGGAGAAGGAAGGATGGACTCGGATCATTATCGAGAAGCCGTTCGGGCGCGACCTCGCCAGCGCCCGGGGCTTGAATCGCACCGTGTCGGAGGTCTTCGCGGAGGAGCAGGTTTACCGGATCGACCACTACCTGGGGAAAGAAACTGTCCAGAACATCCTGGTGTTCCGCTTCTCCAACGGGATCTTCGAGCCCCTCTGGAACCGCCAGCACGTGGATCACGTCCAGATCACCGTGGGGGAGTCACTCGGCGTGGAAGGGCGGGGCGCCTACTATGAGGAGGCCGGGGCGCTCCGGGACATCATCCAGAACCACATCCTCCAGCTCCTCTGTCTGGTGGCCATGGAGCCCCCGGTAACCTTCGACGCCGACCCCGTACGGGACGAGAAAACCAAAGCGCTTCGCGCCATCCGCCCCATCGAGCGAGCTCAGGTCGCGGAGGCAGCGGTGCGGGGGCAGTACGCCGCCGGCTACATCGATGGCCGACAGGTCCCGGGCTACCGGACCGAGAAGAATGTGTCCCCCGACTCCAGAACGGAGACCTACGCGGCCCTCAAGCTTCAGCTCGACAACTGGCGCTGGGCCGGGGTGCCGTTCTATCT
>JBHIAB010000351.1:0-1562 GCA_046758385.1 Methylomirabilia bacterium | reverse complement strand
ACCCACGAGGTTGTCAGGAAGCTCAACACCACCTTCATCACCCCGATCGACCGGGAGGACATTTACGCGCTCGCGAGCCGGTTGGATGACGTGCTGGACCTCATCGATGCCGTCGCGGACCGGCTGCTAGTCTACAAGATCCTGAAGCCCACAGCGGGCTGCCGCGCCATGGCCAAAATCATCGTGAAGACGGCCGAGGAGACCGACCGGGCCGTCCGCTGCCTCCGAACCCTTTCGCGCCACTACCACAAGCACTGCATCGAGGTGAACCGGCTGGAAAACGAGGCTGACGCGCTCCTTCGGAACCTCCTGGCTGGGCTCTTCGAAGGCTTCGACCCCATCGAGGTCATCAAGTGGAAGGAGCTCTACGAGACGATGGAGTCGGTGACGGACCGGTGCGAGGATGTGGTGAACGTCATCGAGGGCATCACTCTGAAAATGGCCTAGTGGCCCCTCGGCTCGGTCCCCGCGCCGGCCGTGACCCGGGCGGCCCTTCGCCTGGCTCCGATCCTCTAGTCGGCTAACGGTGCCACTGCTTATGCGCGGGCGCGCGCTATCCCCGCTGCCCGACGGCCCTCTCCCTCTCGTGCTCGCCTTCTTGGCCCCCGCAGGCTTTGTCCTCTCCTGGCTTCCGCATTCATGGAAGCTCTGGTTGGGTCGGCAGCTGGGCAATCTCGCTTACGGAGTCCTGCCGGGCCGCCGGCGATTGGCGCGCCAGAACCTGGCGGCGGCCTTCGGCGAGGAGCGCTCCCCGGAGGAGGTCACCCACCTCTGCCGTGAGAGCTTTCGGCACCAGGGGATGACACTGATGGAGGTGTGTACGCTTCTGTTCCGCCCCCCTGCCGCCCTCCTCTCAAGGGTTGAGGTGGAGGGCGTGTCGCACCTCCAGGCTGCTGCGGCGCGGGGGCGGGGCGTGCTTCTCCTCGGCGCACACCTGGGCAACTGGGAGCTGCTCACCGTAGCGCACACCCTCACCGGCTACCCACTCAGCGTCATCGTGCGGCCCATGGATTCCCCCGTCTTGAACCGAATTGTGACTCGCATCCGGAAGCGGAGCGGGGTCGAGGTGATCAACAAGCGTCAGGCGCTGCCGGCGATGCTCGAGGCCCTCCGCCGTCAACGGATGGTGGGAATCCTCCTGGATCAGAACACCACCCGTCGCGAGGGGGTCTTCGTCCCGTTCTTCGGGCGACCAGCGTCCACATCGAAGAGCCTGGCTCTCCTCACCCTCCGGTCTGGCGCTCCCGTCGTCCCCGTCTTTATTCATCGGGAGCCGGATGGGGCCCATCGGGTGATCATCGAGCCCGAGGTTCGGCTTTCCCCCACCGGGGATCGCGAGAAGGACATCGTGGCCTATACGGAGGGCTTTTCCCACATCGTCGAAGGCGCGATCAGCCGATGGCCGGCCCAGTGGCTCTGGATGCATGGCCGCTGGCGCACGCGTCCTCCCTTGAGCCGCTCGGAGGGGGGCTGACACCCCCCTTTCGATGCCTCCCCCCTTATCATCGGAGGGAGTCTTGGCGACCCCCTCCGAGACCTCCTCCATCGGTGGCGCCGGCAAA
>JBHIAB010000350.1:0-1613 GCA_046758385.1 Methylomirabilia bacterium | reverse complement strand
AACCGCACAGTATCTGAGGCGGCATTACCCGCCAGGCGCCCGCCTCTTCATGATCGGAGAGTCGGGCCTGCGAGCAGCCCTCGACGAGGCCGGTTTCGAGCTCGCTCGAGGAGAGGTCCAGGCGGTGGTGGTGGGGATGGATCGGGACCTCACCTACGAGAAGCTGAGGGCTGCCACCATTCTGATCCGGAGCGGAGCTCGGTTCGTAGGGACCAACCCCGACCTGACCTTTCCCAGCGAGGAGGATCTGGTCCCGGGAGCCGGCGCCATTCTGGCTGCCATAGAGGCCGCAACCGGTGTCGCCCCCATCGTGGTCGGGAAGCCGGAGCCCCTCCTCTTTCAGCAGGCGCTGGATCGCATGGACGTCGATCCCGGAAAGGTCGCTGTTATCGGAGACCGGATCGAAACGGATGTGCTTGGGGGAACAGCCGCCGGTCTGACAACGATCCTTGTCATGACCGGCGCGGCTCGGCGGGAGGACCTAGCCGAAGCGGAAGTCAGGCCGGACCATGTCTTGGAAAGTCTGGCTGAGCTGCACCTGACCCTGTCCAGCCTTCACTCAGCCCGCGAACGCACCTAATCCTGCGCCGGCAGCCCCTGCGCCCAGGACCCCTTTGCGCTAGAGGAGACCCAAGGTACCCGGGCCTACCCTCGTTCCTCCCTATAGAGTCTTGAGGTATGTGGCCAGGGCCTCAACGCAAAGAGCCGTGGTCAACTCTTCAGACCCGTAGTAGGAGACCTGATCTCGGTACAAAGCCCTTCTGGGCCAAGATCCCTGCTCGCTCTGCTCGCGTATCAGAGAGTGGAAAGCCTGGTCCATCTCCGGACGCGGCCCGCCGAGGTGGAGGAGCGTGCAGAGCGCGAGCGCGGTGTTCATGGCATCACCATATGACCCGTCACCTTGCCGCATTGCCCGCACTCTGTCACGTACTGGTCCCACAGCCGGGCCCAAAGAACGAGCCCCCGCATAGTACGCCCTCGACAGCATGTAGTAGAAGGTCAGGGGATCTGGGTAGTAGAGACTGCAGCCCGATTCTTTCGCCTCGAGGACGGTATCAACCAAGTACTCACTGGCCGCCCTCGTCGCCTCCGAGTCCCCCAGATACAGAAGCACGTTCGCATTCACCACACAGTCAATGTCGTTGACCCCGCCCGACAGGACCAGGTCGACCAGAGCGCTAGGGTCCGTCAGGCGATCGACAACCGCGCGTAGATCTGGATCGAGGGAAGATCGCGGCACTACCCAGGTGAAGAAGACTCCCCTTGAGTCCCTGTTGGCGAGGATGAGCTCTCGGTGCGGCGGCAGGGGCGTCTCGTGGCGCCTTAGCACATAGGAAGCACAGCAGGTGTCATCGAGGTCTGGGGGCAGCGACCGATGCTTCTCGTTTCGAGAGGACCAGTAGCGCCACAGCCCGGGCGGCTCCATCTCGGACTCCAGGAAACCGATCGCCTTGGATCTAGTCTCGTCCGCCTCGCGACCCGAAACCGCGTCCAGGCAATGGACCACGAGCGCCGTTACAAACGGCGAGCTATCGAAGGCAACGTCCTCCAGGAGTGCAGGATCGGACGAGGCGCAGGTCTTGAACTCACCGTAGGGACGCTGGTTGACGGAG
>JBHIAB010000349.1:0-1615 GCA_046758385.1 Methylomirabilia bacterium | reverse complement strand
AGCGGCTCGGGGTCGCGGGGGGGGCCCTCCAGCGACGCGGGGTTGAGGGAGTGGACCTTGAGGATGTGGTCGATCCCGTACCGTCCCGAGTTCCGGCGGTAGATCTCCTGCAAGCGACCCGTTGCCTCATCTTCGGCAATCCACTCGATCCAGGCCATCAGCGAATCTCCGGTTCCCTGCCCCGCGTCTGATATAGGCGCGCATTGCCGAATACGGCTCGAAAGGTGCTGTCTCCCGCACTCCGCAGTTCGAGTGTCTTCACCCTGCAATAAGGGACCACCAACTCCCGTGGCCAGCCGGTTCCCACAGACATGACGGCGAGCGGCGAGCCACCGGCCACCACCTCGATGGCTCCGTGGCCCTCCGCCCCCCGTTCCCGTCCCACGTCCGCGACGGCGGTTCCACACCCCTCCGGGAGCCGCCACTCGACACGTCCACCCGCAGTGACGACGACGGCCGAGGAAAAACCAGTGGCGCTTCCCTGCCTCGGGTCGTCGACCCACACCACACCACCGGAGTCGTCATGCGCTGCACCTAAGCTGTGAAGTCGCACCTCACCTTCGATGGCGATGGGAAGCATGTCGCTGAGGAGGCGGTACGGTCGACCTGCAGTCCCCTGAAAGAAGCGCAGCGAGCGAAAGTGAGCAGCCTCGTAGCTCAATAGTGAGTCGTAGGGGAAGTTCCGATGGCACTGCATCACCGTGTTGCCATCGATGGCGCAGTCCCAGCGGGCGGGTTGTCCGTCGGGACCAGGTGGCTTGAAGGCATCAGGGTGGGGGATGCCCCAGGTGTGGCCCAGCTCGTGGGCGATGGTCCCGCGGTACGTATTCCAGTTGCACCACCAGATGGTCCCGCTCTCGACCCCGTCCATGGGACACACCCCGGCCAAGATGCCGCTGACGGAAGAGTCACCGATGACGACGAGCCCGCCGTAGTCCCCTTTCGGGAGCTCGGCCGCCTCGGCCACAGAGTCGATTCCGCCGTTCTCAGAGTCTGCCCCTGCCCAGCCGCCTGCTCCCTGGGCCAGAATCAGCAGCTTGAAGTCAGCGCTGTCGTTCCACGCCACGCCCCGATCGCGGAATTCTCCTTGCAGCAGCGGCCACCAGTCCTGAAAGTCGTGGGCGGCAAACTCCTCGAAGGTGTGGCGGCTGCGGTGGACGATGAATGGGTCCGACTCGAAGGTCGGTCCTCTGAGAGCTGCGCTGTACCACTGTCGCACATCCTCCAGCGCCCGGACGTTCAATCGGAGACGGCGCAGGTCGAAGGAGAGGTCCTTCGGGATCAGGTACACGGGGATGACGCGCGGCTCGCGGGTCGGCGCGTCCTGGCTCCAGGCCACGCGGGCCCCGCAGAGAAGGCTGACAGCGGCCACGAGAGGTATGGCGACGCCTCTCCTCAATTGAGGATTCTCCGCGCCTCCACCCAGCGCTGTCGCCACCAGCGGCCCTCCGGGTCGCTGGCGCTCAGGCGCGAGAGCCTGACCCCGGACGAAGCGCTGTGGATGAACGTTCCGTCCCCCACGTAGAGGCCGACGTGGCTCACACCACTGCCGCTAGCCGAGAACGCGAGGATGTCCCCGGGCCGAAGCGCCTCCAGCCTGCGGTCCACCAGCATG
>JBHIAB010000348.1:0-1682 GCA_046758385.1 Methylomirabilia bacterium | reverse complement strand
CGCTCGTGACCGAAGAGCTCACTCGCCAGGAGATCTGACAGCAACGCGCCGCAGTTGACCTTCACGTAGTGCTCGCCGTGCCTCCGGCTGGTCGCCTCGATCGCATCCGCCACCAGCTCCTTCCCCGTGCCCCGCTCTCCCCGGATCAGCACCGTGGCCTCGGTGGGCGCCACGAGCTGGATCCCCCAGAGCAGCTTCGCGATGGGCGCGCTCCGGCCGATGATGCGCGCTTCCCCCGGGTCGGGAGGCGCACCGGCCCCCGCGCGATCGTGCTGCCGGCGCCACTCCCGAGAGCTGCAGCGTCGCAGGGCGCACCCCTTTACGGACGGACCACGGTCATGCCTTCCTGTCCCGACCTGCGCCCTCTACCGGCGCGACACGCTCACAGCCCCAGCCGCTGCTTCACCGCACCCACCCGGTCGCGGGCCACGACCAGCTCCGTCCCCTGCTCGTCCTTCAGCCGGAGGATGAGCCCGCCACCGAAGCCGGCGTGAGCCTCCCGGACCCAGGCGAGGTTGACCAGGACCGCCCGGTGGATCTTGAGGAATTTCGCGGGATCGAGCTTCTCCTCCAGCTCGGCGATCGACTGGTCGATGACGTGCTGGGTGTCGGGCGTGACCGCAAAGGTCAGCCGGTCCTTCGAGGTGAAGTGGGTCACGCGGGCGACGTCGACGAGCTCCACGCGCTCGCCCCTCCGGCAGGGCACCCGTTCGAGGCAGGCGGGCTGGCCGGCGCGCAGGTAGCCCGCCAGGCGCTCCATCACCCCGCGGAACTCCCCGCGCGCGGGGTCGTCCCGGAGGCGCTCGAGCCGGTCCAGGGTCCGCTCCAGCCGCGCCCGGCTGACCGGCTTCATCAGGTAGTCCACGGCGTTGAGCTCGAAGGCCTGGACGGCGTAGCGGTCGTACCCCGTGACGAAGACCACCACGGGGTTGCCGGGCAGGCGCTCGGCCAGCTCGAGCCCGCTCATGCCCGGCATCCGGATGTCGAGGAACACGACCTCGACCGGATCGGCGGTCAGGGCCGCCAGCGCCCTCCGGGGATCGGTGGCGGTGCCGACGACGTCGACCCGGTGGGTCGCCCGGAGGAGCTGGGCCAGCCGCTCCAGCGCCAGGGCCTCGTCGTCGACGACGAAGGCCCGCAGGCGGCCGCTCATGGCGCACCCTCCGGCGGCAGCGAGAGCGCGACCGAGGTGCCGCCGTTCCGGCGGGCCACCTCGAGCCCGGCCCGGGCGCCGAACAGGGCGGCCAGCCGAGTGCGGAGGGTGTCCAGCCCGCGCCCCGGCGGGATCCGGTCCAGCCGGAAGCCGGGCCCGTCGTCCCAGACCTCAAGCACGGGCCGCCCGTCGAGGAGCTTTCCTGTGACCCGGACCTCCGCCCCCTCCCGCCGTTCCGCCGCCACGTGCGTCACGCTGTTCTCCACCAGCGTGTGGAGCGCCAGCGGGGGGACCGGCATCGGCCAGAGCGCCTCCGGCACCTCGATCCGGTACCGGAGCCGTTCCCCCAGGCGCGCCCCCTGGATCTCCAGGTACGCCTCCACGATCTCCAGCTCCTTCTCCAGGGCCACCGTCCCCCGCCCGCTCAGGTCCAGCGAGAAGCGGAGGAGCTCGGAGAGGCGCTCCACGAGGCGTTCGGCCCGCTCCGGCTCCTCGGGGATCAGGGCGGCGATGGCGTTGAGGGTGTTGA
>JBHIAB010000347.1:0-1683 GCA_046758385.1 Methylomirabilia bacterium | reverse complement strand
ACGGCAAGTTCCAGGGCGAGATCGTCTCCAACGACGCGCTGATCATCGGCGAGCGGGGCATCGTCAACGCCAGCATCCGGGTGGGGTCGGTGGTGGTCAAGGGTGAGGTGGTCGGCAACGTTCAGGCCAATGAGCGGGTCGAGCTAAAGGGAACGGCCCGGCTGTTCGGGGACGTGGAGGCTCCGGTGGTGGTGATCGAGGAGGGCGTGCTCTTCGAGGGACACTGCCGGATGACCAAAGATAGGCCCACGGAGGCGGTTCGGGATCTTTCGGTGGTCTCGTTGAAGCGCTGAGCGGAGCAGGGAAGCAGTGTGGAAGCGCTGGTCAGCCGGGATGCGGCTCCCTTCAGGGGATGGGGGAGGCCTGCCCTCACAGGTGAATCACGATCATGAGGACGCCCAAGCGGTTCAACCTCCTGTTCGTCCACGGGGACGGCGCGCGGATCCTTCGCCTGAGCATTCCTCGCTGGGTTCTTTACGGAGGTCTGCTCGTCCTGTTGCTGGGGGCCTCAGCCCTCGCCGCCATCTCCACTGACTATCTCGCCCTGCAGCAGCGCTGGAGCCGCGTCGCGGCGGTCCAGGAGCGAGCCGCCGAGCAGAAAGCCCTCCTTGAAGAGCGCGTTGCCGAGCAGCAAGCGCTCCTCGAGGCCTTCCGGCGCCGGATCGCCGACGTCCGGGATGAGGTCGTTTCCTGGCGGGACCTGCATGCCCGGATCTGGGAGCCGTTCGGCCCCGGGTTGAACGCGGAGCGGGCGGAGGCGGGGGTCGGCGGCAGCGACAATCCCGGTGGGCCGGACATTCCCGCTCCTGGAGCCGGGCTCGCCGAAGATCTGGACTTCCTGGTCGCCAGCGTCAACGAGGCGGGGCAGAGTCTCCGGACGCTGGAGCGGCTGGTCTCCAAGGCGGGCAAGGTGCTGGCCACCTTGCCGTCACGCTGGCCGGTCCGCGGCTCCGTGAAATCCAGCTTTGGCTGGCGGCGCTCTCCCTGGACGAGCGCTCGTGAGTTCCACAACGGGCTCGACATCTCCGCCAAGCGGGGGACTCCGATAAAGGCTCCCGCTCCGGGCAGGGTCACCTTCGCCGGCAGGCGGGGCGACTACGGGCTCACGGTGATCCTCAGCCACGCGAACGCGATCAAGACCGTCTATGCTCACCTCAAGAGACTGAAAGTTCGAACAGGCCAGCAGGTGAAGCGGGGCCAGACAATCGGGCTCTCGGGCAACAGCGGCAGGAGCACCGGTCCTCACCTGCACTACGAGATCGTCGTCAAGGGAAGGGCGGTCAACCCCCGCGCGTACCTCTGGGACTGATCCCGACCTTAGGGCTCCCCGCCTGTCTCGGCCTTCCCTGGTCCGATCCAGCGAGTCCCGTATTGGTTTCTTTCTCCCTCGCCCCCCTGGGGGGAGTGGGCAGCGTGAAGGGGGGAATTGTGCGCTCTCTTAGCCGGAGATGACCAGTCCGCCGTACCCCACCACCCGCTCGTAATCGCCGGCGACATCGCCGGAGGTCATGTACCGGATCAGCTCGGCTTTCCTTGCGCCCAGCGCGCGGAGTGCGAAGAGCGTGGCGGTGGTGGGGGCAATGCCGCACATGGAGACCCGATGCTCGCGCACCGTCCGTTGGAGCCCCTCCGGGTCTAGAGCCAGGATGGCCTCAATGGCCATCCGGTCCTTCACGTTGGAGA
>JBHIAB010000346.1:0-1689 GCA_046758385.1 Methylomirabilia bacterium | reverse complement strand
GTGAGTGTCTTCGAGCTGGTGGTCGTTCCGTTCTTCTTCGGCCTGGTAGGCTTTGTGACACCCTGCTCCCTGGCGGTGAACCTGATCTTCCTCGGGTACATCCGCGGCAAGCCGCGGGGCACCCGGCTGGCCCAGGCCTCAGCCTTTGTCCTGGTTCGGGCGCTCATCCTTATGGGGCTGGGGCTGGCCTTTGCCTCCGTCGGCCAGGCCATCGTGAGCTTTCAGTTCGCTTACCGTCCGATCATTGCGGGCCTCTTCGTCGTCCTGGGGATCCTCTTTCTGGTGAGCCGGTATCGTCCTTTCTTCATGCCGAGCACCGGCTTCGTGCGCACCTTCGGGCGGGGCAAGTCGAGCGCGGTCGTCATGGGCACGCTCTTCGGGCTGGACATCCCCGCCTGCAGTAGCCCGCTCCTCATCGCGCTGCTCGGGAATACTGTGCTGAAGGGGGAGATGCTCTTCGGGGCTGTCTCGCTACTGGTCTTCGGGGTGGGGATTTCGCTGCCGTTGGTCGTCGTCAGTGCCTTCGAGGGGGCGAGCCGGTTTTTGGATCGGGCGGCGCAGGCCTCCAGCCCGCTGGCCTACGCGGGAGGATTCCTCCTCATCGCGCTCGGGCTCGCCGCCTTCTCCCCGCGGGCCATGGCGGCCGCCGGAATCTTTTTCCAAGTGGTTGCGGGTCTGTTTGCGTGAGAAGCGGGGATTGGGGAGAGCACTGGTTCAGGGTCCTCGGCCCGGATAGCGCTCTGGCGCTGACGGATTGGGAAAGAACAACGGCCATGACAGGCAGTCGGCGATACGGAATGCTCGTGCTTGCGGTCGGGGTGCTCGTGGCCCTGTTGGCCGCCGGCGCCGAGGCGAAATCCGAACGGGTGACGCTCAAGGTCCGGGGGATGGTCTGACCGTTTTGCTCGCTGACCGTGGAGTCAGTGCTGGAGGGGACTGACGGGGTGATCTCGGCTGACGCGAGCTTCATCACCGGGCAGGCGGTCGTGACCTATGACTCTGAGGCGACTTCGCCGGAGGCCCTGGTCGCCGCGATCAATACTCGGACGTTCTACCGCGCCTGGCTGCCGAGCCCCGATGATGAGCGCGTTGAGCCAGCGAGTCGGCAGATTACGCTTGCGTTTCAGCGGGAGTTCGATCCGGCCCGTGCGTGGCAGATCGGCACCACGTTGAAGGCGCTTCAAGGGGTCACCGACGTTAACGCCCTGCCGGACGGTCGCGTCAGCGTCGCGTTTGATCCAGAGCGTGTCGACCCGAAACGCGTCATTGGAGCCGTCGAGGAGATGGGCTATGGCGTGGTGGGGGTGGAGGGACCGTCGCCCCTGGGCGGCGACGCGAGGTGGCGCTGGTCGTTCGTGTACGGGTAGGTGAGCGGACTGCTCGTGCTCTCGGCTCTCATCCTTGCGTATCGCCGCCGGAGGAAGAGAGCGTGATGTCCCGGCGGGAATGGCTATGATCACGATTGAGATCCTCACGGCGCCCGGGTGAATCAAGTGTCAGAAGGCCAAGGAGATGGCCTTCCAGGTCGTCCGCGAAGCCGAGGCTGAGCTGGGACCGGTGGCGGTGTTCGAAGTGGACATCAGTCGGGAGCCCGAGGCCGTGCAGCGCTACGGCATCCTGAGCACGCCGTCGCTGGTGATCGACGGGCGGCTAGAGTTCTCCAGGGTCCCCCCAGCCCGGGAGCTCATT
>JBHIAB010000345.1:0-1745 GCA_046758385.1 Methylomirabilia bacterium | reverse complement strand
CCCCGCCTCCTGATCTCGGTGCTCTGTGCGTCGGCCATTGTACGTGCACTTCCCGCGCAGACGCGAGGCCGCCACTTAACACACGCTGGACGGGAGCTTCCATACGAGGCGAGGATCTCTCGCGAACTCCCCGAATGTAACAGTATTAGATCCGGCCGGGGATGGGGCGAGCCCGATGTCTGGTTCCGCATCGTACACGTGGCCCTGGACGCCCGCAACGGCGCCCCCGTGGCCGCCTATCGCGAACAGACGGTCGAGATCGCCCTGGGCCCCAAGGGGGGCGTTCGAAAACGGCAGCGTGGGCACCCTGACGCGCCGGGTGGCCGCCGACCGGGTCGTGAGCGCAGTCCCGCGCCCCCGGGGAACGGCCAAGCCGCCCAGGGAGCCTAAGACACCCCGGGTGGTAGAGCTACTCCAGAAGGCCATTGAGTGGCAGGCCCTCCTCGAGTCCGGCGAGGCCTCCAACCAGGCCGAGATTGCCCGGCGGGAGGGGATCACCCCTGCTCGGGTCACGTAGGTCATGAGCATGCTGCGCCTGGCCCCCGAGATCCAGCAGCACATCCTGGCCATGCCCGAGGCGGTCCGCCGGCCGGCAATCACCGAGCGGGCGCTGCGGCCCATTGCGCAGCTGGAAGACGCCAAGGATCAAACAGCCCGGTTCCAAGAGTTGCTCGAGCCGGACGGGTAGGCCCCCCGTGCCGGAGGGCGCGGGTCCCGCTCCAGCTTCAGCGATCGTTAACCAGTCGGTCCTGGCTCACCTCGTGTGTGACCTCTCGCGAACATGATCACTGTGCCCCCAAGGCCAATCACCAGCGCTGGCGGACACGCGAAGACCGCGACAAAGAAACCGGCCACGCTGACCACTTGGAGAACGGCATGCAGCGGGGCGATGCTCGCCGCCGCCTCGGCACCCACTGCAGCCCGGGGGCAGCCGTAGGTGCTGCCGGCCCACAGGGCGGTTGCGAGAGATGCAATCCGTTACTATGTTGGTAACGATTCCGCGTGGCCGCAACCGGTTGCAGGATCTGCCACACGTTGCCCAATGCGGAACGACTCGCGGGAACTGCAATCGGTAGGGCCGCGGCGCTGGCGCGGGCTCGGTAGATCCACCCTATCCGTTGCCCCACCTAGGAGCGACGGAAGGCGCAAGCATGGAACGGACCCTTTCCCAGACCGAGGCCAAGGTCGTCCTGGACCTCGAGTGGCGGAACCAGAAGACAGTCAGCCTGGCCGAACTGCGTGAAGTGCTTGGCGCGTCCGAGGGCTACGCCCGCAAGTTCGCTCATGGGCTGGTGAAGAAGGGGTGGCTGGAGCGCCTTCGGCCAGGCCTCTTCCAGCTGATACCTGCGGACCGCGGCCGGGAGGGCGTGGCCGACACCCATCCCCTGACCGCGGGCGCCATGCTGGTCGACCCGTACTTCTTCTCGTTCGGGACCGCCTGTACGCACCACGGACTCACGGAGCAGGTGTTCACCGAGGTCTACCTGGCGTGCCAGGAACGTCGGCGACCCGAGGCCATCCGCGGCAAGCGCTACGTGTTCATATACGTCCCCGAGAGGCGCTTCTTCGGCGTCGCGGAGATCAACGTCCTTGGGCAGGCGGTCCTGATGGCGACCATCGAACGGGCACACGTTGGTCGGGCGTTTCCCTACGAGGCGGGGATCTTTCGTTAGCTCCCCGAATGTACCGGTCTACTAACCACCGGGAAACCCTGGCCGAGCCCGAGGTCTGGTTCCGGATCGTCC
>JBHIAB010000344.1:0-1751 GCA_046758385.1 Methylomirabilia bacterium | reverse complement strand
GGCTTGCCGAAGTCGGTCCTCACCTGCAGCGCGCCGGCCGGTAGCTTGCCGCTGGCGGGGTTGCCGGCGTCGAGCGGCAGCTCGGTCACGTGCGGCGGAATGTTCACCACGACCCAATGCCAGAAGCCGCTGCCGGTTGGCGCATCGGGATCGAAGCACGTCAGCGCAAAGCTCTTGGTGTCCGCCGGTGCCCCTTCCCACTTCAGGTGCGGGGACTTATTGCTTCCGCCGCAGCCGAAGCCATACTCGGCTGACAGAATGTGCTCCTGCCCCAGATAGTCGCCGTCCTTGAAGCTGTTGCTCGTGAGGTTCATCTCCATCGCGTCCTCCTCCATGCTCGTTCGCTCCCGGTGAGCTTAAGAGTTCACGATCGCACGCGAAAAGGCAAGTCCCCCGCGGGAGGTGCGGGCCACGGCAGGTGAGGGAGGGCGGCTCGTTCTGCGCTCCTTCTGCCCTTTTCAGAAGTACGATCTGGGACACGCTGGGAGCCTTGCCGGGCGGGCCAGCGGACGGTCTGCGCGGAGAACTCTCCCAATTTGTCCAGGAGTCTCCCGACCGGCGCCTAGCCGCGTCAGCCTCCCGGGCTGGGACTCAGACCCCGGCATTTCTGGGCGCCGGTGGCGCACTGGTGCCGCGGCCGCTGTACAGAGGCAAACTCATGAATGCTGGCTCGCGTCACGATGCCCTCCTGACTGAAGTCGGTAACTGTGACTTTTGATTTACGCCCTCCCCTTCGGTAACCCAAATGTTGAGTCGATGCGGTACTCCCGCTCGGCCTCGGGGGCCAGGTCGAGGCCGTGGCCGGGCCGGTCGGCGACGGCAAAGTGACCATCCTCGCAGCGAGGCATTCCCGCCAGGAGGTCGGGCGGCGTCCAGTCGATGTATTCGACCAGGAAGCCGGTGGGTGCGGCCGCCACCACGTGGAGCGACAGCTCGTGGACGAGGTGAGGCGTGAGGGCCACTCCGTGGGCGGCGGCGAGGTGGGCGATCCGGAGCGTTTCCGAGAAGCCGTTGGCCCGGCAGACGTCGGGCATGAGGTAGCGGACGGGCCCGCGTTCCAAGAGCGTGCGGAACTCCCAGCGCGTGTAGTTGTTCTCGCCGGTAGCCACCGGGATCCGGATGCTGGCGGCCACCTCGGCGCACCCGGCGAGGTCGTCGGCCAGGACCGGCTCCTCGTACCAGACGAGGCCGAGGTCCTCGAGGAGCGCGGCCTGACGCTGGTTGGCGAGGACGTCGAGCTTCTGATTGACGTCGACCATGAGGCCGACGTCGGGACCGAGCGCCTTCCGGACCGCCTCGACGCGCTCGCGATTCACGCGGGGGTCGGGGTGGTGGATCTTCATCTTGTAGTAGCGGCAGCCCTGGGCCACGTAGGCCCGGGCCTCAGCCACGAGATCGTCGACCGCGTAGTTGGCCCAGCCGCCGCTCCCGTAAGCGGGCACGCGCTCCGCCCGGGCCCCCCACAGGCGGGCCAGGGGGAGACCAGCGACCTTCCCCAGGAGGTCCCAGAGGCCGATGTCGAGGGCGCTAAGTGCGTAGCCGGCGATGCCGACCCGCCGGATGCCCCGGTCAGCCCGGAACATTCGCTCCCAGAGGCGGCTCACATCGCGCGGGTCCTGGCCGACGACGAGGGGCACGAGACGACTCGCCAGGTAGGCGTGGACGGCCTCGGCCGCGCCGACCCCGGCCCCGAAGGCGAGGGAGTACCCGAGCCCGGTCGGGCCCTCGTCGGTGCGGATCCGGGCCACCAC
>JBHIAB010000343.1:0-1799 GCA_046758385.1 Methylomirabilia bacterium | reverse complement strand
AAAAGCTCTTCAGCAGTTGGACTAAGGCCGCCGTCCCGAAGAAGAACATCGGGACCGTGGCGCATCGGGGTCAATCGATGGTCTACCTGCTGGACAGGCCCGGTGCCGTCCAGTCGGTGATTCTGGCCGGCCACGTGGCGCCACCCAAGGCAAACCCCAAGGAGATAGCCATCGAGACCATGAACACCGCCCTGGGCGGCATGTTCACTTCCCGTATCAACATGAACCTTCGCGAGGACAAGCACTGGTCGTATGGAGTCCAGTCGGTTCTGGTGGGAGCGAGGGGGCAGCGCCCGTTCATCGTCTTGGCGCCGGTCCAGACGGACAAGACGAAGGAGTCCATGGTGGAAGTCGCCAAGGAGCTCCGTGATGTGATTGGGCCGAGGCCGATCGCGGCCGATGAGCTAGGGAAAGCTCAGGACAACTTGACCCTCAGGCTGCCGGGTTCCCAGGAAACGATGAATGCCCTCGCCTCCTCCATCGGTAACATCGTCCGCTATGGCCTTCCCGATGATTACTATGAGACCTATCCGGAGAAAGTCCGCGCTCTGACGACGACCGACGTGCAGGAGGCGGCGCGGTCCGTGGTTCGTCCGGACAACTTGATCTGGATCGTGGTCGGCGATCGCAGCAAGATCGAGGCCGGCATTCGGGAGCTGGGTTTTGGTGAGATCCGGTACATCGACGCGGATGGAAACGAGGTGAGTTGAGCCGGATATCGTGTTAAGGATCTCCCGCCCGGATAAGAAAGGAGGGTGATGTCCGGAAGAGGCGCGGTCATGACTTTCCGCTACCGGTTCGTCTTTGGCGACGGGACGAGTCGAGACTTCATGATTTCGTTGGACAAGGACACCCTGGCGATGGCGTCTCCCCGGAGGTCCGCCTACCCGGAGTGGACCCGGTTGAGCTATCGCCAGTGCCCGAACTGTCCCCTGGACGACTCCCAGCATCCCCATTGCCCGGTGGCGGCCAACATCGTGGAGCCCATCGAGGCCTTCCAGAGCGCTCTGTCTCACGAGGAGGTCGAGGTCCAGGTCGAGGTGCCTGCGAGGACCTACGTCTGTCGCACGAGTCTGCAGAAAGGGCTGGGCTCGATGATGGGGATCTACATGACGACCAGCGGCTGCCCGATTCTGGACAAGCTCCGACCCATGGTGGACAGCCACTTGCCCTTTGCCACGCCGACAGAGACCACCTACCGGATGATGGGAATGTATTTGATCTCGCAGCACTTCCTTGCGAAACGCGGCAAGCGGGCCGACTGGACCCTCGACAAACTTCGCAGCTTCATGAAAGAAGTGGAAAGGGTCAATTGCGCCTTTGCCGACCGGCTCCGGGGGACCGGCGCCCGAGATGCCAGCATCAACGCGCTGGTGTGCCTCGCCGCTCCTGGAAGCACCATCGCCTGGTCACTCCCGGATGAAGAGCTGGACCGACTGGAGAGCATATTCCTCGCCCATTACGGGTCCGAGGAGTGAAGCGGCAAGCGAGGGCGGTGCATCTTTCTCGGCTCTGTCGTCCAGGCCTGTTTAGAGACCTCACTGGCTCCAGTCTGGGACGTCCAACCTCAGCGCACGTACCCCAGCGCTCTCAGGCGCTCCCGAACCGCATCGGAGATAGGCGCCGTTTGTCTGGACAGGGGCTCGCGCCTGGCCAGCGCGGCGAGGTGCTCGAGCAACTGGCGCCTCAAACGCTGCGCGAGGGCGGGCTGCCGAGAGGCCACGTTGTCGAGCTCAGCAGGGTCAGAAGTGAGATCGAAGAGAAGAAGATCCTCTCCGGGGACTTCGAGCACGAGCTTG
>JBHIAB010000342.1:0-1811 GCA_046758385.1 Methylomirabilia bacterium | reverse complement strand
ACATCCCATTGACAATCTCCCAGCGAACTCTAGAATCAACCATCGGCTTCTCCTTCTCATTGAGCGTCGTGCACCACGAGTGCCGACGATCATGCGCTCATTGTGGGGAGAAGCCCTTCCCATGCCAAGACCTGTCCCAAAAAACCTCGCCTCAATCCCCCGTGAATCTGACAATCCCCTCGGCCGGGGATTGTCAGAACCGGCCTTCCCCGGAATGAGTCAATTCGTAAGTTGTTTATATACTATAACTTGTGGAGTCGCTTCGGGCGGCCACAACGGGGCGCTCAGGCGGCGGCTTCCGCTGCTTGAGCCAACTCCGCCGCCGTGAGGGCCAGCAACTCAAGCCAGTCCCAACTCGCCAACTTGAGGCCCGCCAACTCCGCTGGGCTCTTGCCCGCACGCACGCTCCCACGACCAAAGGGCTTGAGGTTGTGGTAGACGGCCAGAAGACATAGGAAGTCCTCGCTCAGGCGCTTGCGAGCCACCTGAACCAGCCGGATCCGCGAGTTGACACACTCCACAGACGACGAGGAGCGGATCGCTCGGTCCACCAGCTTGATCACGGCGATCTCCATCTCGTCGGCCAGACTCCCGTTCGAGGCCTGCTGGAGGACCTCCACGGGGTCCTTGTCGACCCGACGCCAGGCGACCGTCTCGGCGACCAGCTTCCCCAGCGCGGCCCGGCGGTCCGGCCCGACCTGTTCGAGCCGCAACTCCCTCAAGCCGGCCTCCAGGAGCTCCAGGTGGGCGAAGGCCGTCTCGCAGCGCTCCACCCGCGCCACCTCCTTCGCCAACTGCCGCCCTTGTGGCGTCGTCTTCATCGCCTCGAGGGCCTCGGCGACGGTGGCCCGGGCCTCCCTCGCCGTGCGCACCGTGCCGTCGGGGGTCGTCCATGCGAAGGCCTCTGCCACGCGTTCGAGCAGGTCGCCCAGGCGGCAGTACTCCTCGACAACTCCCTCGGCCGCCTCTCGGGCCCGGCGGTAGCGTTGGCTGGTCAACCGCCCAGCCTGCTTCCCCCCTCGGAAGCGGGCCTGCTCGACGGCCCGCTCCGCCTTGGCTAAGGCCTTGCGCTTGGGCCCGTAGGTGCGCTCGAGCTGCGCCAGTCGCGTCCTCGCCGGCCTGAGCAGGTGGAACATGTCCCCGTGCACCGCCACAGCGGCATTGGCCGCCGCTTGGCCGAGTGCACGCCCGCCGTCGGCACCGCAGCCCTCCAGGCCGCCGTGCTGGGCGAAGAGCGGCTCCCAGGCCTCCGCCGTGGCCCGCTCGGCCAGGCGCAGGCCGCTGATCAGCAAGCTCAGGGGCTCCACCATCACCAGCAACGGCCGACGGCCCAGGTAGATCTCGTCGCCCGCCGCCACCGTCCCCACCCCAGCGAACTCGCGCTCGTAGACCACTCGCGCCGCAGCCGCCGCCTCGGCGATCGTCGCATGGATCGTCTGGTGCGACAGCGACCGTCCCCCAGCACGCTGCAGCAGCGTAGCCACCCCCGCGTCGCTGTTGCCCACCACCGCCGCCTCGACGACGAAGGCCCACTCCCGCCAGCCCCGCAGCTCCCCGGCGCCCTCGCAGGCTACCGAGGCCTCGGCGAGGCGTGCGGCCAGCTCGTCGCGCTCCCGGCGCAAGCGCCGCAGCTCGCGCCCCCCGTCCTCCACTAGCCACTCCAACTCCCCCTTCCACCGGTACGCGCTCGAGCGAGCCACTCCCCTGCGCCGCAGATACCGGCTCACACAGCCGTGCCCCTGGGCCCGAGCCGCCCACATCCCATTGACAATCTCCCAGCGAACTCTAGAATCAACCATCGGCTTCTCCTT
>JBHIAB010000341.1:0-1814 GCA_046758385.1 Methylomirabilia bacterium | reverse complement strand
GGGCTGCTGCGACCGAGTCGCTGTGCCTTGCTCCTTGCCGATCGAGCGGGAGCCGACTTCTGGATCCGGGCGCATCGGGGCCTGGCTCCCCACGTGGTCGAATCGATCCGTCTCCCCGCAGACAGCGGGCTTCCCCTGTGGCTCCAATCCCAGGGGCGCCTGATCTACGTCGAGGAGGCACGGGCACACCCACACGACTCTCAGGTCCGGGAGATCGCCAGGGAACTCTCCGTCCTCCAGGCTATGGTCGCCGTTCCGCTGAGCGTTCATGGCGAGCTGGTCGGCATCCTGACCCTGGGGCAGCGCATCACCGGGGTGCCGTACCGCCGCAGTGAGACCGAAATCCTCTTCAACCTGGCCACTCACCTGGCGACCGCCATTCGAAACATCCAGCTCCACAACG
Source organism: Methylomirabilia bacterium (assembly GCA_046758385.1). Lineage (GTDB taxonomy): Bacteria > Methylomirabilota > Methylomirabilia > Rokubacteriales > CSP1-6 > JBHIAB01. The sequence continues at coordinate 1,411 of JBHIAB010000341.1, read as the reverse complement.
AGCTTCAGTACAAGAACGTCTACATCGAGCGGATTCTGGCCCACATGTCGAACGGGGTGATTACGATTGATCGAGGGGAGAAGGTGACGATCATGAACCACCGATCCGAGGAGATCTTGGGACTCTCGGCCGATGAGGTGCTGAACCGAGACCTCCGTGCCCTCCCCTCCCCGCTGGGTGATCTCCTCTACGACTCCCTGACGACGGGTCGGACCATGCACCGGGCCGACATCCAGCTGGCGCTTCGAAAGCTGCCTCTGGAGGTCAGCACGTACCCCATCGCCGGGGATGATCCAACACCCCTCGGCGCCGTGATGGTGTTTGAAGACCTCTCTGCGGCCAAGCAGCTCGCGGCCGAGCGGCGACAGGCTGAGCAGTTCCAGCTCCTCAGTCAAGTGACCGCCCGCGTCTCGGAGGAGATCAAGAACCCGCTGGTTTCGATCACCACCTTCATGGAGCTCCTCGAGGAGCGCTTCGAGGATAGCGACTTCCGCCACCACTTCTCCACCGTGGTGGGCCGTGATGTCAAGCGTCTGGTCGAGGTCTTCGAGAAGCTGTCGGCGCTGGTAGGCGAAGGGGAGTTAAACTTCAAGGTGGTGGACATGCGCGAGGTCGTGGAAGAGTGCCTGGCTGGGCTCGGAGCCCAGGCGGGGGGCGACGCGGCGAACGGCGCGCGGATCCTGCACCTCACCGACATGCCCTCCGGCAAGCGCGTGACCCTGAGCGTGTACCACGATTCGGGCGTGCTCACGGTCAAAAGCGATCCCGTTCAACTCAAGAAGGCCCAGGCGTATTTGATCTGGTACCTGATGCGGAAGAGTCGCGGAGAGGAGGCCAAGCTCTCGATCTCCATCGGGTTGTCCGACACCGCCGAGGAGAACGTTCAGCTCCTGATCTCTTCTCGCACCGCAGACGTGGATGCTCAGGAGATCGAGCGCATCTTCGATCCGGTGAAGGCCATTCAGGAGAGTTTGATCGACCTGGGTCCGTCAGTGGCCCAGCGAATCATCGAAGCGCTAGGTGGCCACCTCCGGGTGCGGAAGGGACGCCACGATGTCTCCTTCCTGGCCTTGCTGCCCCTCATCCCGTCGTGAAGGAGCCGACGATGCCGGAGAAAGCCCGCATCCTGGTGGTGGACGACGAAATCGGGCCACGGGAGTCACTCCGCATGATCCTCAAGCCCCATTACACCGTGGCCACGGTTGAAAGCGGCGAAGCCGCCCTCCAGACCCTTCCCGCTTTCCGCCCGGACCTGATCTTCATGGACATCAAGATGCCCACCATGGACGGCGTGGAGGTCCTCCGGCGGATCAAGTCCCAGGACCCTTCCATCGAGATCGTGATGATCACCGCCTACGCCTCGCTGGAGACCGTCAAGAGCGCTCTCACGCACGGGGCCTTCGAGTATCTG
>JBHIAB010000340.1:0-1840 GCA_046758385.1 Methylomirabilia bacterium | reverse complement strand
CAGGACCCTCCTATGCCAGCTCCTTCAGCTCCGCCTCCGCCTGCTCCAGCCAGAAGCGCATGTCCATCTCGCGGAGCATGGTCGTCGCCGTCATCAGGTGCTCCTGGGCCTTCGGGCGGTCCCCGGTGCGCCAGTACAGCTTGCCCAGGCCGAGGTGGCAGCGGGCCACGAGCGGGCGCATGCCGAGTTCCTCGGCAAGCCCGAGGGCCTGGTGGTAGTGGCTTTTGGCGTCTTCGACATCCGGCGGCTCTTGATGCGAGGCGATCTCGCCGAGGACGCGCAGGGTCCACGCTTCGTGTCCGCGTTCCTTGCGCTCGCGGGAGAGGGTGAGGGTATGCCGAGCGAGGTTGCTTGCCTCATCCCTTCGACCCGCCAGCAGATAGGTCTCGCTGAGGTGGGTGGCCGAGAGAGAAAGCAAAGCAATGCCTTTCATCGATGCAGCCTGCTGCACAGCCTGCTCGAGAAGGGGCAGAGCCTCGGCCACGTGCCCGGAAAGGGCATATACATAGCCTAAGCATGAGGCCGTCCACGGGAGCAAAGCCGTGAAGCTCCACGTCTGGCAGAGCCCAAGGGCACGCTCGAGCACGATGACAGTCTTGTCGAAGTCCCCTCTGAGGAGGTAAAGGCGGCCGACGCCGAAACTACCCGCAACGATAAGGCTGAATGGGTGATCGAGGGCTTCGGCCATCCGTACAGCTTCTTCTCCGATTGCGATTCCCTCAGCGAACTCTCCAAGCTCGGCGAGGGACCAGACTAGAAAGGCGCGGGACATCACGGAGGGGACACCAGAAAAGCCGAAGCGCTCACGGACCAGATCTCCTTTGAGGGACTCCACGTTCCTCTTGGCGAAGAGCATCGCCTGATGATAGTTGCCCAGGGACTGGTAGGCCTGGTGCAGGCCAAAATTTGCCACGACCTGCTGGGCGAAATCCCCGACGGCTCCTGCGATGGCAAGGGCACGGTGGCCAGCCTCAATGGCTCGGTCATAGTCGCCGAGTGCCCAAGAAAGGTTGGGCACATAGGAAGAGGCGCGCCCGAGCCGACGTTGGTCGCCCAGGGCCTCAGCGAGGCGCTCGGCCTCGCGCAGGTGGTCTAGGCACTGCCCAAATTCTCCGAGGGGAAAGAGCGCAATGCGCAGGTCGAAGCGGAGATCGATAGCCTGCTCGAGCGCGTCGCGACTCTCTGGGAGATGCTTGAGGGCCGCCAGCGCCTGCTCAAAGCACATCACCGCCTCCCGGTTAGCCCGACGTGCAAACGCCTTGGCCCCGGCCTGTCGGAGGTGGGGCAGGGCCTTGTCCCAGACCTCGCCCCGCACCGCATGGCGGGCGAGGGCCTCGGCGTGCTCCGCCAGGCGGTCTCCGTGGAGGCGCTCGATAGCCTCGACGACCTTCCCGTGAAGCGCCTTTTTCCGTTCCTGGAGGAGGGAGTTGTACGCCACCTGGTATGTCAGCCCGTGCTTGAAGGTGTACTCGAGATCGGGGAACAGGCTGGTCTCGTAGAGAAACTCGACAGTCTGCAGGCGGCTGAGAGCCCGACGGAGCTCTTCCTCTGGCATCTCAACGACGGCCTGGAGCAGGGTGAACGGCACAGTCTCGCCGATAACGGACGCCGACTGGAGGAGGCGCTTGTCCTCGGGCGGGAGCCGGTCGATCCGCGCGGCCAGGACTGCTTGGACCGTCGCGGGCACCTGAATCGTCTGGACGGGCTTCGCCAGGCGGTAGGCCCCGCGCTCGCCGACGAGGACCTGGGTCTCCACCAGGGTCCGGACGCTCTCCTCCAGGAAGAAGGGGTTCCCCTCGGTGCGCTCGATCAGGAGCTGCCTGAACGGCTGAAGCTCGGC
>JBHIAB010000339.1:0-1846 GCA_046758385.1 Methylomirabilia bacterium | reverse complement strand
GGATTTTCGGGACAGGTGTTGGCATGAAGAAGGCTTCTCCCCACAATGAGCGTGTGGTAGTCGGCACTCGCGGTGCTCGACGCCCACTGGAAAGGAGAAGCCGATGGTTGATTTTAGAGTTCGCTGGGAGATTGTCAATGGGATGTGGGCGGCTCGGGCTCAGGGGCACGGGTGTGTGAGCCGGTATCTGCGCGGCAGGAGGGTGCCTCGCTCGAGCGCGTACCGCTGGAAGAGGGAGTTGGAGTCGCTCTTGGAGGACGGGGGGCGCGAGGTGCGGCGCCTGCGCCGGGAACGGGACGAGCTGGCCGCGACCCTCGCGCAGCTCTCGGGGGCACCCGAGGGCGACGGGCAGCTGCGGGGGCGGCGGGAGTGGGCCTTCCTCCTCGCGGCGGCGGTGCGGGCCAACAGCGACGAGGAGGCGGGCGCGCTGCTGCGGCGGGCCGGGGGACGCTCGCTGTCCCACCAGACGATCCATGCGATCATTGCGCAGGCGGGGGCCGTGGCGCGGGTGGTCTACGAGCGCTTCTTCGCCGGCGTGGGGAACGTGGCAGCGGCGGACGAGATTTTCCTGGGCCGCAGTCCGTTGCTGCTGATGGTGGGGCCGCTGAGCCTGTTGATCAGCGGGCTGCGCCTGGCCGACAGGTGCACGGCCGAGGCGTGGGAGCCGCTGTTCGGCCAGATGGGCGACCTGGAGGGCTACGGTGCCGACGGTGGGAGTGCGCTCGGTAAGGCGGGGGCCGAAGCCAAGGTGCCTTTGCACGCCGACATGTTCCACCTCTTGAGGCCGGCGAGGACGCGGCTGGCGAGCCTGGGGCGAACCTACGGGTCCAAGAAGAAAGCTCTGGCCAAGGCGGAGCAGGCCGTGGAGAAGGCCCGGTTCCGAGGGGGGAAGCACGCTGGGCGGCCGGCCGGCCAACGCTACCGCCGGGCCCGCGAGGCCGCCGAGCGAGTGGTCGAGGAGTACTGCCGCCTGGGCGACCTGCTCGAGCGCGTGGCGCAGGCCTTCGAGTGGACCACGCCCGAAGGCACGGTGCGCACGGCGAGCGAGGCCCGGGCCACGGTCGCCGAGGCCCTCGAGGCGATGAGGCAGACGCCCGAAGGGCGGCGTCTGGCCGACGACCTGGCCCGTGTGGAGCGCTGCGAGGCGGCCTTCACGCACCTGGAGGTCCTCGCGTCGGGGTTGAGCGCGTTGCATCTCGAACAGGTCGGGCCGGACCGCGAGGCCACGCTGGGCAAGCTGGTGGCCGAGACGGTCGCCTGGCGTCGGGTGGACAAAGAGCCCGTGGCGGTCCTCGAGCAGGCATCGAACGGGAGCCTGGCCGACGCCGTGGAGATCGCCGTGATCAAGCTCGTGGACCGAGCGATACGCTCCTCGTCGTCTGTCGAGTGTGTCAACTGCCGGGTTCGGCTGGTGCAGGTGGCGCGCAAGCGCCTGAGCGAGGACTTCATCTGCCTTCTGGCCGTCTACCACAACATGAAGCCCTTTGGTCGTGGGAGCGTGCGGGAGGGCAAGAGCCCAGCGGAGCTGGCGGGCATCGAGCTGCCGACCTCGGACTGGATTGAGTTGCTGGACCTGACGGCAAAAGAGTTGGCGCAGGCGGCTGAACAAGCTGCCTGACAGCACCCCTTGTGGCCGTGCGAATCAAAGCCACAAGTTACAGTATATCAGTAACTTATGAATTGACTCATTCTGCGCGACGCCCGATCTGACAATCCCCGATCGAGGCCCGGATCGACGTAAGTGAAGGTTCTCATCCAGCCGCCGGTGCCGACGTGCGGAGCAGCCCGGGGAGGCGGCAGACGCGGGCCGGCAAGGCCGTGGCCACGGGCTGGGCCCTCCCGGACC
>JBHIAB010000338.1:0-1850 GCA_046758385.1 Methylomirabilia bacterium | reverse complement strand
ACGCCATGTCGATGGGTGAACACGTACCACTGCTCGTTGAGAGCGAGTGGCTGGAGAGCCGGCGGTCGGACCCCGACCTCGTGATCGTCGACACGCGGCGGAGGGCTCAGTATTTCGTCGGCCACCTCCCGGGCGCGGTGAGCTTTCCCATGCGGGGGGTGACCGACGAACGCTCGTGGCGGCCCGGCTTTCTCCCGAAGGACGAGGAGCTGTGCCGGCGTCTAGGGGCAGCTGGCATGAGGCGGGAGGACCACCTTGTGCTCTACGACGATGGGGACGGCTTGGCCGCCTGCCGCGTCTTCTGGGCGCTCGATTACCTGGGCCACCCGCGGGTGAGCCTCCTCAATGGAGGCTTTTCCAAGTGGAGCTACGAGGGGCGCAAGAAGAGCCTCCGCCGCCCCAAGCGGCCCGGGGCGTCGTATGACGGACGTCCGGCTCCCGAGCGACTCGTCACTGCCGAGTGGATTTACGACCGGCTCGCCAACGGCTATGGGTTCGTCCTCATCGACTGCCGCTCAACGGATGAGTACACCGGAGCCCGTCGAAAGGCTGCCCGCGGTGGACACATTCCCGGCGCGGTCCACGTCGAATGGACGCGAAACCTCCGGGAGACCGGAGCGTGTCCCGTCTTTCGGGACCGCGACGAGCTCCTGGCCCTCTACCGAGGAGCGGGCGCCACGGAGGGGGTGCCTGTGGTCACCTACTGCCAGGCCCAAGTCCGGGGCTCCCACACGTACTTCGTCCTTCGCTGGCTCGGGATTGAGAATGCCTATGGGTACGAAGGCTCGTGGGGGGAGTGGGGCAATGACCTCCAGCGGCCCATCGTCACCGGTACTGAGCCGGGAACCATTGGGGTGACCGCCAAGGGGTAGGTGACTAGGGGTCCTTCTGACCGGGAGTCCGGACAACGACGAGGAAGACGATCGATGGTGGGCGCCAGAGGCCATGTGGTGGATGCCTTGCAGGACAGGGCGGTCCACATCTTGGAGCTGGTCGGCAACACCCCGTTGCTGCGCCTCAACCATGTGGGGCGCGAGTATCCCCGCGTGGAGATTTACGCCAAGGCGGAGTGGCTCAACCCGGGCGGCAGTGTCAAAGACAGGCCGGCGCGGAAGATGATTGAGGTGGCCGAGGAGACGGGCGAGCTCACCAAGGACAAGATTATCCTCGACTCGACGAGCGGCAACACCGGCATTGCCTACGCCCTGATCGGCAGGCTCAAGGGCTACCAGGTCGAACTCGTTATGCCCGGCAACGTAAGCGAGGAGCGCAAAAAGATTGTCACCGCCTACGGGGCCAACATCGTTTACTCCAGTGCCTTGGAAGGCTCCGACGGAGCCCAGCGCGAAGCCCACCGCCTCAACCAGGAGTATCCAGACAAGTACTACATGCCCGACCAGTACAACAACACAGCCAATTTACTGGCCCACTACGAGACGACGGGGCCAGAGATTCTCGAGCAAACGGAGGGGTGTATCACCCACTTCGTCGCCGGCATCGGCACCGGCGGCACCCTCATGGGCACGGGCCGGCGCTTAAAAGAGTTCAATCCCGAGATCCAGCTCATCGCCGTCGAACCTGACCAGCCCCTCCACGGCCTCGAGGGCCTCAAGCACATGGGGAGCTCCATTGTGCCGGGCATCTACGACCGAAGCTTCCACGACGATCTCATCTCCGTGAAGACCGAGGATGCGTACGCGATGGCCCAGCGGCTGGCTCACGAAGAGGGGCTCTTCATCGGCCACTCGTCCGGCGCGGCGATGGTGGCGGTCCTGGAGGTGGCCTCGCGGATCACGGAAGGTGTGGTGGTCACGGTCTTTCCCGACGGAGGCGACCGCTACATCTCGACC
>JBHIAB010000337.1:0-1875 GCA_046758385.1 Methylomirabilia bacterium | reverse complement strand
GCCCACGCCAGCGAAGGAGGTCGTGCCGATGTCTGACGGGCGGGGTGCCGCGGGGCAGGCGGTACTGGCGGACAGCATGGCGCTCAGCAGTCGGCCGGCGCCCAGCGTGAGGCCCGCCGCCGCGGTGCCTGATCCCGAGGTGCCGGAAAAGGCCGCGCGGCGCCGCTTCACGGCCGAGTACAAACTGCGGATCCTGCGGGAAGCCGAGGGTTGTGGAACGCCCGGCGCCGTCGGGGCCTTGCTCCGGCGGGAAGGGCTCTACTCCTCGCATCTGACGACGTGGCGGCAGCAGCGGGACCAGGGCGCCCTGGAGGCACTGAGCCCTCGCGTGCGGGGGCGGCGGGCCACGGTCGCACAGCCCTTCGTCCCGCGGATCGCCGAGTTGGAGCGAGAGCTGGCACGGCTTTACGAGCGGCTCCGGCAAGCCGAGGCCATTATTGCGGCCCAAAAAAAACTTTCCGAGATCTTGGGGCTGCCGCTGGTGACGCCCGAGTGGCGAGAGCGCGCCTGATGGCCGGCGCCCGTGAGCTCGCCCAAGAGGTCGGAACAGCCCGAGCCTGCCGCGCCCTCGGCGTGCCGCGGGCAAGTCTGTACCGGCAGCGGCGGTCACCAGCACGGGCGGGCTCGCCCCGCCCGTGCCCGGCGCGCGCCCTGACGGTCCCGGAGCGCCAGACGGTCCTGGACCTGCTCCACAGCGAACGGTTCGTCGATCAGGCCCCGGCCGAGGTGTACGCGACGTTGCTCGATGAGGGAACCTATCACTGCTCGCCCCGCACCATGTATCGGCTCTTGGCCGAGGCCCAGGAGGTCCGCGAGCGGCGGAACCAGCTCCGCCATGTCGCGCCCACGCCCGAGATCCTCGCCACGGGGCCGAACCAAGTCTGGTCCTGGGACATCACCAAGCTCCTGGGTCCGGTGAAGTGGACCTACTTCTACCTCTACGTGATCCTGGACATCTTCAGCCGCTACGTCGTGGGCTGGATGGTGGCCCACCAGGAAAGTGCCCCCCTGGCGGAGCGCCTGGTTGGCGCCACCTGCGAGAAACAGGGCATCGGCCCGGGCCAGCTCCTCATCCATGCCGATCGTGGCCCGGCGATGACGTCCAAGCCCGTCGCCCTGCTGCTGGCGGATCTGGGCGTCACACGGACCCATTCCCGACCCCACGTCTCGAACGACAACCCCTACTCCGAGGCCCAGTTCAAGACCCTCAAGTACCGGCCCGAGTTCCCGGAGCGCTTCGGGTTCATCGAGGAGGCCCGGGCCTTCTGCCAGCGGTTCTTCGCCTGGTACAACACCGAGCATCACCACAGCGGCATTGGCCTGCTAACTCCCGCGGTGGTCCACTACGGCTGGAGCGACCAAATCCTCACGCAGCGCCAGCACGTGCTCGCCTCGGCCTATGCCGCGTACCCCGAGCGGTTCGTCCGGAAGCCGCCTACCCCTCCGGCCGTGCCGACGGCCGTCTGGATCAACCGGCCCCACCCCCTGGTCCGGCCGAGCTCGGAGGGGGAAAAGGGGGGATATCCAGATATGGCCGGCGTGCCGATCGTCGATCCTGGAGGCGCGGAGCCCCTGGCTTCTCGGGGGGTGAGGCCTCCAAGCCCGTCTTTCACCCCGCCCCATGCGCTTCAGGTCGTCCGGAGCAGGATCAGCGCCGCCTCACAACGCGACGAGACCAGCACTCGATTTGCGCACGCCGATCAACCGGCCACCGCGGTGCCGCCGAGCGCCAAGCAGCTACAGTAAATGCAACGAGTGGGTGTCTCACAATCGTTGACAACTTCCCGGTTGCCTGCTGGTGGTACGGGCGGAGACGGTGCTGCGGTGGCACCGGCAGGGGTTCAGACGCTACTGGGCGTGGAAGAGTCGACGCCC
>JBHIAB010000336.1:0-1905 GCA_046758385.1 Methylomirabilia bacterium | reverse complement strand
ACCCGATCCTGACTCACGCCCTCATGGCCGACTACCCGGCCAACGAGTGCGCGCTGCTCTACTCCATCGCCCGATCAGCCCGGATCTGGAACGACCTGGACGGGGTCGGGGTTCCGGGGATCAGGGGCGTGTACTCCCATCCGGCCGCCGCCGGGGGCTTCGCCATGACCGTGGTCTCGCTCGAGCAGCGCTACGCGGGCCACGCCCCGCAGGCCCTGGCCCTCGCCGCGCAGGTCCCGGGCGGCGCTTACTTCTCCAAGTGGATCATCGCGGTGGACGAAGATGTGGACCCCTCTAACATCAACCAGGTGCTGTGGGCCATGTCCACCCGGTGTAACCCTGCGGAGGACATCGATATCTTGCGCCAGACCTGGTCCACCTCGCTCGACCCCGCGCAAAACCCGCCCGAGGAACGTCCCTACGGCTCCAAGGCGCTGATCAACGCCTGCAAGGAGCACCGCTACATCAAGGAGTTCTCGAAGCGCACCAAGATCCGGCGCTCGGTGTACGAAGCCGTCGCTGCCAAGTGGGGGCAGCTTGGCTTTCAGGGAACTCCGCCCAGGCTCTGGTCCCTCGAAGACTAGTACCGAGCCGAGAACCGAGCAGATCGAGGACGCAAGGAGGAGCCCACCGGAGGCGTACTCCCTGTACGTTGAGGATGGGCGACGACCGAGGACGCAGAGATGCGACGCTTATCGGCGCGGCACTAGCTTCACGGCCTCAGCACCGAGGGCCTCCGCCACCTTCACGAAATCGGGGTTCCAGAGCTCCCCCATCCGCTCGATCCGGTAGTCGCAGAAGATCTCCTTCCCGTAAATATCCTTCATCCTCCGCTCGAACTGCACGGACCGGTTGTTGAGGATGACCCACACGGCCGGGATGTCATATTCCACCGCGGTCGCCACCGCCGTTCCCGTCATCATGAAGGAGCCATCGCCCACGAAGGCAATGGCCGGGTGAGACGGGTTGGCCAAACTGGCGCCGATGAGCCCGGGGATGCTCCACCCCATGCGGATGAAATGGTCATCGGCTGCGCCCTTGAAGCCCCTGGCCTTGATCTCATCGATCAGCGCCCTCAGAGCAAGGCGAGGGTCAGAGACGATGGTGATTTCGGTGGGATAAACCCGCGCGATCTCCTCGGGATCCAGGTCAATGTGGATGACCTTGGTCGTCTCCGGAACAAGGTGGCACTGCCCTACGCCGCATTGACAGGACCCTTGCGTTGTAGTCGTATGACGACAACACATGGGAAAGGGCCGCTATCGGTAGAAGATCCGAAGCCTGCGGCGTCGGAATCAGGAACACGGGAGCAAGATCGGTCGAGAGCGCCTGAAAAGTTTGCCCGATGAAGCGTTGATCCGGCATTGGGAGCGGGAGATCCGAGCATTTGAGACCCTTCTACGTGAGTTGGCTGAGGAATGCCGCCTCGTCCTAAAGCTTCTCGCTCAACTTGAGACATCCACCTCGACCACCGCGCAACGGGAGGCCGTGCTGGGCGAGCTAAGCGCGGCGATCCTTCACCTACACGAGCACACCCGAGGTCTCGCCTCGGTCATCGAGAGGGACGCCTAACGCCACTCAGTACCGTCCTGCCGTGGTCCTCTCATTCGGGTGGCTCTCTCCCTGCAAACGCCCGCGTCACCACCCAGCCGATCACCCCCGAGGTCATCCTGAAGGCTCTGGGCAGACTCTAGGGCTCCGGCCTGTGGCGGCCGCATGCGGCTGCTCGCGACCATCGAAGACCCTCGGGTCATTCATCAGATCCTCGCGCACCTCGGACTCCCCACCGAAGTCCCCCAGCCCCGGTCCCCGCCAGCTCGCGCCGCTGACTTCTTCTCCGACACCCCCGCCTGACCGCTCCCCTGCTGCAATGCGGCTCTCTACGCCGCCCTCTGCCGCCGAGCC
>JBHIAB010000335.1:0-1928 GCA_046758385.1 Methylomirabilia bacterium | reverse complement strand
CGCGAGATCGTGGAGGCCGCTGCGGCCGATGAAGATCCGATCTTGAAGGAGGACTTCTACCATTCCCTCCTGGCCGCCCTTACGGTGGACGAGGTTCGTGCCCAGCTCCCCGGCGGGCATGCCCGGCTTGACTGCCGGATCATCAGCGAGCGTCATTGGCTGGTCTCCGGCCGCATTCCGTGAGAGGTGGCAGGGATGCGATTGGTTGACGGCTCCTGCGAGAGAATCTTGCGACGCCACGTCCGAACCTCCCGTTGAGCGGCCTCTAGGGCCACCGAGTTGACCAAAGACCTTGATCTTCGGGGAGCCGCGCTTGCGCTGCTGCTCTCCGCCTTCTGGGGCGGCAATCCGGTCGCGATCAAGATCGGACTCGAGGACGCTCCTCCGCTCAGGCTGGCGTGGCTGCGCTTCGGGCTGGGAGGACTGTCGATCCTGGCCTGGGCCTGGTGGACGGGTCAGCTCACCGGATTCCGGATCTTTCCGAGCGAACGGCGGCCTCTGCTCTGTCTCAGGCTGCTCTTTACGGTCCAGATCGCCTTGCTCAACATCGGCATCGGGCTCACGAGCCGCGCCTGAGCGCTATGCTATGTTACTTGGAAAAGGGCAGATGACGAATCCGTTCGTCCGCTCGAGCCGATACGAGTACCGTTCCTGGGACCAGACCTCTTGCGTGGTGCGGTGGTCAGCGTGATCCGGCGAACCCTCGCGGGTTTCCTCGTCCTCGGCTTGAGCCTCTGGAGCGTGCCGTTCCCTGTCAAGGCCGAGCCGCCTCAGGTTGCGGCGCTGGAGTCAGTCGTCGGCCCCTTGTTTGCAAGGCTCGCCACACTCCGAGGCCTCCGCTCGCCACCTCCACCACCGCCGGTGGTGATCCGCTCGAGAGAGGAAACCCGCCGCTACCTCCGGGAAGTGTTTGATCGAAAACAGCCGGTGGCCAGCCTTGAGACCCAACGAAAAGCGACGGTCGCTTGGGGCCTGATCCCGGCCGACTTCGACCTCCACAACTTCCTTCTACAGCTTCTCAATGAGCAGGCGGCAGCCTACTATGACCCGGCTCAGAGGGTCATGGTCCTGTCTGACTGGCTAAAGCCGGAGGAGCAAGAGACAGCGCTCGCGCATGAGCTGGTCCATGCCCTCCAGGACCGTGAGGTTCCCCTGGAGCAGTTCCTCGCGCCCACCCCGGGGAAGGGAGATCGACTGCTAGCGCGGCAGGCCCTCATCGAGGGGGAGGCTGTGGCCTTCAGCCTGGAGCTCCTCCTTCGCGCTCGAGGGCTCGATCTGTCGCGAATCCCGGATCTGACCGGCGTTCACCAGCTCGCCGCCACCCTCTCGACCGCGCCTGTCTTCGATCGGGCTCCGAAATATCTCCAAGATGTCCTGCTCTTCCCGTACACGCAGGGCTTGCTCTTCGTTCACCGGTTCAGACTGAGACATCCGTGGGCAGCCCTGAGCCAGCTCTACAAAGACCCGCCCCGGTCCACAGCCCAGATCCTCCATCCGGAAAAGCTTCTCGACCGCCGAGAGGATCCCCTTCCCTTCACGTTCCCGGACCTGCGGCCTCACCTCCCACCCTCGTGGCAGCTGGTGAGGGAGGATGAAATGGGCGAGTGGGCGCTCGGCGGCGCCCTCGGCGTGTTCCTGGGTCGAGCGACCGGCCGCGGTCTGGCCACCGGATGGAGGGGCGACCGGTACCAGGTCTGGCAGGACCAACATGACCGACTTGCGCTGATCTACCGAGTCAGCTGGGAGGCTCGGGAACCGGCGGAGGCATTCGCCGGGGCATACGCGAGGCTCATCGAGCAGAAACACCCGCGCCTGGCCGGGAAGGCCGCAGCGGTCACCCCGACCCTCTCACGCTGGCAGGATGGCTCACACCGGTTCGTAGTCGAGCAGCGGGGGCTCGAGGTGCTGGTGCTTGAACGAGTGCCCGC
>JBHIAB010000334.1:0-1930 GCA_046758385.1 Methylomirabilia bacterium | reverse complement strand
CGGCTGGTGGGCCTGGTGGGGGTGCCGGGGGCCATCTCGCTCTACCTCGTCTGGTGGCTCACGCAGTGGATCGGGGCCAAGCTTGATCGGATCGTTCAGCTCCTCGAGCAGATCGCCGCGGCCCTCAGGGTCCAAGGGCTCTGAGTGATGATGCGCGCCAACGGCCAGACACGCCAAGGCCCCACCTTCCTGCTCCTCGCGCTCGCGCGAGACGGTCGCGTGGTCCGTGAGGACATGCTCGAGAACATCGAGCTTCGCCTCCGCTCCGCCACCGACTGCTTTCTCTTCTGCCCGGGGTGGCTGGAGCGCAAGGCCGAGACGAAGGCTCTGGCGCGCCGGTTCTTCGCGATGCTGGAGGGCTGGCTGGCAAGAGTCGGGGATCGCGTGGCGCCGCTGGGGATCGCCCTTCACTGGCCCTCCAAGCCGTTCGCTGACCCCGAGCTCGCGCCTAGCGTGCTGGATGGCGGCCTCTGGCCCGAGCTGGAGCGCCGGATCTCGGGGCCGATGGCAGCCGAGCCTGGCCGCCTGGTGGCCCTGCTGCTGGAGCTGGCCCAAGCCCAGGTTGCCCAGGCGCCGGAGGAGGAAGCCGAGCTGGACCAGCTCATCCACCGCCTTCATGACGCCCGGACGCGGGGGGGCTCGCTCCTGGCTCCCTTCCAGGCGCTGAGCCTCTGGGTGATGAAGCAGCGGGCCGGGCAGGTGGGACAGCGGTTCGGCCGCGAGCAGTGGGCTCCGCTGTGGGAGGCCCTTCCTCGGCCGCGCCCGCGCCTTCACCTGATCGGACACTCCTTCGGAGCCAGGCTCCTGACCTCGGCCGTCCTGGGTGGGGTACGGCCGTCGAGCTTGATTCTGCTTCAGGCTCCGTTCTCCGCGTTTGCCTTTGCTCCCGACGTCCCGGGGTACGACTGCCCCGGGCTCTATCACCGAGTGCTGGCCGAGCGGCGGGTGTCAGGTCCTATCGTGGCTGTGCGCTCGATCCGCCACGCCGCGCTCCGGATCCTCTACCCCTTCGTAACCGAGAGCGGTGCCGTCGACCGCGGGGGCCCAGGTCTGAGAACAAAGGAAACCGTGGGAAGGAGCGCAATCGGCTCGGTCGGGATCCGCGGCCTCGATGCTCCCGAGATCGAGCTGACGCTCTGTAGGCAAATCGGTCTCCCTCAATGGCCCGTCGTCAACGTCGATGGCTCGGCCCTGATCAGGGCGAGGCACACGCTCCTGGGCGCGCATCGAGACATCTTCCACCGCGAGGTGGCTGCCCTCGTCCTCCTGGCAGGTGGGCTACTTCACGGCCACCCCGACGGGATTCGCCCGAGGCCGCTCTCGCCACTGGCTGCTTGATGGCTGCCGATCACGAACAGCGCGTCGAGGGTGCCGGGGGCGAGAGCTCTCTGCCCCTCCACTCCGAGCACCTTGCCGACCTCCGGGAGCGGAGCGGGCTCGGAGACGAGACCATACGCACTGCGGGGATCCGCTCTCTGGCCCCGGGGGAGTGGCCGCGCAAGCTCAGCCAGCGCCTCACGGCGAAGGTCCGGAGCTGCTACCTCATCCCCTACCCCGAGGCCGAGGGCTTCTACCGCGTCAAGCTCTTCCCTGCGATCGCTGACGGAGGCGGACACACTATCCGCTACTACCAGCCCGCGGGGACGGCCCCTCGCCTCTACCTCCCGCCGCACGCTCGCGCGGCGCTGGCCGACCCCACCGTCACGCTGCTGATCACCGAGGGGGAGAAGAAAGCTCTCAAGGCGGATCAAGAGGGGCTCGCCTGCGCCGCACTCGGCGGGCTCTGGTCCTGGCTCCTCGACGGCCAGCCGCTCCCCGATCTGGACCGGGTGGACTGGTGCGAACGGGAGGTGCTCCTGGCGCCGGACTCTGACGTGTGGGTGAGACCGGATCTCCTCCAGGCGATCTATGCCTTCGGGAAGGAGCTCGA
>JBHIAB010000333.1:0-1997 GCA_046758385.1 Methylomirabilia bacterium | reverse complement strand
CCGAGGGCCTCATCCGAGCCCTGGACTGGACCTGGATCCATCACGGGCTCACCGGTGACAAGCGCGGTCGCTACGGAAATCGAGACGTGGCGATAGCCCCCTCGGACATCGTTCGCTGCCGGGATGGGATGGTCGCCGTTGCAGCTCCCTCCAGCGAAGCCTTTCGAGGTCTCTGCCGGGCCATGGGCCGCCCCGAGCTGGCCGAGGACCCACGGTTTTCGGGGCAGCTCGAGCGCCTGAAGGAGGAGCACGCGCGCGCCCTCGCCACGCTCATCGAAGAGTGGGCCAAGGACAAAACCGCGGCCGAGATCGACGAGCTGGGTAGCCGCTTCGGTTTTGCCTCCGCGCCGGTGGCTACCTCCCGCGATCACTACCAGGATCCCCACCTCCGTGCGCGAGGGACCGTCTGGCAGCTCGACGATCCAATCTACGGCGAGGTGGTGGAGTACGGGCCGGTCCCGAAGCTCTCTGAGACCCCCGGGCGCCTCAAATGGGCAGGGAAGCCTGTGGGCCTGGACAACGACTACGTGCTCACGGCGATCCTTGGCCTGTCCCGCGAGGAGATCCAGAAGCTCGAGGCCAAGGGTGTCATCGGAACGTGGAACGACGCGATCGGGCGTAAACCCCCCGAAGGGTGGAGCGGGGAGGGAAAGATATTCTGATTCGCCGTGATCGAGGGGAGGGGCTATGGAGCGATGGGACGTAGGGTGGGCTGAGTGGGCGCGCAGGGCTTCAGATCCCGCGGGCGCCAACGGCAAGCCCGAAGCCCTCGACGATCTGCTGGTGCTCGATTGCTCATACGGGAGCCTGGCCGGCAGCTTCTGCTCCTCCATCCTGGCTGAATTCGGGGCCGAGGTGATCCGGATCGAGCCCCCGGGAGGGGACCTCGCCCGTCACTTCACCCCGTGGGGCGTCCTTCACGAGGGGACCGGCCTCGGTTACCTCGCGGAGGGGCGGAACAAGCTCCACGTGACGCTGAACCTGACCTCCTCAGAGGGGCAGGAGCTCTTTCGGGCGCTCGCCCGCCGGGCGGACGTGGTCATCGAAACGTTCCCGCCGGGGGCGATGGC
Organism: Methylomirabilia bacterium; assembly: GCA_046758385.1. Classification (GTDB taxonomy): domain Bacteria; phylum Methylomirabilota; class Methylomirabilia; order Rokubacteriales; family CSP1-6; genus JBHIAB01. Next base: position 927 of record JBHIAB010000333.1, on the reverse strand, counting down.
TGCCTGGGGGGTCGGCTACCGCCAGCTAAGAGAGCTCAACCCTCGGCTCCTCTACTGCGCGCTTTACACCTACGGCCAGTTCGGGCCGAGGGCTGCCTGCGGCAAGCCCCCGGCCGATGTGGTGGATCAGGCGATCTCCGGGATCCCATCGTTCACGGGCGAGCCGGAGCTGGACGATGGACCCGCCCCCTATGCGGTTCCGACCAAGCAGGGGAGCTGGTTCGGCTGGTACGCCGGCGGCGCGTACGCGGCCTTCGGGGTCCTGGTGGCACTGCGCCATCGCGTCGTGACGGGCCAGGGGCAGCTCATCGATGTCTCGCCCGCCGAGGCCGTCATGCGGTTTGCCGACTTCAACTGCATCTGGTACCATGCCGAGGGCCAGTGCCGGGAGCGCGTGGGGAACCTGGACATCGCGGTCTACCCCTACACCTACTTCCGCTGTAAGGGTGGCTTCGTGTTCATCGCTGGCTTCCTCGACTCGAACTGGCGTGCGCTGACGGAGATCATGGGCCGGCCCGACCTCCGGGATCGCTACCCCACCATTCGCGACCGTCTCGGGCGCGCGCGGGAGATCCATCCCGAGATCGAGGCCTGGACGTCCCGGTACACCTTCGAAGAAATCTTACAGATGGTCCAGCGGTACCGAGGCGAGGGAGTCGTCGCCACGGGACCGGTCAACGTGCCCGAAGAGACGGTGGCCGAAGCTCACTGGTGGGAGCGTGGCGTGTTCCAGCGCTTTCGAGATCCCTACTACGGCGAGATGCTGATCCAAAACCCGCCCTGGAAGATGACCGCCACCCCGCCGCGGGTGAAGTGGCTCTGCCGGCCGGTGGGGGCCGACACCGAATGGGTCTTCGGGAAGTATCTCGGGCTGGGCCCCACGAAGCTCACGACGCTCAGGGCCTCGGGAGTCGTGTGAATTCTTGT
>JBHIAB010000332.1:0-2019 GCA_046758385.1 Methylomirabilia bacterium | reverse complement strand
GCGCATGCCTGGTATGGCCTGCTTGATCACTCCAAATCATGGGGCTCCATTTAGGCCTAACCGCGATCCGAATGCGTCGGGTTCCACGGCGGCCCTCTCCCCTCGCCCGCGTCACAGCGACAGGGCAGGGTGAGGAGGGCCAAGCCATGCCGGAGCGAAGCTCGGCCAGTGTCGCTCCAACTTGTTGCGCCGACTGTTACCTGCTTGCGTTTACAAGAACCATCGCGACTGCGCGCAGTGCGAAAGTCGTCACAAACAGTTGGAACGGCACTAGCGGAGGCTCTGCCGCTCGTCCTTCCGGAGCTTGAACTCGACGGAGTCGACCAGCGCCTGCCAGGACGCCTCGATGATGTTGTCGGAAACCCCCACGGTCCCCCACGAGTCCTCTTCGTCTCCCGAGGTGATGAGGACCCGGGTCTTGGCTCCCGTGCCCGAGGTCTCGTCCAGGATGCGGACCTTGTAGTCGAGGAGCCGCATGGTCTTGAGGCTCGGGTAGAACTCCTCGAGCGCCTTGCGCAGGGCGTGGTCCAACGCATTCACCGGGCCATTGCCTTCGGCGGCGGTGTGCTCGGGAATCCCCTTCACGCGCAGCTTGACCGTGGCTTCGGCTAGAGGCTCGCCCTCACCCCGCTTCTCCACCACCACGCGGCATCCCTCCAGGTCGAAGTAGGGGCGGTGGCGCCCGAGCGCTCGCTCCATCAGGAGCTCGAAGGAGGCCTCGGCCCCTTCGAACTGGTAGCCCTCGTCCTCGAGCTGCTTGAGGGTGTCGAGGATCCGGCGCGTCTCCGGGGTGTCCCTGTCCAGATCCAGCCCGTACTCCCGGGCCTTCCAGAGAACGTTGGACCGGCCGGCCAGCTCGGAGACGAGGACCCGACGGTGGTTGCCCACCAGCTCGGGGTTGATGTGCTCGTAGGTCTCCGGGTTCTTGAGAACAGCGGAGACGTGCATGCCGGCCTTGTGGGCGAAGGCGGAGTCGCCGACGTACGGCTGGTTCTGCCAGGGCTTGCGGTTGGCCAGCTCCGAGACGAAGCGTGAGAGGTCCCGGAGCTCCCGGAGGTTCCCCTCGGGCAGGCACGCCAGGTCCGTCTTCAGCATCAAGTTGGGGATGATGGAGACCAGGTTGGCGTTCCCGCACCGTTCGCCGAAGCCGTTGACCGTGCCCTGGACGTGGTCGATGCCTTCCCTGACGGCGGCCAGGGAGTTGGCCACCGCGCACTCGGCGTCGTTGTGGACATGAATGCCGAGCGGCGCGCTCACGTGCTTTTTGACGTCGCGGATGATCTCCACCAGGTCCGCGGGAAGGGTGCCCCCGTTCGTGTCGCAGAGCACCAGGCAGTGCGCCCCTCCGGCCGCGGCGGCCTTCAGGGTCTCCAACGCATACCCACGGTTAGCCCGGAAGCCGTCGAAGAAGTGCTCGGCATCGTAGATCACTTCCTCGAAGTGCGGGCGGAGGAATGCTACCGAGTCTGCGATCATGGCCAGGTTCTCCGGCAGCGTCGTCCCGAGCGCCGAGGTCACGTGGAAGTCCCATGATTTGCCGTAGATCGTCGCGACCGGCGTGCGGGCCTCGATCAAGGCCTGGAGGTTGGCGTCTTGCTCGGGCGCCACCCCCGCGCGGCGGGTCGCACCGAAGGCGGCCACCTTGGTCTGCTTGAGCGGGATGTCCTGGATGCGGCGAAAGAACCGCATGTCCTTCGGGTTGGAGCCTGGCCAGCCTCCCTCGATGTAGTGGATGCCCAGGGCGTCCAGTCGCTGGGCGATGCGCACCTTGTCGCCCATGGCGAAGGCCACGCCTTCCCCCTGGGTGCCGTCACGGAGCGTGGTGTCGTAGACCTTGATGAGTCGCTTCATGGCCTCCTCCGGCGTGCGCGGGTAGGGGCCATGATGGAGGAGAGGCACTTTCCCTGTCAAGCCGCGACCAGAGAGATCGCAGGCCGGGACGTCACTGGCGCCGTGCCGAGAATCGAGCAGATCAAGGACGCAGGGAGGAGCCCACCGGAGGCGTACTTTCTGTACGTT
>JBHIAB010000331.1:0-2103 GCA_046758385.1 Methylomirabilia bacterium | reverse complement strand
AGGTCATGGGCAAACTCCTCGCGCTGGATGAGGCCCTGAGGCCGGCGCTGCCAGCTTTCCTCTCCCTCCTGGACGCGCCCGTCGAGGACCCTCACTGGCAGGACCTTGATCCCCCCCAACGTCGCGAGCGGACGCTGGACGCTATCAAGCGTCTCCTGCTCCGGGAGAGCCAGGTCCAACCGCTCTGCTTGGTCTTTGAAGACCTTCACTGGATTGATTCCGAAACGCAGGCCTTCCTGGACAGCCTGGTCGAGAGCCTGCCGACGGCGCGGTTGCTGTTTCTCGTCAACTACCGGCCCGAGTACGAGCACCACTGGGGGTCGAAGACCTACTACACCCAGCTCCGCATCGACCCGTTGCCGCCAGAGAGCGCCGAAGAACTTCTCCAGGGCCTCGTGGGGAAGGCCGCCGAGCTTCACCCGTTCAGGCAGCTCCTGATCGAGCGGACCGAGGGAAACCCCTTCTTCCTGGAGGAGAGTGTCCGGACCCTGGTCGAGACCCAGGTCCTGGTGGGCGAGCGGGGGGCCTACCGCCTGGCGAAGCCCGTCCAGACGATTCAGGTGCCCGCCACGGTGCAAGCGGTCCTGGCGGCCCGGATCGACCGGCTCACCTCCGAGGAAAAGCACCTCCTCCAGGCAGCCTCGGTCATCGGCAAGGACGTGCCGTTCCCACTCCTCCACGCCATCGCAGAGCTGCCCGAGGAGGTCGTCCGCCAAGGCCTCGCGCACCTCCAGGCCGCCGAGTTCCTCTACGAGACGAGCCTTTTCCCTGAGCTCGAGTACACCTTCAAACATGCGCTGACCCACGAGGTGACGTATCGGCGTCTCCTCCATGAGCGGCGGCGCGCCCTCCACGCCCAGATTGTGACCGCGATCGAGGCGCTCTATGCTGACCGGCTCGTGGAACAGGTCGAGCGCCTGGCCCACCACGCATTCAGCGGCGAGAGGTGGGAGCAGGCGGTGGCATATCTCCGCCAGGCTGGTGAGAAAGCGATGGACCGCTCGGCCTATCGCGAGGCTGCTGCCTGGTTTCAACGAGCCCTGGACGCTCTGGAACATCTCCCACCGAGTCGAGAGATAACCGAGGCTGGCGTCGACCTCCGGATCCAGCTGCGGCGGGTGCTATATCCGATCGGAGAGAACAGCCAGATCTTCGCCTACCTGCGCGAAGCCGAGGACATGGCGAGGCTCCTGAACGATCAGCCCCGGCTGGGGTGGGTATCGGCCTTCCTGGCGCAAAATTTCTACCTCCGAGGTGACTACCGAGCCGCGCTCGACTACGGTCACCGCGCTCTGGACCTCGCTGCAGCGGGCGGCGATTCCGACCTCGGGGATGTGACAGGGCTATACCTGGGAGTGATCTACTGGCTCCTGGGCGAGTATCGGCAGGCGATCAACTTTCTCAAGCAAAGTGCCCAGAGCCTCGAAGGCGACCGGGCGCGTGAGCGCCTCGGCTTGACTGGTTTCCCCAGCGTGTTCGCCCGCCTCTACCTCGCCTGGTGTGAAGCAGAACTGGGGGAGCTTTCCGAAGCGATCGCGCACGCTGAAGACGCCCTGGCGATCGCTGAGGGGATCGGCCAGCCCTTCACTCGCATGGTCGCCCATTTCGGTAGAGGCCGCCTCTCCTTGTTCACGGGAGAGATCGAAGAAGCCATGCGGAGTCTCGAACCCGCCCTTCTGTTAAGCGAGACCGCGAACGTGCGGGGCACGGGTGTGGCTACGGCCCTCGGATTGGCATATGCCCGTGCCGGCCGCATCACGGATGCCCTCCGGCTCGTCGAACAGACGGCCGCTCACGACCCTGCGTGGAGCGGACCGTCCGAAGCGCTCCAGATGGTGTGGGAGGGTGAGGCATACTTGCACGCGAATCGAGTTGATGACGCTGGGAGGGTTGCCAGAGCCGCCCTCGATCTGTATCGTGAGCGGGCTGAGCGAGGCAACATGGCATGGGTCCTCCGCCTGCTCGGCGAGATCGCCGCGCATCAAGATTCCCCCGACGCCGACGCTGCCGAGGGATCCTATCGTGAGGCCCTCACGATCGCCGCGGACCTCGGCATGCGCCCGCTCCTGGCTCAGTGCCACCTCGGCCTCGGCAAGCTGTACC
>JBHIAB010000330.1:0-2143 GCA_046758385.1 Methylomirabilia bacterium | reverse complement strand
GGAGCCCGGAGTAGATGCCGCCGAGGGAGCCGTGGTCAGGAAAGACGTCGGGCACCATGGGGAGCCCGAGAAACGCGTAGAGATCCGGGGTGTTCGTCACCACCAAGAGATCGGAGAGCACCGCGCCCAACACGTCGACGACTCGCTCGATCAGGCGCCCTCGCCCCAGATACATGAGCGCCTTGGGGACGCCTCCCATCCGGGTGCTTTTCCCTCCCGCCTGGATTACCCCGGTGACCGTCATTCAAGCTCTGTCACGCGAACAGCGCCTCGGCGGACCAGCTGGGGGGGCATCACGCTGACGTCCAAGATCGTAGAGGGCAGACCGCCTTTGGTGGGTCCGCCATCCAGAATCAAGTCTATCGCTCCTTCGAACGCGTTTCTGACCGCTTGAGCCGTGGTGGGCGGCTCTCCGCCGCTCAGGTTGGCGCTGGGTGCCGTCACCGGAGTCCCGGCCGCACGCACGAGGCCCTGCGCCACCGGATGTCCGGGCATTCGGATCCCCATGGTCCCGGTCCCCGCGGTGAGCGCGCCGGGCACCTCGGGTCTTGCCTTGAAGATGAGCGTGAGCGGTCCCGGCCAGTAGGCGCTCATGAATCGCTGGCTCACCGCCGAGACCTCGAGGGCCAGCGACTGCACCATCTCGACCGAATCCACCAGCGCGAGCAGCGGCTTGGATTCAGGCCGCCCCTTCACCGCAAAGACCCGCGCCACCGCCGCCGTGTCCGTGGCGTTGGAGCCGAGGCCGTAGAAGGTCTCCGTCGGGAAAGCCACCAGCCCGCCCCGTCTCACGCGCGCACCGGCTTCCTCAAGCGCAGCAGGGTCGGGATTCCACGGATCGACCGGGAGCACCCGCGTGACGGTCACGCGTTCGTGCTGAGTCGGGCGGTGAGGCGGCGGGAACGTTCCTCTACCTCGGCAGCGAGGGTCGACTTGAAGGCGGCCAGGCGGCTCTGGATGTCCCCATCAGAGAGGGCGAGGATCTCGGCGGCGAGGACCGCCGCGTTGGTGGCTCCCCACTCTCCGATCGCCACGGTGGCCACCGGGACCCCCCTGGGCATCTGGACCATGGAGAGCAGCGCGTCCAAGCCCCCAAGCGGCGTGGCGGCGATGGGAACGCCGATCACTGGCAAGCGAGTCTCTGACGCAAGGAAGCCCGGGAGGGCCGCTGCCCCGCCAGCTCCCGCGATCAGCACCTTGAGCCCCCGCCGTTCGGCCTCCCGCACATATTTCCGGGCCCGCTCAGGGGTTCGGTGTGCTGAGGCCACCACCACCTCGTGAGGAATCCCGAGCCGATCCAGAGTTTCCTTGGCCTCCTTGAGCACGTCGAGGTCCGTGTCGCTCCCCATCACGATGCCCACCACTGGATTGGCCGCGGCCATGGTCCCTCTCTACCCGCTCCTCACGCCTTGGAGCGCCTTCTTGCCAATGTCCTTCCGATAATGCATGCCGTCAAAGCAGATTTGCCCTACCGCCTCGTAGGCGCGCTCGATGGCAGCCGGGATTGCTTCTGCCAGCGCCGTCACTCCAAGGACCCGCCCGCCGGCGGTAACCAGCTGGGTGTCCCTGCGCGCGGTACCTGCATGAAAGACTACGACATCAGCACGGGCTTCAGCCTCCTGAATCCCGGCGATGGGCTTCCCGCTCTCGTACTCACCCGGATACCCTCCAGAAGCCAGCACTACGCACACTGCTGCGTCCGGCCGCCAGCGGGCTGCCCGCGGAAGTCGGTCGCCCCGCGCGACGGCGGCTAGCAGTGGGAGCAGATCTTCATCCAGGCGCGGGACCACCACCTGGGCCTCAGGGTCACCGAAGCGGCAGTTGAACTCCACGACCTTCGGACCGTCCTTGGTCATCATGAGACCGACATAGAGCACGCCCCGGAACGGCCGCCCCTCCATCGCCAGCGCTCGGACCGTGGGGACGATGATCGTCCCCATCACCTCGGCCTGACCCCGCTCGCCCAGCCCCGGCGCCGGGGAGTACGCTCCCATCCCCCCGGTGTTCGGGCCTTGGTCGTCATCGAAGACGGCCTTATGGTCCTGGGCGGCGCCGAGCGGAAGCGCTTGCTCGCCGTCGGTGAGGGCGAAGAAGGAGGCCTCCTCGCCCTCCATGAACTCCTCGATCACCACCCGCTCACCGG
>JBHIAB010000329.1:0-2146 GCA_046758385.1 Methylomirabilia bacterium | reverse complement strand
CCTCCCAAGTACTACGCCGCGGCGGTCGATCGGGTCCGGTTCGTGGGCGAACCACTCGCCGTGGTGGTGGCAGCCAACCGCTACCTGGCGGAGGACGCCCTCGACGTCATCCAAGTCACGTACGAGCCGCTTCCGGCGGTGACGAAACCCGACGAGGCGGTGCGTCCCGGCGCGCCCTCGCTCCACGACACCCACCCGGACAACGTGGCCTGGCGGCGGACGTACCGCTACGGCGACGTGGACGACGGCTTCAGAGGCTCTGATCTCGTCGTGGCGGAGACGTTCCGCTACCCGCGCTACAGCTCGATCCCGCTGGAGACCTACGGGGTGACCGCCCAGTACGACCCCACAACGGACCAGTACACGGTCCATTGTAACTTCCAGGGTCCCTTCACGCTCCACCCCGTCATGGCGCGGGCGCTGCGTGTGGTCCCGAGCCAACTCCGGATCGTGGTCCCTCAGGACATCGGTGGGAGCTTCGGCAGCAAGGCGATGATCTATCCCTACGTGGTCCTGGTCGGGCTCGCCGCTCGCGCGGCAGACCGGCCGGTGAAATGGATCGAGGACCGTCTAGAGCATCTCCGCGCCAGCTCCAGTGGATCGGACCGCGTGACGGGCCTGGAGGCGGCGTTCTTGCGCGATGGGACTCTCCTCGCGCTGAGGGCCCACATCCAAGATAACGTGGGAGCCTACCTGCGGGCGCCCGAGCCGGCCTCGATCATCCGCATGCTCGGCAACTTCGGCGGCCCCTACCGGGTTCGAAGCCTCGCGGTGGAGGCCAGCGCGGTCCTGACGAATGCGACTCCCACCGGCCTGAACCGCGGCTATGGCGGGCAACAGCACTACTTTGCGCTGGAGAGGCTCCTCGACCTTGCCGCCGACCGTCTGGGGCTCGACCCGGCCGAGGTCCGTCGGCGGAACTTCATCGCGCCAGGGGAATTCCCGTATCGGACGGTGAGCGGGGCATTGTACGACAGTGGGGACTACCCGCGAGCCTTCGAAAAGCTTCTTGAGCTCTCGCGCTACGACGAACGTCGCGCCGAGCAGAGACGGGCCCGGAGAGAGGGGCGCCTCCTCGGAATCGGCCTGGCGACGGCCGTGGATCCGTCCACCTCAAACATGGGTTACATCACCTTGGCTCTCTCTCCCGAGGAGCGGGCACGGTCCGGGTACCTGCCCAAGTCCGGGTCGGTCGAGACGGCCCGGGTGAAGATGGACGCGGCCGCAGGCGTCGGCGTCGTCATCGGCACTGCCGGGCAAGGCCAGAGCCACGAGACCGTGGCTGGCCAGATCGTCGCGGAGGAGCTGGGACTCGCCCGGGAAGACATCCTGGTAGTGGACGCCCTGGACACGGCTCAAAACCCGTGGAGCATCTCCTCAGGGACATATTCGAGCCGCTTCGCAGCCATGGGGGCCAGCGCCGTCGGGCTCGCAGCGCGGCGGCTCAAGGAGAACATCCTTCGCATCGGCGCGCACCTGCTAGAAGCTCCTCCAGCGGACCTCGAGCTGGCTGATGGCCAGGTCCGGGTGAAGGGAGCACCCTGGCGCTCCGTCCGGCTCAAGCGCATCGCGGGGATGGCTCACTGGAGCCCGGAGTCCCTCCCCGCGGATGTCGAGCCCGGCCTTGAAGCGACGGCCACGTACCGGTTTCCCGAGTTCAGCCCTCCCGACCTCGAGGACCGGATGAACGCCTCGGGGACCTACGGCTTTATGGCCGACGCAGCCGTCGTCGAGGTGGATCCCGAGAGTGGCGAGGTGCGCGTGCTCGAGTATGCCTCGGTACACGACGCCGGCCGAATCCTGAATCCCCTCATCGTGGAGGGACAGCGAGTCGGCGCACTCCTTCATGGGATTGGGGGGACACTCTTCGAGGAGTTCACTTACGGGGTAGATGGGCAGCTGCTCTCAGGCACTCTCGCGGACTATCTCTGTCCGACGACCTGCGAGGTCCCACCCATGAAGCTGGCCCACATCGAGACTCCCTCACCGTTTACGCTGTACGGCGCGAAGGGATGTGGCGACGGCAGCGTGGTCCCTGCATCCGCAGCTATTGCCAACGCCGTTGCAGATGCCTTCAAGCCTCTGGGCATTGCGGTGACCGAAGTGCCGCTGACACCACTGAAGATCTGGACCTGGCTTAGTGCTC
>JBHIAB010000328.1:0-2157 GCA_046758385.1 Methylomirabilia bacterium | reverse complement strand
GGAGTAAAAGTGGGCCATTTGGGCTCAGTGATTAGCTTGTCCCCGAAGTCCACGGGAGGGCCCCGCGCGCGGCTCGGACTGCCGTTCATAGGGCAAAGGCCGTGGCGCGCGTGGGAGGGACCGGTGGGCCCTCGGGGTCAAGCGGATGCCGCTCAGGCGGCTCGGGTTTTCTTTTTGGTTTTGCTCTGTTTGAGGCGATAGCTGTCGCCATTCATCTCGAGGATATGGACATGGTGGGTGAGCCGGTCGAGGAGTGCACCTGTGAGGCGCTCCGAGCCGAAGATCTCGGTCCACTCGTCGAACGGCAGGTTCGAGGTGACCAGGATGGAGCCGCGCTCGTAGCGCTGGGAGAAGACCTCGAACAAGAGTTCGGCGCTGGTCTTGGAGAGCGGGACGAAGCCCAGCTCGTCGATGATGAGAAGCTTGAGTCTGGCGAGGCGCTTTTGGAGACGCAGGAGCTGTCTGTCGTCACGGGCCTCGATCAGCTCATGGACCAGGGCGGCTGCCGTAGTAAAGCCGACGGCGAGCCCCTTCTGGCAAGCGGCGAGCCCCAGACCGAGGGCAATGTGGGTCTTGCCCGTGCCGCTGGGACCGAGGGCAATGACGTTCTCGCAGCGCTCGATGTAGTCGCCACGGGCGAGATCCAGGACCAGGGGCTTGTTGAGGCTGGGGATGGTCTTGAAGTCGAAGCTATCCAGGCTCTTGACGGTGGAGAAGCGCGCCGCCTTGATGCGCCGCTCGACCATCCGGCGTTCGCGGTCGATCAGCTCCAGCTCCGCCAGGCGCAGCAGATAGCGAACGTGGTCCGTGCCCTCGCTCGCGCAGAGCCGGGCAATCTTGTCGTACTCGCGCAGGAAGGTCGGCAGCTTGAGCTTCTTGAGATGATGGTCGAGCAGGATCTGTGGTGTCTCGCTCATGACTCCGCCTGTGAGAGCAGGGTCATGTAACTGCCCGGCGAGGTCGTCGCGACATCCGTGCGGGGCAGATAGGGATAGAGCTTGAGATCCAGTCTGGGTGGCCGTCGCTCGATGCGGCAGAGCAGCAGGTGCTTGACCGCATCGACACCGATGGCCCCGAGCCGAAGGGCCTCCTTCACCGCGGCCTCGACGTCGGCGGAACGGAAGCTCTCCATGAGGCGCAGGACCTGAACGTATTCACGCTTGCCAGCCTTGCCCATGCGGGCCTCCAGCAGCCGGCGGAGCGTGGTGAAGGCCTCTGGCAACGACCAGCCGCGCAAAGGGGCGGCCTGGTCGAGCGCGCCGATCTTGCGCTCGAGGAGCGGCAGGTAATGGAGAGGATCGAAGATCAGATCCTCGCGCTCGTAGGAGCGCGGGTGTCGTGCGATGATCTCCGCACCGCAGCTGACCACCACTCGGTCCACGTAGCCGCGGATCAGAACCTCACGATGGCCGTAGGCGACCGGCACCGAGTAGTCATTGGCCTTGTAACGCACCAGGCTGAGGGAGGTCACCCGGCTCGGGCACCGGTCGCAGGCGTCGTAGGGCGTGGTCGGCAAGGACAGAAAGGCAGATCGGTCCCGCTCGAGCCGTTCGGCGATGGTTTCCTCGTGACGCCGCAGCTTGGCGGCCTGGCGTTCACGGCAGCGCATCTCGAGTTGGACGTTGAGTGCCTCGAGGCTCTCGACCCGGGGGATGGGGACCAGGAAGTTCCGGCGCATGAAGCCGATCAGACCTTCGACTTTGCCCTTGTCGTTTCCCTTGCCGGGCCGGCCAAAGCGATCCTCGAACAGGTAATGGGACTGGAGCTCGCTGAACACCCGGGTGCGCTGGCGGGTGCCATCCCCCAGGATGCGCGCGACCGCCAGCTTGGTGTTGTCGTAGAGGATCGAACGAGGGACGCCGCCGAAGAAGGCGAAGGCCGCCACATGACCGTCGCAGAAAGCCTCGCTGGTCTCCCCTCGATAGGCCTTTACGAAGCAGGCATCGGACTGTGGCAAGTCCACCGCGAAGATGTGGATCTTGCACGCCTTGCCCCCAATGACCGCCGTCGCCTCACCGAAGTCGACCTGGGCGTGGCCGGGATCGTGAGCCAGCGGCACGAAGACCTCTCGGCTGCGCTGCCGGCACTCCCTCACGTAGTCTTTGACGATCGTGTAGCCGCCCTCGAAACCATGCTCGTCCCGCAGCCGCTCGAAGA
>JBHIAB010000327.1:0-2217 GCA_046758385.1 Methylomirabilia bacterium | reverse complement strand
GTGCTCCTCAGCTCTCTTGGCCTCCGCGTGATCTGGACGGGAAGCGACCTCACCCGAGAGGTGGAGGGCGTGGGCCTCGTCCCCGCGTTGGCCACGCTCGCGGGCAAGCATCAAAGCCCGCTCGGCAAGTGCGCTGGCTTCGTTGAGCCGGTCCGCGAGCATGTAAGCCTCGGCGAGCCGTGCGACGAGGCTCGAATGGTGCAGTCCTACCCCGCTTGACTCTATGGCCGTGATAGCTTGCTCCATTAGGGAGAGGCCTTCCTCGACACGCCCGGACAGCGCGTACAGGTAGCCCAGGTACCCAGTGGTAGACGGTGTCAGGAGCAGCAGGCTCCACTCGCGCACAATCGCGAGGCCGCGTTCGAACAGCCGGACTGCGTGGTTGACTTCGCCCTTAGTGCCATGGAGATGGGCAAGGACACGCAGCGCCAGGATCAGGCTGTACGGGTGATTGACCGCCTCGGCGATCCAGACTCCTTCCTGGCCCTGGGCAATGGCTTCGTCGAACTCGCCACGGTCGGCGAGCGACGACGACAAATAGGCCCGCGCCATCACAGCGGGAAATCCGGTCAGGCCGAAGCGCTCGCGACTTAGATCGCCCGTGAGGAACTGTAGGGTCTCGCGGAGAAAACCCTCGGCCCGTAGATAGTCGCCGGAGCCTAGACAAGCCGTGCCGAGATAGAAAGTCGCGCCGAGCTTGAGCGGGAAGTCTCCCAGTGCCTCGGCGATGGCTTGGGCGCGTTCGGCGAACGGGCGCGCTTCCGTCGGGTGACCCATTACCCAGAAGTAGTGGCTCATGTAGACCGACACCCATCCGAGCCGCCGTGGGTCATCGAGTGTCCTGGCCAGGCGTTCGGCTTCGCGAAGATACCCGAAGACCCTCTCCAGTTCTCCGAGAGCAACGAGCGAAGTTCGAAGGTCGAAGCGAAGATCGATAGCTTGCTCCAGCCTCTCGGGGGTTTGCGGCAGATGCTGCAGGGCGGCCAGCGCCTGCTCGAAGCTAGCCACTGACTCTCTGTGAGCCGATCGCGCCAACGCCTTGGCTCCAGCCTGACGCAGGTAGCTCACTGCCTTCTCCCACACCTCGCCCCGGAGGGCGTGGTGGGCGAGCCGTTCCGCGTGCTCGGCCACCCGGTCGGTGTGGATCCGTTCGATTCCCTCAACGATCCTGGCGTGGAGGGCGCGCCGCCGCTCGTGGAGGAGGGAGTTGTACGCGACCTGGTGCGTCAGCGCGTGCTTGAAGGTGTACTCGAGGTCCGGGAACAGGTTCGTCTCGTACAGGAACTCGACAGTCTGAAGGCGGCTCAGGGCGCGGCCGAACTCCTCCGCCGGCATCTCGACGATGGCCTGAAGCAGGGTGAAAGGCACATCTTCACCGATGACGGACGCGGACTGCAGGAGCTGCTTGTCCTCGGGTGAAAGCCGGTCGATCCGCGCTGCCAGGACTGCCTGGACCGTGGCGGGCACCTGAATGGTCTGGACGGGCTTCGCCAGGCGGTAGGCCCCGCGCTCGCCGACGAGGACCTGGGTCTCCACCAGGGTCCGGACGCTCTCCTCGAGGAAGAAGGGGTTGCCCTCCGTCCGTTCGATCAGGAGCTGTCTGAACGGCTGAAGCTCGGCGCCCCTCCCCACGAGGCCCTGGAGGAGTTCCTCGGCGCTCTCGGGCGGCAGTGGGTCGATGCGGAGTTGGGTGTAGTAGGTCTTCGATCCCCAGCCGTGCTGGTACTCGGGACGGTAGTTCACCAGCAGCAGGAGACGGGCACTCGGGAGGCTCTCGATCAGGCTGTCCAGGACCACCTGGGTCTCGGAATCAATCCAGTGGAGGTCCTCGAAGACCACGCAGAGGGGCTGGACCTGGCTCTCCCTGAGCAGGAGGCGCTTGACGGCCTCCAGGGTGCGCTGACGGCGTTGGCCGGGATCGAGGTCCTGCCAGTGAGGGTCCTCGACGGGCACGTCCAGGAGGGAGAGGAAGGCTGGCAGCATCGGCTCCAAGGCCCGATCCAGTGTGAGGAGCTTCCCGGTGACCTTCTCACGGATCTTCCGGGCATCGTCGCGGGTCTCGATCTGGAAGTACGCCTTGAGGAGGTCGATGACCGGGAGGTAGGTGGTGGCCTTGCCGTAGGAGACCGAGCCACTTTCGAGGATCAGCCAGCCGTGGGTGCGATGCGAGTGCGTGAACTCGTAGAACAGGCGCGATTTGCCCACACCCGGTTCGCC
>JBHIAB010000326.1:0-2223 GCA_046758385.1 Methylomirabilia bacterium | reverse complement strand
TCCGCCTGCTCCAGCCAGAAGCGCATGTCCATCTCGCGGAGCATCGTGGTGGCCGCGGTCAGGTGCTCCTGAGCCTTCGGGCGGTCCCCTGTGCGCCGGTAGAGCTTGCCGAAGTTGAGGTGGCAGCGGGCAAGAAGGGGGCGCATACCGAGCTCTTCGGCCAGGGCCATGGTCCGCTGGTAGTAGGTGCGGACGGATTCGGAGTCCAAAGGGTCACCGGACGCAGAGATCTCTCCCAAGATGCGAAGCGTCTCTGCTTCATGCCCCCGTTCGCCGGAGGCTACGGCAAGCTCTAAAGCCCTGTCGGCGGCACTCTCGGCCTCCTGGATGTTCCCTGCGAGAAGGAGTGCCCCGGCCCACCGAGAATAGAGCGAGGACAACTGAACCTTCACTCCCAAGCTCTCCCGAACCTTCACGGCCCGTTCCAGATACGACAGGCCCTCAGCGGTTCGGCCCGACCAAGCTAGGGTCCATCCCCACACGGAATGGGCTATCGGGAGCCAAACCTGCACCCCCTTCGTCTCACATAGGTGCACGGCCCGTTCGAGCCATGGGAGAGCCTGCCCAAACTCACCTTTCAAGCCCAGTGAAAACGCCCGCCAGGTGTAGGCCATTGCCTGACCACGCGGGTCATCGGCGGCATCGGCAGCCTGGACGCCGTAGTCGCCGTACCGGAAAGCCCGCTCGAAGTCGCCGAACGCCGCAAGACAGAAGCCAAGATGGCTCGTGCTGTAGATATACGGAGAACCAAACGCCACGCCAAGACGTCGTTTTGCCAGGTCAGCGTCCGGTCCTTCCACGTTGCGCGTGAAGAGATCAATGGCCGTGCGGTACTCCCCACGCGCCCAGTGGACCAGACCAAGGGTAGTGGTGGCCACGACCCGCAACTCGCGGTCGTGAATGGCTTCCGCGGTGCGGGCGCCCTGCTGGACGTACTCGATTGCAGGAGCGTATCGGGCATTCATATACGAGTACATCCCCATCCGATAGGAGATGCGTCCGAGGCGCGGCTGATCGTCGAGCTGACGGGCGAGCTGTTCGGCTTCCTCATAGAGGTGGACGAGCCGGGGAACTTGGCCGAGCACGTAGAGCGGCAGGTGGAGGTCTAGGCGCACGTCAATCGCCCGCCGAAGGTTCGCCGGGGTCGTCGGCAGTCGTGGGACGGCGTCCAGCGCCTGCTCGAGCCGGTCAAGGGACTCCTGGACCGCGCCCCTGGCGTGCGCCTTTGTCCCGGCCTCGCGAAGGTAGTCCACGGCCTTCTCCCAGACCTCGCCCCGCAGCGCATGGCGGGCGAGGGCCTCGGCCTGCTCCGCCAGGCGGTCTGCGTGCAGGCGCTCGATCGCCCCGACGACCTTCGCGTGAAGCGCCTTTCTCCGCTCCTGGAGGAGGGAGTTGTACGCCACCTGGTATGTCAGCCCGTGCTTGAAGGTGTATTCGAGGTCGGGGAACAGGCTGGTCTCGTAGAGGAACTCGACCGTCTGCAGGCGGCTCAGGGCGCGGCGCAGCTCCTCTTCCGGCATCTCGACGACCGCCTGGAGCAGGGGGAAGGGCACATCCTCGCCGATGACGGAGGCGGACTGGAGGAGGCGTTTGTCCTCGGGCGAAAGCCGGTCGATCCGGGCGGCCAAGACTGCCTGGACCGTCGCGGGTACCTGAATCGTCTGGACGGGCTTCGCCAGGCGGTAGGCTCCACGCTCGCCGACGAGAACCTGGGTCTCGACCAAGGTGCGAACGCTCTCCTCCAGGAAGAAGGGGTTGCCCTCGGTGCGTTCGATCAGGAGCTGCCTGAACGGCTGAAGCTCGGCGGCCTTCCCCACGAGGCCCTGGAGGAGTTCCTCGGCGCTCTCGGGCGGCAACGGGTCGATCCGGAGCTGCGTGTAGTAGGTCTTCGACCCCCAGCCGTGCTGGTACTCGGGCCGATAGTTCACGAGCAGCAGGAGACGGGCTGTCGGAAGGCTCTCGATCAGGCTGTCCAGGACCACCTGGGTCTCGGAATCGATCCAGTGGAGGTCCTCGAAGACCAGACAGAGGGGCTGCACCTGGCTCTCCCGCAGCAGGAGGCGCTTGATGGCGTCCAGGGTGCGCTGGCGGCGTTGGGCGGGATGGAGGTCCTGCCAGTGAGGGTCCTCGACCGGCACGTCCAGGAGGGAGAGGAAGGCGGGCAGCGCCGGCTCCAAGGCCCGATCCAGCGTGAGAAGCTTCCCGGTGACCTTCTCATGGATC
>JBHIAB010000325.1:0-2246 GCA_046758385.1 Methylomirabilia bacterium | reverse complement strand
CCGGATTCCTGATTCGATGTGCGCATCAGCCCTCTCTTTGGCATTCGGCTCGGCCGCCGGGGTGGGCGACGTCCCGGAGATTCCAGAAAGGATCAGGCTGAGGAACAGGGGGATCACGCTAGATGAAGCGCTCCGTCGTGTTTTGCCCATGGTCGCTTCCTACCCTTCTTCGAGACTCTGACCTGTCTCCCGTGTGTGATGAGCCCTCACATGCGATTCTCCGCCACTGGGCACGACCGTTTTTGCCCCATGCCGACTAGGTCGGCCTCGCCGACGGAGAGGACCTCCTCGGCGAGCTCGATCCGGTTGAAGCGGCACACCGCAAACACCGGGAGGCGGGGCACCGCCGCCTTGATGCTGGCCGGGAGGTAGCGAAAGGCGGCCCGGGGGAAGTGCACGTCGGCCATCTGGGTCGCGAGGGAGTAGCTGGCGACGTAGGCCGAGTGCGACACGTTGACGAAATGGATGGGCACGCCCGCGGCGATCCGGGGGACGATCCGCTGCATGTCCTCGAGCGTGAGCCCGTGGCTCATGAACTCCTCGGCGCCCAACCAGGGGCTCTGGATCGTGGGCCCCCGGGACAATCGGATCTACCACAACACCATTGCCGGCAACTTCCCCAACGCCATCGATGACACGGGGGCCGGCCTCTATTACTCGCCGGAGCTGAAGCAGGGGAACTTCTGGGGCGACTACGCGGGGCGGGACGCCAACGGCGACGGGATCGGTGACACCCCGTATCAGATCAGCGGCGTCGGCGAGGACCCCTACCCGCTGATGGGCAGAGACGCCTGGCGGGAGAGGATGGAGGTGAGTGAGTGAATCAGGGCCCGGATTCTTCGGCGAGCTCCAGAGCGATCTCGGCGAGGGTCACGACCCGCTTGTCGAACTCCCGGAAGCGTTCATCCTGGGTCTGGCCCCGTTTCCAGCGAATGTAGATCTGCTGGACGACCACCGCGATCTTGTAGAGGGCGAAAATCTCGTAGTAGGCGATCCGGGAGACATCGTATCGGGTCTTTTCCGCATAGCGCCGCACAATGGCCTCTCGCGTGTACCACCCGGGCTGAGCGGTGATCGGGGTCACTGCCTCTCGTCGCGCGGGCGGGTCTCCGGGCTCGGCCCAGTAGCAGAGCAGAAGCCCCAGGTCGACCAGCGGGTCCCCCAGGGTGCACATCTCCCAGTCCAGTACTGCGACCAGTCGCCCGGGGTCCTCCGAGTCGAGCATGACGTTGTCGAGCTTGAGATCGCCGTGGACGAGTGTGGCGGCGGGCGGCGGGGGAATCCGCTCGGCCAGCCACTGCGCGAGTCGGTCGATGGCTGGCACCTCTCGCTCCTTGGCCTGCTCCCACCGCCCGGCCCACCCCTTGACCTGGCGCGCCACGAACCCGTCGGGCTTCCCGAGGTTCCCCAGGCCGGCTGCGCTATAGTCGACGCCGTGTAGATCGGCCATGACGTCCACCAGCGCCTCGCTGACCCGGCGCCGGATGCCGGGGTTCTCATTCCACTCGGACGGCTCCTCCCGGCGAACCACGAGCCCTCGTCGGCGCTCCATCACGTAGAACGGCGCGCCAATGACCGAGGGATCCTCACAGAGCAGGTAGGGGCGGGGAGCGGGCGAGAACACCGACCAGAGCCCGTTCAGAACCCGGTACTCCCGGCTCATATCGTGGGCTGTGGGAGCCACAGGGCCGAGCGGGGGTCGGCGCATGGCAAATTCCGCCTCACCGTAGCGCAGGAGGTAGGTCAGGTTGGAGTGCCCACCGGGGAACTGCTCGACCTCGAGAGGACCTGTCGCGACCGGGAGCCGTCCCGAGAGATAGCCTTCGAGGGCGACGAAATCGAACCGCTCATCGGGGCGGACGGCCAACGTATCTCGCTGAGGGGGGATGTCCTTCTCGTATCTTCCCACAGCGGCACCGGTCTTCTGTTGGCCGCGGTGGCGAGTCTCCAATGCGGTTTAGCGCTCTTTCGCTGGGCGACGGCCTGGCGGGCCACGACGAGCTCGCCCGCCCACCCTCCAGGCTGATCTCAGCCGGCCTCGGATAGCCTAACCCCCCACGAAAACGACGAATCCAAGTGCGCCAGGGGTCCTCCCTTCGTTTTTCCGGTTGCTTCTTTGGAACGAAGCCGGTATATTAGCACTCTTGTCGAGGGAGTGCTAGTCTCGTTGCGGGGTTAAACCTAAAAGGGAGGGATGAGGCGATGAAGGTTCGGCCGTTGCACGATCGGATCCTGGTCAAGCGGGT
>JBHIAB010000324.1:0-2261 GCA_046758385.1 Methylomirabilia bacterium | reverse complement strand
GGCCGTGGAGCTCCCGGGCCACCGCAAGCCCGGCAAAGCTCGCACCAACGATGATTGCGTCATGCACCTCTTCGGCCCTCATGACCGTGCCTCCCATCCTCGGTGACGCAATGCCTGTGCCACGCTCCGCCGCGGTGGCATGCGGAGAGAATGGGTACCGACCCGGCGCTCGCCTGCTCACGAGCACGGAGCGATTCGGCACGGCGGGCCTCAGGGAATCGGGAGGGTTGAGCGTAGGGGGGTACATGTATGCCACACTGGCTAGACCGCGGAACGGACTCCACCGGAGTTCTGGGCACAGGGAGGCACCAGTGAGGTTTTGGTCGCTGACTCGGCGATCGCCACGTCGTTTGGCAATCGGATTGCACCAGCTCATGGGCAGCACTCCTCACGGTCCATGTGGGCATGGGCATGTGAGCTTACACTCCTTCGCGACGGAAAGGAGTTCGCCTTGACAGTTAAGCTCGGAGAACTTCCCGAGCGGTCTCGGCGATGATCGCTCGGCTGCCCGTCCGGTGCTAGCGAGGCGATTGTGCGGCTACCGTTGGGGCTGCGGCCGTCCCAGCCAAGGGGAGAGGTCGGAAGCGCCGGAGCCGGTTGGAGTTGGCCACCACCGACAGGGAGCTGAGCGCCATCGCGCCCGCAGCGATCATGGGACTTAAGAGGAGGCCAAAAGCGGGATACAGGGCGCCCGCCGCGATGGGAATGCCCAGGGCGTTGTAGGCAAAGGCTCCCACCAGATTCTGGCGGATGTTCCGCATGGTGGCGCGGCTGAGCGTGACGGCCGTGACGACGCCCCTGAGCTCACCCGAGATCAAGGTCACATCCGCCGCTTCAATGGCCACATCGGTCCCGGTGCCGATGGCGAGGCCCACATCGGCCTGAGCCAGAGCAGGAGCATCGTTGATGCCGTCGCCGACCATCCCGACCAGCTTGTTCTCTCCCTGCAAGCGCTTGACCTCTCGGGCCTTGTCCTGGGGCAGAACCTCGGCCAGGACCCGCTCGATGCCGACCTGCCGGGCAATGGCTTCCGCCGTGCGCGGGTTGTCGCCGGTGATCATCACGACCTCCAGACCCAGGCGCCTGAGCGTGGCCGCCGCCGCCAGGGAGTCCTCCTTCACCGTGTCCGCCACCGCCACCACGCCGGCTGGCTGGCCGTCTACCGCGGCCAACATGGGAGTCTTCCCCTCTGCCGCCAGGCGCACGGCCTCCCGCTCCAGGGCGCTGGTCTCGATGTCGGCCTCCTCCAGCAGGCGACGATTCCCCACCAAGACCTGGTGTCCATCCACGGCAGCCTGAATGCCTTTACCCGTGACCGACCGGAATTCTGACGGCTCTGCCAGCTCCAGCCCTTGATCCCTCGCGCCCCGGATCACGGCCTGGCCCAAGGGGTGCTCGGAGGAGCGCTCGGCCGAAGCCACCAGCCGAAGTAGGTCGGCTTGGGCCACGCTGTCCACGGGCACAACATCGGTCAGCGAGGGCTGCCCCCTGGTGATGGTGCCGGTCTTGTCCAGCACCAGCGTCTGGAGCTTATGAGCGGTCTCCAGGGCCTCGGCCGAGCGGATGAGAATGCCGTGCTCCGCACCCTTCCCCGTGCTCACCATGATGGAGAGCGGGGTGGCCAGCCCCAAGGCGCACGGGCAGGCGATGATGAGCACCGCGACGGCATTGACGAGGGCGAAGCCCAGGGCGGGCTGAGGCCCGAAGTCGAACCATAGGATGAAGGTTCCGATGGCGGTGAACATCACCGCGGGGACGAAGCGGCCCGAAATCAAGTCCGCCAGCCGCTGAATGGGCGCCTTGGAGCCTTGCGCCTGCTCCACCAGGCGGATGATCTGGGAGAGCATGGTGTCGGTGCCCACCTTGGTAGCCTTGAACCGAAAGGCCCCCGTCTGGTTGATAGTCGCGCCGATGACGGTGTCCCCCGGGCCCTTGGTCACCGGGAGGCTCTCCCCGGTGACCATGGACTCGTCCAGGGTGGAGCGGCCATCGATAATCTCGCCATCGACAGGCACCTTCTCACCGGGGCGCACCAACACCACGTCGGCGGCCTGGACCTGCTCGATCGGGATGTCCTCCTCGCGCCCGTTCCGAACGACGCGGGCGGTCCGGGCCTGAAGCCCGATGAGCTTGCGAATGGCCTCGCTGGTGCCGCCCTTCGCAATCGCCTCCAGGAGCCGCCCCAGCAGGATCAGCGTGAGGATCACCCCGACGGCCTCGTAGTAGACATTCCGCAGTGCTTCAGGCACCACCCCGGGGAC
>JBHIAB010000323.1:0-2276 GCA_046758385.1 Methylomirabilia bacterium | reverse complement strand
GAGCTCCAGGCCGACAGCCTCGCCGATCGAGGCCAGGATCTCCCAGTCCGCCCGCGAGTCCCCCAGTGGCTCAACGGCCTTCCTGAAGCGCTGCACCCGCCCTTCGAAGTTGGTGAAGGTGCCCTCCCGCTCGGCGTAGGTCGCGCTCGGGAGCACCAGATGGGCATGGGGACTGACGCCGTTCTGGTTCGAGCCCTGGAACACGAGGCAGTCCAACGCCAAGAGCGCGTCGAGCACCTCCGCCTCGGGCCACGCCGCCCGCGTGAGATCGTGGTGGAACACCCACAGGCACTTGAGGCGCTTGGCCTTGGCCGCCTTGACCATCCCCAGCGCATCGAGGGCGCCCTCCCCTGGCGTCAGGCTGATCACCTCTGCCCCCTTGGAGTTCGGGTTCTTGTCGGCCTTGACGAGGATCCGGTCGTCGTACCCGGGCTCCCGGGGCGGGACCCGGAAATCCACGTTTCGGATCCCAAGGTGGTCGACGAGGCGCCTGAGCACGAAGAGCTCCTCGTTCGCCATCTGGGGGGAAGCCAAGATGCCGATTTCATGCGGGGCGTATTGCCGGAGGCGTTGGACGATGAGCGGCACCACCTCCTCCCAGGAGATCTCCACGGCCTTCGGGCCCTCCCGACGGGACGGCGAGAGGAGCCGACTCGGATCGTCGATGAACCCGAAGCCGTAGCGCCCGTAGTCACAGATCCACCATTTGTTCACCTCGGGGTTCTCGCGGGGCTTGAGGCGAGCGATTCGGCGGCCCCGGTTTTTGTAGGAGCGGCGGACGTTGTAATGGATCTCGATGTTGCACCCGCGCGCGCACCCGGGGCAGATGGACTTGGCCCTCTCCAGGTACCAGACGCGCGTCTTGAAGCGGAAGTCCCGTTCGGTGAGCGCGCCCACCGGGCAGATGTCATTGACGTTGGCTGAGTAAAGGTTCGTGAGCTCCTTGCCGGGAAAGAGGCCGATCTCGGAGTGGTCGCCCCGGTGGAAAATCCCCAGCTCCCCGGTCCCCGTCACCTCGTCGCAGAACCGGCCGCATCGGGAGCAAAGGATGCAGCGCTCGGCGTCCAGCATGACGTGGGGACCGAGAGCCAGCGCCTTGGGCTTGTGCACTTTGTCATCTACCATGCGGGGGGTGTAGAGCCCATGCCGCATGTAGTAGATCTGGAGCCAGCACTCCCCAGCCTGATCGCACACCGGGCAGTCCAGCGGGTGGTTGATCAGGTGGAACTCCATGATGGACCGTCGGACCTCCACCACCGGAGGGGTGCCCGTGTAGACCACCATCCCGTCGGCCGCCGCGGTGTTACAGGCGATCTGGGGGCGCGGGACCTTCTCGATCTCGACCATGCAGAGACGACACTGTCCTGCGATGGAGAGTCCCGGGTGGTAGCAGTAATGGGGCACCTCGATCCCGAGCCGCCGCGCGGCCTCGATCAGGTTCGTGCCCTCGGGGACCTCAATCTCTCGATCGTCGATGGTCAGCTTGGGCACAGGCTGGCTCTATGCCGATCCGGCTGCCGCTTCCACGGGAGGAAGAGCGGCCGCGCGCCGGTCGATCAGCGCCTCGAACTCGTGGCGGAACTTCTCGATGTAGCTGATGTAGGGCCCCACCGCACCATCGTAGAAGGCACAGATGGTAGTGCCCGCTCCTCGACGGGCCACATCCAGGATCGTGTCCAGGTCTTCTTTATGGCCCTTGCCATCCACGATCCGGTTGG
The DNA here is from genome assembly GCA_046758385.1 of Methylomirabilia bacterium. Lineage (GTDB taxonomy): Bacteria > Methylomirabilota > Methylomirabilia > Rokubacteriales > CSP1-6 > JBHIAB01. The sequence goes on along the minus strand of JBHIAB010000323.1, from coordinate 558 downwards.
CCATCCTGTAGATCCAGCCGGTGGACTCACGGCAGGGTGTGCACTGACCACAGGACTCATGGGCATAGAAGCGCGCCACGATCATGAGGGCCTCGGGAATGGAAACGGTCTCGTCCATCACGATGACACCCGCAGAGCCCGCCATAGTCCCCGCGTTCCGAAGCCCGTCGACGTCCAGGGTGACGTCGATCTCCTCGGCCGTGAGGATCGCCGCCGAGGAACCACCCGGCACCACCGCCTTGAGCCGCCGGCCGCCCGGGATCCCCCCCGCGTGCTCGTAGATCAGCTCACGCAGCGTGGATGAGACCGGCAGCTCGTAGACGCCGGGGCGCGCCACGTGACCGGAGACCGAATACATCCGCGTCCCCCCCTGGGTCTTGGTGCCCAGCGCCGCAAACCACTCGGCGCCCCGGCCGATGATCTGCGGGAGGTGACAGAGGGTCTCGACGTTGTTGACGATGGTGGGGGAATCGAAGGCGCCTCGCACCGCGGGAAATGGGGGCTTGACCTTGGGCCACCCCTTCTTCCCCTCCAGCGAGGAGATCAGCCCTGTCTCCT
>JBHIAB010000322.1:0-2311 GCA_046758385.1 Methylomirabilia bacterium | reverse complement strand
CTTGAGAAGGCGTACACCACCCGCTTTCTCGAGCAGGTCTACGGGAGGTAACCGATGCTCTCGCGCCTCAAGCTCGGCAGTCTCAGGGTCAGGTTCCTGGGCGCGCTCCTGTTTCTCTCCCTCCTTCCCCTGATCGCAGTCGGGCTGCTCATCGAGCGCCAGACCGAGGCAACTCTCAGAAGCCACACCTTCGACCACGTGAGCATCGTGGCCCTGTTGAGAAGCCAGCAGATCGAGGCGTGGGTGAACGAGTGGCGGAGCGAGGTAATGCGGGCTGCTGCCATCGCCACCCTTCAGAATCTTGTCGCCACCTTCATGGAGCGAGAGGGGGACCCCGGCGGCCAGGCGGCCTACGAGGAGCTTCACCAGATCCTGGAGCGAATCAGAGAGTCCGACGAGCTTGCCGAGATGTTCCTGCTGGAGCCCACCCAGGGGAGGGTCGTGGTTTCCACTGACCCCGAGCAAGAGGGGAAGTTCAAGGACGACCGGCCGTACTTCCGCCAAGGGCGGAAGGGACCCTTCGTCCAGCACGTCTACTACTCTCTCCCCCTGGCGAGACCAGTCATGGCCTTCTCGGCTCCGGTTCCGGACCGGCAAGGGCGGCTGGCGGCCATTCTCGTGAGCCGGGTGAACCTCAGGTTTCTGGATCGGCTCATGGCCGAGGGCTCCGGCCTCGGCGAGACCGGCTCGACCTTCCTGGTGAACCGCTTCAACTACTTCGTCTCGGATTCGCTGGGGCGCGGGAAACACGGCTGGCGGCCGGTCTTCAGCGAGGGCGCGAAGCGGGGCCTGGCCGGAGAGACAGGGAGTGGGCTCTACCTCAATCATGAAAACCGCCGCGTGGTGGGGGCCTACCGCTGGCTGCCCGCCCTGGGGCTGGCGCTCATCGCGGAGGTGGACCAGCAGGAGGCCTTTGCCCCAATCTGGAGGCTCAGGCTCGCCCTGCTGGGAGTCCTCGCCCTCCTCTCAGGCGGGGCGGTCGGGGTCGCCTTGGGGCTCACCTACGGGGGGATCACCCGCCCCCTGACCCGGCTGGTCGAGGCAGTGCGCGCCATCGGCGGAGGAGACCTCACCCGGCGCGTGGCGGCAAAGGGGTCCGGGGAGGTCTCCACCCTGGCTTCAGCGATCAACCTCATGGCCGATGACGTGCTGAGGTCGCGCCGGGAGCTGGAAGCGCACAGCCAGACCCTTGAAAGCCGAGTTCAAGAGCGGACCGCGGAGAGTGAGGCACGCCGGCGGGAGGCGGAGGAGCTGGCGCTCGTAGCAGGGACGCTGACCGAGAGCCTGGACGTCACGACGGTGGGAGAGCGGATCACGAACAGCGTGTTGCCGCTCTTCGGTGTCGAGGGCTCCGCTCTCTGGCTCCTCCAGCCTGACCGCTCCCTGGTGGTCAGTGCGCGAGATGGCCCTGCTTACGACCATTTCGAGCCCGGGTACGTCTTGCCCCCCGGAACGAGTCTGGCGGGGCTGGCGGTGGCCGAGGGTAGGCCGGTCCAGGTCCAGGATGTGCAGGTGAGCCCGCTCGGCGTCGTTATCCCCGACGAGATGCGCCGCCGTCTCATGGCTTCGGGGATTCGTGGAGTCCTAGTCGTGCCGCTCCGCGTCAAGGGCAAGGCCATCGGCACTCTCGCCGTCCACAGCCAAACAAAGCGGGCCTTTTCGGAGGCTGAGGTGCTAATCCTCCAGGCCTTCGCCGACCAGGCCGCCCTGGCGCTGGAGAATGCCCGGCTGTACCAGGAGTCTGAGTCCCGCCAAAAACGCCTGGCCGCTCTGGTCGACGTCTCCCAGCGGCTCACCCGGGGCCTGGACCTCCCCGTGGTGTTGAACACAATCTCGGAGGCTGCCGCTACAGTCTTCGAAGGAGAGGCCGGCTTCCGGCTCCTGGAGGGCGAGGACTTGGTGCGCGTTGCGGCAACCCCAGGCGCCGGTCAGGTCATGCCACGGGAGCGACTCCGGATGGGAGAGTCCCTCAGTGGGCACGTGGCGGCGAGCGGCGAGGCCATCATCACGGCGGATGTTTCAGCCCACCCGCGACTCATCCCGGACCAGCGACCTATGATCCAGCCGGAGCGCACCGGTGCCCTGATGTGTGTTCCGCTGCGCCTGGAGTCACGCATCCTCGGGACGCTGAATATCTACCGGGAGCAGGGTTACCGGTTCGACCAGGATGCTCTCAGTCTTGCTATGAGCCTGGCGGACCAAGCCGCCATCGCCATCCAGAACGCCCGGCTGTACCAGGAGATCACGGGCGCCCGCGACTTCCTCCAGTCCATCGCGGAGAACTCGGCGGACGTCATCGCCACGTCGGACA
>JBHIAB010000321.1:0-2374 GCA_046758385.1 Methylomirabilia bacterium | reverse complement strand
CGTCCGCCGCGGTGACACGCTTTCCACACTCGCCCGCCACTATCGCACTTCCGTTCGGGAACTCTCGCACGTGAACGCTCTCCGCAAGGAATCGATCCTGCGCGTAGGCATGCTCCTGACCCTGCCCACGTTCGAGCACCTGCGTCGGGGCAGGCTCAAGCTGGCGTCCCAGCGACTCGTGGCGAAGCCAGGGAACCTCGAACGCGAAAACCTCGAGGCGAATCGGCAGAATCTCTCCCGCATGCGGAATCACGGCATGGTGCGTCGGTTCGTCCGCGCCGGTCTGCTCGTGCCGGTCCCGGAGGAGAACCGGACCTACTGGGTCTCGGGGGTGCCAAAGACATTGCGCGTCGCGCGCCCCTGGACCAAGCGGTTCATCGAGCAGCTCGGCCAGGGGCTGCATCGCATCTACGGTAAGCGCCTCAAAGTCACCAGCCTCACCCGGACTGTGAAGGCCCAGCGCTCACTCCGCAGCTGGAACAGCAATGCGGCACCAGCCCGTGGAGGGAACCGCTCGACACACCTCACAGGGGCCTCGGTCGACATCTCCAAGCAGCCACTCTCACGACGAGAGCTCCGGTGGTTGCGGCAGGTCTTGCGGCGGCTCGCCCACCATCGGCTGATCCACGCCATTGAAGAGTTCCAGCAGCCGCACTTCCACGTAATGGTGTTTAAGCGGTACCAGTCCTACGCGCGCCGGCTGGCCTCGCCCGTCCTCATCGGTGGTTGCTAGGAGACCCATGGGCGCGACGGCCCAGCTCGCCGAGTTCATCGTGAAGTCCCGTTGGGAAGACCTCCCGCCGGCCACCCTGGAGGCGGCCAAGCGCGCCATCCTGGACAGCGTCGGGGTCATCCTGGCGGGTGCCGCGGAGCCTCCGGCTCGCATCGTCCAGCGCATCGCCGAAGCTGAAGGCGGGGCGCCCCTGTGCACCGTTCTCGGCGCGCCAATGCGCACTGGCGGGGTCTGGGCCGCGCTGGCCAACGGCACGGCAGGCCACTCGCTGGACTTCGATGACACCCACTTCATCATGATGGGGCATCCGAGCGTCCCGGTGCTCGCCGCGGGGCTGGCGGCCGGTGAACTGGCCCTAGCCGACGGGCGGGGGCTCTTGCACGCCTTCCTTCTGGGGTTCGAGGTGGAGACCACACTCGGCCAAGCCGTGAACCCGGCGCACTACGAGCGCGGCTGGCACGCCACCTCGACGCTCGGCACGCTGGGGGCGGCCGCCGCTGCCGCCAGGCTTCTGGGGCTGAAGGTCCTTGAGACGCGCCATGCGCTCGGGATTGCGGCCTCCCAGGCCTCCGGGCTGAAGGAGAACTTCGGGACCATGACCAAGCCCTTCCACGCGGGGCACGCGGCGCGCAGCGGCCTGCTCTCCGCCCTCTTGGCGCGGGAAGGCTTCACCGCCTCGGAGATCGCCGTGGAGGGGTCGCAGGGATGGGCCCGGGTGCTGGGGGGCGCGGCGGTCGACCTCTCCGAAGCTCTCAAGGCACTCGGCTCGACGTGGAAGATCCTCACCCCCGGTGTGGCGGTCAAACCATATCCGAGCTGCGCCCTGACGCACTCGGCCATCGATGCGCTGCTGGAGCTTCGCGCGAAGCACGCGATCGGCCCTGAGAAGGTGGCGAGCGTGGAGATCGGCGTCAACGCCGTCACCCCCGCGGTCCTCATTCACCCCAACCCCCGGACCGGCCTCGAGGGGAAGTTCTCCATGGAGTTCTGTGCCGCCGCCGCCCTGGCTGACGGCGAGGTGGGCGTCACGACCTTCACCGAGGCCAAGATCGCCGACTCTCGAATCCGCTCATTGATGGGGAACGTGCGCATGCAAGTGGATCCCGGCCTCCCGGCCGGGCAGGAGCGTCATGCCTGGGCGCGGGTCATGGTGCACCTGGCCGACGGGCGGAGACTTGAGGTGCCGCCCCGCGAGGTCAAGGGACACCCGGGCAACCCCCTGCCAGCCGAAGCCCTCCGCGCCAAGTTCGAGAAGTGCGCGGGGGTCACGCTGGCAAGCGATCGGGTGGCGAGCGTCGCAGCGATGCTCGAAAGCCTCGAGGGGTGCCCCGACCTGCGAAGCTTGACCGCCATGCTGAGGGTCTAACGATGGCGATCAGGCCGCGGCCTTGACGCCCCTGGCGGGACTCTCTAAACTGTGCGGGTGACTTCGCGCTCGCCCTCTGCTCCCCCACTCGACGGCCTGCGCGTTCTTGACCTCTCGGTCCATCTCTCTGGCCCGTACTGCTCCATGCTCCTGGGCGACCTCGGCGCCGACGTCATCAAGGTGGAGCGTCCCGAGGGCGGGGATGAGGCACGCGGCATGCCGCCCTTCGTCAAGGGTCAGAGCGCTCCGTTCATGACCTTCAACCGCAACAAGCG
>JBHIAB010000320.1:0-2414 GCA_046758385.1 Methylomirabilia bacterium | reverse complement strand
CCTGGCTCTTCATCGAGGATCCGCGGTCCGCGTGGATCGTGAGCTGATCGGGCTCAATGGTTTGCTTGGCCGTGGTCTCGGCGATCAGACGCTTGGCGAGCCGAGCCGATTCTTGCAGGGCGAGCATCCAACCCACGACGTAGCGGCTGAACAGGTCGAGGATCACATACAGGTAGTAGTAGGTCCACTTCACCGGCCCGAGGAGCTTGGTGATGTCCCAGGTCCAGACCTGGTTCGGGGCGGTGGCGAGCAGCTCGGGCTTCTGGTAGTTCGGGTGCCGCAGTTGGTTGCGGCGCTCGCGGACCTCCTTATGAGCGGCGAGGATACGGTACATCGTCCGGATCGAGCAGTGGTATACGTCTTCGTCGAGCAGGGTGGCGTAGACTTGGGCCGGTGCTTTGTCCACGAAGCGCTCGTCGTGCAAGACGTCGCAGACGACCTGGCGCTCGGCGGCGTTCAGGGCCCGCGTCGGGGTCGTGCTCCGACGAGCGGTCTCAGGCTGCCCCCGACGGCGCCGGTACAGGGACGCCCGGCTCACCGGGAACGCCGCGCAGGCCGCCGCCGTGCCGACCACCCGGGCCAAGTCCTCGGTGGCGTCCATCAGCCGTTCTCGTCGCTGTCGGGGGAGCTCAGGGGGATCCCCAGGAGCGCAGCCACTTTTTTTTGGAACGCGATGATGATCTCCGCCTGCTGGAGTTTGCGCTCCAGCCGGGCCTTCTCCCGCTCGAGCTGTTTGATCCTCGGGTCCGGGACCCGGTGCTTGGGCCCGCGCTGGCGCGCGGCGAGTCCGGCCTTCGCGACGCGCTCCCGATCGCGACGCCACTGCGTCAGCTGGGAGGAGTACAGCCCCTCCCGCCGAAGAATGGCTCCGACCTCGCCCGACTCTCTGGCCCGATCCACCTCGCGCAGCAGGCGCAGCTTGTACTCGGCCGTGAACCGCCGTCTCGTGGGCTTCGCCTCGACGGCCGGGTCCGGGACCCTCGCCGGCGCGTCCTCGGGAGAAACTCCAGTCGCCCTACGGCCTCCTTCCCTTTCTCCCATCACACCCAAACCTTCTTTCGAATCCATGATCTCCAACCTCCCCGCCCTCTACACTAAACTCGAAGAGGTCAGTGTCTCAACCATGTTGGCACAGAGGGGGCACCGGGGAAGAGATCGTCCCCGAGTCTGGAGCGAAGTCGAGCCCATGATACGCCTCATCCGGGGTTCGGTCATTCAGCGATGAGTGGGGTCGCTCCTGGTCGTATCGGGTAAACCAGCCTCCGATTCCTCTCCGAGCTTCCGAACCGAACTCGAAGTCGTTCAAGTAGACACATTCGTACTTCAGCGAACGCCAGAGTCTCTCGATGAAGATGTTGTCCATCCAGCGACCTTTTCCGTCCATCGATATCTTTACCCCGGCCTCCTTGAGCACCTGGGTGAACTCCAGGCTCGTGAACTGGCTTCCCTGATCGGTATTGAACACCTCCGGCGGTCCGAAGCGCTGCAAGGCCTCTTCGAGGGCCTCGACACAGAAGCTCACGTCCAGCGTGTTCGACAGTCGCCAGGCCAGAACTTTTCGGCTGGCCCAGTCCATGATGGCCACCAGGTACAGGAACCCACGATGCATAGGGATGTAGGTGATATCGGCACACCAGACATGGTTGGGACGGTCGATCCTCTGACCTCGAAGCAGGTACGGGTAGACCCGATGCTCGGGATGGGGCTCCGAGGTCCGCGGTCTCTGGTAGATCGGAGTCAGTCCCATCTTGCGCATCAGACGTCGGACCCGCTTCCGTCCGATGCCGTGACCCGCACGTCGGAGGTGTCGCGCCATCTGGCGAGAACCGTAATACGGGGTTTCCAGAAACTGCTCGTCAATAATGCGCATCAGCTTCACATTCAATTCACTTTCGCCTTTCCCCTGATAGGAGAACGACGAACGGCTGATCGAGACCAGCTCGCACTGACGGGTGATACTGAGCCGCCGATGACCCAAATCGATCATCGTTGCCCTCCGGTCGCGGCTCAACGACCGAAGGCTTTGGACAAAAAATCCTTCTCCGCCGTCAATTGCCCGATTTTGGCGTGCAATTCCCGGATCTCGGCCTCTCGAGAGGCCTGATGACTCAAGGCCTTGCCCGAGAACACCTCAGGCAGCGCTTCCCTGGCCTGGCGTTTCCACTGCTGGATGAGATTTGGATGGATATCATACTTGGCGGCCAGCTCGGCCAGCGTGTGCTCCCCGGACAGGGCACCTAGAGCCACCCTCGCCTTGAACTCGGGGGACAATTTCCGTCGCCTCCTCATGGTTCCTTCTCCTATCATTTGTGGGTCGGAACCACCTTAGCATGCTGTCCGAAATCTGGGGACCACCTCTCAACGGGGCTATCCGCCCTACCACCCGCGCATGATGGTGAAGCTGCTGGTGTACG
>JBHIAB010000319.1:0-2464 GCA_046758385.1 Methylomirabilia bacterium | reverse complement strand
CATCCCCACCTCCTCGGCGGCCGCCACATTGGGCGCGTGATCGTCCACGAATACGCACTCCTCCGGTAGGAGGCCGAGGCGGTCCGACGCCAGGCGATAGATCGCCGGCTCCGGCTTGGCCATCCCCACCTTTGCCGAGCAGACTACCGCGTCGAAGAGCCCATCGATGCCCCCGTTCTTGAGGCGATCCGGTAGGGAGGAATCCGCGTTGGACAGGAGCGCGATCCGATAGGGCGGGCGCAGGGCACCGACCAGCGCGACATTCTCTGCGATCAGGTGCTGTGCGGCCCGCCAGGCATCATGAAGCCCGGGAAGCGGCCGGCCTGCCCCGGCCTCGAGCAGGCGATGGGCCTCCTCCCGCCAGGCCCCGAGATCCCCGCGGCCAAGCTCGATGGCTTGCCAGGTTTGGGTTCGATAGAGCGTTTCGAAGATGGCGCCGCGCGGCAGTGCATGGGTGTCCTCGAGCTCCCGGCAGACGTCCCACCGCATGTTCCAGATCACGCCACCGAAGTCGAAGACGATTCCGAGAAGGGATTCGCGAGTTGTCATGGAGGCCAGCCCATTATATCGTGTCCGTCGACGCGCGACGGGACCTCACGGACCCACCCCGACCGAGCTTCCAGCCGGGTTGAATGATCAACGTACTCCGTGGTAGTCTAGTTAGACACGTTACATTCCTTCCTGTTTGCTTGAACCACAGGGTAAGCGGTAGAAGCCCATGGCTCGCAAGCGCATCCTCGCAATGATCCTGGCCGGAGGGAAAGGCGAACGCCTCCACCCGTTGACCCGGGATCGGACCAAGCCGGCGGTACCGTTCGGCGGCCGCTACCGGATCATCGACTTTGTGCTCTCCAACTTCGTCAACTCCGGCATCCTCTCCCTCTACGTCCTCGTCCAATACAAGGCCCAGTCCCTCATCGAGCACCTCCGGATGGCATGGCGGCCCGGCGGCCTCATCCCCGACCACTTCATCACGGCCGTTCCGCCCCAGATGCGCCTGGGGGAGATGTGGTACCGTGGGAACGCCGACGCGGTGCTCCAGAACCTGAACCTGATCGATGACTTCCAACCGGGCCTGGTAGCCGTCTTCGGCGCCGACCATATCTACCGGATGGACATCAACCAGATGGTGACCCTACACGGGGAGTGCGGGGCGGACGTCACGGTCGCCGCGCGGCCGGTCCCCCTGGCCGAGGCTAGCGACTTCGGTGTCCTCGAGATCGACAAGACCGGGCGCATCATCGACTTCGTGGAAAAGCCCGACTCTCCCCGTCCGATACCCGGGGACCCGACCCGCGCCTACGTCTCCATGGGGAATTACCTCTTCTCCCGCGAAGTGCTGCTGGAGGCCCTGGTGGCGGACGCGAGACGCAACACTGATCACGACTTTGGCAAGACCATCATCCCCGCACTCTTTCCGAGCGCCCGCGTCTTCGCCTACGACTTCATGCAGAACGACGTGCCAGGCTTCAAGCCCTACGAGGAGCCCGGCTACTGGCGGGATGTGGGGAGCCTGGAGGCCTACTGGCAGGCCCACATGGATCTCTTGGGGGAGGAGCCCCGCTTCGACCTCGATAACCGCCACTGGCCCGTCATGACCAACCGATACCATGGGCCCCCACTCCGCATCGTTGGCGGTGATATCGAGAACGCCCAGATCGGGGAGGGGTCTCTGGTCAAGCGTGCCACCATCCGGAACTCGATTCTGGGCCGCGGCGTGTGGGTGAACGAAGGGGCGCACATCGAGGACTCAATTATCATGGACTTCGCCTCGGTCGGGAAAAGCGCGCAGCTTCACCGCGCCATCGTGGACCGCTTCAACATCATCGGGGCGGCGCAGGAGATCGGCCTGAACCCCGAGGTAGATCGGGAGCGCTACCACGTGGACTCCAGCGGCCTGGTGGTGGTCCCGCGGGGTGGCCGGCGGGAGTTCCTCTGGAGCCTTGACGAGGCCTGAGCGGCCGGCCTCTCCAGCACAAAAGATCCCACGCATGAGCCCGGACCGGCTTTTCAACCTCTTCAACGGGGACCCCGGTGCCTTTCGGCGAATTCCCGTCTCCACCTACCGGCTTCAGCTCGATCGGGGCTTCACCTTCCAGGACGCCCGGGCCGTGGTTCCCTATCTCGCCGAGCTGGGAGTGACCGAGTGCTACCTCTCTCCGTTGCTCCAGCCCTGCTCGGACCGCTCCCACGGCTACGACATCTCCGACCACAACCGGTTCAACCCGGCGCTAGGCACCGAAGTGGACTATCAAGCGTTTGCCGAGGTCCTCAGGGCGCACGGGATGGGCCAGCTCATCGACGTGGTGCCCAACCACATGGGGATCTCGGGAAGCCGGAACGCATGGTGGACGGATGTCCTCGAGAATGGTCCGGCCTCCCCCAACGCCCCGTTCTTCGACATCGACTGGGACCCGGCCAAACCCGAGCTGAAGAACAAAGTCCTCCTGCCGATCCTGGGTGA
>JBHIAB010000318.1:0-2553 GCA_046758385.1 Methylomirabilia bacterium | reverse complement strand
GGTCAAAGACTGGGAGGAAATCGCAAAAAGAAACTATTATTTCTGGTGCATAAAACCTACATTCCGCACCTGCGAGCGACCAGACTTCGGAATTTCGGCTGGCTCCCCGACTCCATGGTCAGGCGTAGGTGGACGGGTCCATGTCGAGGAGCCTCAGGAGTTGCTTCTGCAGGGGCGAGAGTTGGATCGGGAACGTGACGGTTTCGCCTCCGCGTTCGAACTCGTACCAGGCGACGTCGGTGAACATCTCGAGAAGCCGGGCCGTGGTCGGGGTCTTGGTAGGCCGCCCCTCGGGTAGGATGGGGAGGCTCTCGATCTCGAGGCGCCTCATCGCTTGGCGGAGCGTGCGCTCGATGAGGGCGTCGACGGTCATCGCCAAGTAGGTCGCGTGCAGCAGACCCGCCGCCCGGGCGGGTTTCTTCAAGTAGACCGGGGCCACCTCCAACTCGGTCTTGAACAGGGCGTGCCGTTTCTCGACGTACGGCTGGTACTTGTAGATGAGAAGGACTTCCTGCTTCGAGGCGCGGCGGGCTTGGAGGTTGGTCGTGAGCGGGAACACCCCGTCGGTCCGGGACTCCGCCCGAAGCGCTTCTTTGTCGCGCTTGACCTCGAGGCGGAAGACCGAGGAGCGGACTTCGCGCACCGGGTCGTCTTTCTTCGGTCGACCGCGCCGCAGCCGTTTGGTTTGGATCCGGACCTGAGCGTGCACGGTCAGCCGGAAGAATCGCTCGCAGTCCAGGTTCCGGAGGATGACTTTGGCCTTCTTGGCGATGGAGGAGCGGCGCCGTAGTGAACCGCGGTTGAGCTGACTGCCGAGGTGGAAGAGCTCTGCCTCGGCCCTCTCGAGATTGGCCTCGCGGGCCAAGGCGTCCAGTTCCGCCTTCTGGGAGCTGCGGCACCAGACGATCCGGTACCCTTCGTCGGTCACGTTCGGCCCATCGGCTGTCGTCCAGTAGATGTCGGGGCGCACGCTCTTGCGCCGTTTGTTCGGAAGGACCAAGAACTGACGCCAACGGACGGGCTTCCCCTCGCGCAACTGGCGGCGAAAGAGCTGATCCTCGGCTCGCGTACGAGGAAGGACGGTGACGAACTTCCCCCCATAGCCGGTAATGTACTGAAGGTTCTTCCGCGTCGCGAGCTTGCAGTCCGCGACGTAGATGAAGTCGTCGCGGCCGAGCAAGTGGCGAAGCTGCTCGACGTTGCCTCGATGGATCGTATCGTCGGTGCGGTTCCCGCTGAAGACCTCGTGCGACACGGGGACCGCACCGTCGGCGGTCACGTTGAGCCCGAAGACCAGCTGCTTGAGGTCGGGTCGATGGTCCTTGTTGATCCCGCGGGTGATCCGCGGCTCGGCGTGCGAGCCCTCGTAGCGTCCGTGGAAGGTGACGGTGGTGGTGTCGTGGTGAATCCGGCGGGTATCGAGTTCGAACTTCTTGATGACGTTGAGGGCCACGCGGAAGAAGAGACTCCGCGCCCGAGAGGATGACAGGGCGTCGAGACTGCGAGCGACGCGGTCATCGTTGATGGACAGCTTCTCCTCAGGGGACAGGCCGAGCGCAGCGGCGCTGATCGGAGCAGCCCATTCGGCGATGCGATAGAGCGGGGCGGGAGAAAGGAGGATGTTCTGCAGGAGCACGGAGAGGGTCTGGGCGTGGTCGAGAAGCCCCTTGCGAGGCGCCCCGAGGCAGGAACCCACGATCCGGGAGAAGGTCATGTGGTCGAGGAAGTGCCGAAGGATCGGATGGGGACCGAGTCGATGGACCTGAAGGTTCGCCGCGCCCGACGGGGTCAAGACGTGACGGCGCTGGCCGTCTGGCCTGTTATACATTCTAGTAGATATGGTATACTAGTCCTGTGGCACAGTCAAGTGCGCGACCCCGCGCTGCCCTTCGCCGGATCCACCGGGACAGGGGGCGCCTTCTGCGCCGGTTGGGCCAGGCCGACGAACTGGCCATCGGTACCGTATCCGTCGTCCGGAGAAAGTGCGGCAAGCCTGGCTGTCACTGTGCCGACGGCGCCGGACACCCCCAGACGCTGTTCCTCTTCAAGGGCGACGATGGGCGCCGGCACTGCAAGTTGGTCCGCCGGCAAGACGAGGAGAGGCTGCTCCGAGCTGGTCGACGCTACCGGGAGTTCAGGGCCGCCCGTCGGCAGCTGCGCGCCATCAATCAGCGGGAGGAGCGAGTTCTCGTGGCGCTAATGAAGGCAAGGGCTCTGAAGTACGAATAGAACAACCACTTGTGTTTGCAGCAGCTTAGCTCACGTCACAAATTGGCGAATCTGCCCCTGCGGAGTTGCGGAATGTAGGCGATAAAGGTCGCCATGCTCGGATTATCTCACTGGATCCCCTCGCGTCGCGCGAGGCTCGTAAGGGACTAACCCGGCGTAGCCGGCCCTGTTTGGTTCCGGCTACGCCGGGTTAGGGTGGACCCTGAGTTTCCAAGGACACCTCGAGGAGGCCACCGCCGAATGCCTCCGGGCCATCGAGATCGATCCGGAGTTCGGGAACCCCTATAACGACATCGGGGTGTATCTGATGCAGCAGGGAAAACT
>JBHIAB010000317.1:0-2597 GCA_046758385.1 Methylomirabilia bacterium | reverse complement strand
CCCACCCGGACCCGGTAGTATGTCACCCCGCCGACGTTATGAGGGCTCACCGTCACATGTCCCGTGGACAACGCCAGCCTCGCCCGGAGCGCCTCGGCGTTGGCGCGATCGCTGAAGGACCCGAGCTGAATCGCGTATGCCCCCGACCCCCGGGCGCGCGCCTGTCCCGGTAAGGAGACGACCCGCACCCGAGCCGGGACTACGCCGGGCCCGACGACGTACAGGAGCCGCGCCGCCGCATACGACAGGTCGATAATCCGCCCATCGACGAACGGGCCACGGTCGTTGATGCGCACCGTGACGGACCGGCCATTGTTGAGGTTGGTGACCAGCACGGTCGTGCCGAGGGGAAGCGTCTGGTGGGCCGCCGTCAACTGATGCATGTCGTACACCTCGCCGCTCGAGGTGCGGCGTCCGTGGTAGGGGTGGCCATACCAGGACGCCTTGCCGGTCTCTACGGCGCCCACCACTGGGGGCACGGGCGGCGTGGTGACACGCCACGGGGTGGCGCAGCCCGCTAGAACGATCAGCAGCAGCGACCATAGGGCCCGGTGCCCCCTCATCGGCTTCTCACGCGACTATTCTAGCGGCAAAAGGAGAGGAACCGAATGCTCTCTTTGGTCAGAGACCGTCAGCGCATCCTGGCGCCGGTGGAGCCTCTCAGGCGGGAGTCCAGGACGTCGCGCAGGGCGTCGCCGAGCATGTTGAAGCCGAATACCGCCAGCGAGATGGCCACTCCCGGCCAGATCGCCATCCAGGGAGCCTGATACATGTACGACCGTCCGGAGCCCTGCAGCATCGCCCCCCGGGAAGGAAATCGCATCTCTGCGTCCTCGGTCGTCGCCCATCCTCAACGTACAGGGAGTACGCCTCCGGTGGGCTCCTCCCTGCGTCCTTGATCTGCTCGGTTCTCGGCCCGGCGTTAGTCGGCGGGATTGAACTCGACCACGATGACGGTGAGGTTGTCGGTGCCCCCCCGAGCAAACACGATCTCGGCCAGGGCATTCACCGCTCGCTCCGCGCCCCGGGCTCCGCGCACGATCTCGGCGACCCGTTCGTTGTCGAGGACATCCCAGAGACCATCGCAGGCCGCCACCAGGTAGCGGTCCGAGGCCCCGAGCCGCCTCGAGGCAACGTCGGGCGTGGCAATGACCCCGATCGCGCGGAACCAGGTATCGCCGAAGCTGCGGGTCGGCATGAGCCCACGCCAGCCCCGGAGCACATAGGGGTAGTCGATTTCAGCGCCTGCCCGGAGGACTCGTTCCTGCTCCTTTGGATGATCCACCCGATGATCCTCGGTGAGCGGCTCGGTCTCCTCCTCGCCGACCAGGATCATTCGGGCATCCCCGAGATGGGCGATGGCGAGTTGATCCCCGCGGATGAAAAAGGTCGCCGCTGTCGACCCGCAATCCGGGCTCCTCGCTTCTCGGTCCATCTGCTCGTATGCCCTGAGGAACGCAGCCTCTGGGGCGAGCCCCTCCTCGACGGCACCGAAGAACAGCCCGTGGAGTCGCATGGCGACGAGATCAGCGATCCCCGCGCCCCCGTGTCCGTCGTACACCCCCCCGAAGAGCCCCCCGGCACCCTCGACGAGGGCATAGCGGTCCTCCATCTTCGGGCGGAGGCCGATCTCGGAGAGAACACTGGTGTCCCTGACCCGACTTCCCATTGCTGGCCGATCCGTGGACGAGGCTACGAAGGCTGAGCCCCGAGAGCGTCCGGGTCCAGCCCGTAGTCCCGCCGCACTCCCTCGGGGGTCACCTTCCCTTCTCGCAGATCCCGGAGGATCAGGCTGGGGTCACGCTGCCGGGGATCGCCGTAGCCCCCACCGCCCTGGGTGCGCATCCGGAGGACGTCGCCCCGCTCGAGCGGTCGGTTGACGGTCTTCGAGCGGAGAGCCTGCGTCCGCCCTTCGGACTCCAGCAGGAGCTGGGCTCGGCCGCCGGGGCCGCCACCGAAGAGGCCGAAGGGGGCAACCTTGAACTTGTCGAACTGGGTGTTGAGCGAGCCACGCTCGTCGAGGAACTCGATGTCGCGCGCCGCCCCGAGCCCGCCCCGGAACCGCCCTGCCCCACCCGTGTCCGGGATCAACTCGTAGCGCTGGAACCGGAGCGGGTAGGTGACCTCCACCATCTCGATGGGAGTGTTGGCAAGATTGTGCACACCCTGGGAGTGGCAGTCCAGGCCGTCCTTGGTCGGCCGCGCCCCCCAGCCGCCCACCTCGATGTCCAGGAAGATCCAGCTCTTGCCGCTGCCGCTCTCGCCCGCGAAGGTGTGGATGTTGGACATGCCGTAGTAGGCCGCCGTGACGCGATCCGGGAGGGCCTGGGAGAGCGCGCTGAACAGGACGTTGGTGATGGTGTGGGAGATCGCCATCCGACCGACGACGGGCGCCGGGGGCATGGCGTTCACCACGCTGCCTTCGGGAGCGATGAGATGAATGGGCAGGTAGCAGCCGTAGTTGGACGGGATGGTCGGGTCGGTAACGGCCATGAACAGGTAGTAGGTCGCCGACTCGGTCGAGGCAAGCGTGGCGTTGATCGGCCCGCGGCGCTGGGGGGAGGAGCCGGTGTAATCCACCGTCACCTCCCCGTCCC
>JBHIAB010000316.1:0-2622 GCA_046758385.1 Methylomirabilia bacterium | reverse complement strand
TGGCCCCGGCGCGAAGAGCTCAACCGGAATAGGCCGCCCACCGAGGATTGTGGCGAGCTCGTTGCGTATCCGGGCAACCTCCTCAGACGCCCGGACGATCTCCTCGCGGACCTTGGGCGGAAGGCGCTTGAGCTCGGCGGTGGCGGCGAACTGCCCGATGGCTTTCTGGAGGTTCTCCGCCGTGACCTCGCCGGCGAACATCTGGCCCCAGGCCGCCATGAGCTGGTCGGCGAGCCCCGGCACGCCGCCGGTGTAGGCCCGGATGCGGTCCTGGATGTAGGACGAGGTGGAGGCGATGAGCGTGGTGAGCTGCTTGATGCGCTTGGACCGGGCCAGCATGTCGGCGCCGGGAGGAGCGCCGGGGCTGATCACGTTGGTCACGCTGACGGTGCCGGTCTGCGGGTCCCGGCGAATCCCGACGATGTGCTTGCCGCCCTGCTCGTCAGTCAGGGTGATGGTGTCGAAGGCGCCGGTGCGCATCTTGCGGATGTCCTGGGCGTGGAGACGGGCCTGCTCAGGGTTCAGGCGCACGATGCCGGCGCCGGGGCCGAGGTTCACGTCGACCTCCCGGGCGCGCTGGGCGAACTGAGCGCCTGTGAGGGGCACGCCGGTCAGCGGGTCGCGGCCGCCGCCGGGGAAGAAGAAGCGCTGCGGCCCCCCGGGCGGCGCTCCCGGTGGGCGCCCGAATTGGATCTTACCGGGGTCGAACTCCCGGGGCCGGCCCAGGTTGCGAATCTGCTCCGCGGACATGCCGGCGGAGGCAGCGCGGCGCTCCGCCTCGGGGACCGAGATGAGCCCGGCGTCGAGTAGGACCTGCAGCTCGGCTTCGGTGCGGCGGGCCTTGAGGGTGCGGGCCTGCTCACCAGCCTCGGCCATGCGCCGGGCCATCTGGTCGGCATCCATGCCGGTGCGTCGGAGCGCCTGGAGCTCCGGCTCATTGGGAACCTGCCCACGGGCGAATTTCTCCTGCCCGGACAGGGCGAGGTCCTGTTCGTCGGCGCGCTGGGCCAGGAACCGCACGGCGCCCATGGGGCCGCCGAGGGCCTCCACGACGTCGGGATTGCGGAACACCTGGGCGCGGAGGACCTCCCGGGACGCGCCCTGCTTGATGAACTGTCGTAGCTGGGCCAGGTTCTCCCGCAGTGCTTCTCCGCGCTCCTGCCGCGCTCGGCGCAGGCCCTCCAACCGCTCGGCGATGCCGAGGGTGACGCGGGCGCGCTCGGCGCCGAGGCGCTCCCGACCAAGCTCCAGCTGCTGCCGCTGCAGTCCAAGGCGGTAGCGCTGCAGGCGCTCTTTGGCCTCGGCAGCCTCCAGCCGATCCAGGGCCTGCGGTGGCTTGCCGCCGAGCCCGGACTGGACGTCCGCGAAGGTCGCCGCGAGGATGTCGAGGGTCGAGGAGCCGGTGGGCGGCGGAAGAGGGGCAACGGGATCCCGCGACGCGGCCTGCTGCTGGGCCTGCCGGAGGAGCTCGACGATCGCCTGGTTGAGGTCGTGCTGGGGCATCAGTCGATCACCGTCTGGTTGTACTCGTCCTCCGCAATTGCCGTGGCCTCTTGCCAGGCGTCCATTGCAATGTCAGCTAGGTTCTCTGGCGACACCTCCCCGGCTCGGATCTTCTCTTGCATGATTCGGTCGAATTCCTGGCTTTCTAGGTCGACCCCAGTCAGCATCATCGTAGTCCCTATCGACGCAGCTTGCTCGAACGGCATTCCAGCCGCCAGGTTCTCCTGAACGTGCTCCAGGAAGACGTTTACGGGGGGATCTCCACCCATCAGGCCCGCCAATAGCTTGGGAATGCCGACAATCGCCCCGAAGAGCCCGGGACCAGCCAGGAGGTTCGCAGCCAAGGACGGCGCAGCACCACCGGCGCCAGCGAGGCTCCCTGGTGCAAGCTCCCCAGCGGTTGCCACCTGGACCGGCCCCGCAAGACCAGACAGCGGCCCCAGGACCTCGGCAGCTGGTGGAGCAGCCTGCCCCGCGCCGAGTCCCGCGCCCCCAAGCCCCAGCAGGTTTTTCGCCAGGTTGAAGACGCCGAGCGCATCCAGACCGCGGGCCACCGACACGCCAGCGGACAGCAATCCGACGGTCTGAGCGAGTTTCTGTGATGTGGTAAGGCTGGGGTTGGCCCGGATGTCAGCGACCGCACGCCGAGTCTCGGCATCGAGCCGGGCGATGCGTTCCCGGGTCTCCGCGTCCATCTGGGTGCGTAGGATGTCCGCAGCAGCCTCGGGGTCCCGCCGCCCGGCGACGCCACCGAGGATGTTGGCGAGCTGGATGCGGTTCTCCTGGGCCTGCTGCGCCAGGTCGAGAGCGGCTTCGGCCCTGCGGCCGCCGAACGCGGCGAAGAGCTGCGAGAACTGCTCAGTGGGGATGGAGCCCATGCCGGTGAGGCCGCGGGCGGCCAGCACGTCCCGAAGCCGCGCCTGCTCCCGTGCCTCAATGGGGGCAAAGGTCTGGCCGATGACACCCTGGATCTCGGGGGAGAGTGGCTGGAACTGGGGGCCGGTGAGGAGCGCCTCCGAGACCCGGCGGGTCAGGTCGGTGATGTCGACGGTCTGCTCGGTGCGAGTGCCCTGGGCCTGGAGCAGGTCGGCGACGAGTTGGTTGAGGTCGCCGGGCAGT
>JBHIAB010000315.1:0-2639 GCA_046758385.1 Methylomirabilia bacterium | reverse complement strand
TCCCTGTGCTCGCCGACGATGCGGACCAGCTCACGATAAATCTGCCCCTCGAGGCCGTTGCCCCCAAGCTTGGCCTGAAGGGCCTCCGGAGTCAGACCCTTGAGCACCACCTCGCCCCCGTCCGCCAGCAGGACCGTGAGCTCCAGCACATGATGGAGCGTCAGGCCGTAAGCGATGGAGTGGGCGCCGGCGGAGTTGTTGCCGATCATCCCCCCGAGGGTGGCACGGTTGGAGGTGGAGGTGTCAGGGCCGAAGAGAAACCCCAAGGGCTTGAGATGCGCATTCAACTCGTCCTGGACCAGGCCCGGCTGGACCCGGCACCACCCCTCGTCCGTGTTTGCCTCCACGACCCGGTTCATGTGGGGGGAGAAGTCCAGCACGATGGCCCGATTCACGGTCTGCCCGGCCAGCGAGGTCCCGCCACCCCGCGGCAAGATGGGGACGCCATGGCGGTTGGCAACCTCGATCACCGCCTGGACATCGCCCTTCTGGCGCGGGAGCACTACACCCACAGGCTCGGCCTGATAGATACTGGCGTCGGTCGAGTAGAGGAGGCGCGACATCGTATCGAAGCGCACCTCCCCCTCGACGACGCGGCGCAGGTCATGCTCGAGATCGGTCACGGGTGCTCCTCCGGGAACGCTGCTGCGACCCATTATACCCGCGGCCGCTGTCGGCCTACTTCCAACCCGGTGCGAGACGATCCTCGGGCCTCCTTCTGCCTTCCCCGGAGAGGGTCGGGGTGAGGGTGGGAGGGCCGCATGGGTTCGGAACGCGTGCCGCGCGACGATGATCCCCATTAACATCATCGCCTCATTGCCGGCACTGTTCGTGGAGTGCAACCGACCCTAGCCCACGCGCTCCATCACCGCCTTCGAGGGCCTCGTGCTCAAGAGCGCGCGAGGAGGCGTCCCATGAGGATCGAGACACTGGCCGTCCATGCTGGTCATGCAGTCGACCCGGGTACCGGAGCGGTGACGCCCCCGATCCATCTGTCGACCACCTTCGAGCGCGAGGCAGACGGGAGCTACCCCCGCGGCTACACGTACATCCGAAACAACAATCCCAACCGCGCGGCCCTGGAGACATGCCTGTGCCGGCTCGAAGGCGGGGCGGCGGCGGCGGCCTTCTCGTCGGGATCGGCAGCCACGATGAGCGTGCTCCAGGCTCTGTCGCCGGGCGATCACCTCATTGCACCCCTCGACGTCTATCATGGGACCGCTCGCCTCTTGCGAGAGGTGTTCATCCCCTGGGGCCTGAATGCCACGTTCTTGGACATGAGTGATCCGAGGCAGATCGAGGATGCGATGCGGCCGGAGACGAGACTGATCTGGGTTGAAACCCCCTCGAATCCCTTTCTCAAGATCACCGACATTGGGCGGATCGCGGACATCGCCCACGCGACGCAGACGCTGGTGGCATGTGACAACACCTTTGCCACCCCCGTGCTGCAGCGCCCATTCGAGCTCGGCGCCGACCTGATCGTGCACGCCGCCACCAAGTATCTGGGCGGGCACAGTGATGTCCTCGGGGGTGTGGTGATCGCAAAGGTCGACGATCACTTCTTCCGCCGAGTCAGGAAGGTGCAGATCGCCTCGGGAGCGGTGGCCTCCCCATTCGATTGCTGGCTCATCCTCCGGGGCATTCGGACGCTGCCCTACCGCATGCGCGGCCACTCGGAAAACGCGCTCAAGGTGGCGACGTTCTTGAGCCGCCACGCTCGGGTCGCGACGGTCCACTATCCCGGGCTGAGGTCACATCCCGGCCACGAGATCGCGGCTCGGCAGATGGCGCTGTTCGGTGGGATGGTGTCGCTTGAGGTGACAGGAGGCCAGGACGACGCCATGGCCGTGGCTGCGAAGGCGCGGGTGTTCACGCGGGCCACGAGCCTCGGCGGCACCGAAAGCCTGATCGAGCACCGGGCTTCCATCGAAGGGCCCGGCACAAAGACCCCGGAGAACCTGCTCCGACTGTCAGTCGGCCTCGAGCATGCGGACGACTTGATCGAGGACCTGGATCAGGCTCTGGCGTAGCAGGCGGCCAGGGGCGAGGGGAAATGGGATTCTTTGGGATCGGGACTAACTTTGTTGAAGTAGCGCAACGATGAGCAGACGAGACAGACCTCCCAACGACCCACGCGACCGCGAGCTCACGTACGCCTGGGTGATCGTCGCCTTAGCGTTCTTCGCGCTGGCCGTAGCCATGGGGACTCGGTCCACGATCGGCCTTCTCTTCCGTCCCTGGGAGCATAGCCGCGATAAAAGCCCTCCTCGGCCGGTCCTGCCCCGGCCCGAACCCGCGCCCTCGGCTGCCGGGCCTACCCCTCCCGGCGTCACGAGCATGGCCGATGGTACAGTACAGGACGAGACGGCCTGACCGCCCCCCAGGTCCTCCGCGCGTTCGTGCTCCAGCGGGTGAAGAACTGGGATCTCCGCGAGCTGCGCGAGCGTATCGCCGACGGGTACACGTTGCGGATCTTCACGACCTTCGACTGCCGGCCCGTGCCCAAACACGACGCGTTCCACCGCGCCTTCCATCGCTTGACGCCGTCGACGCTCCGCGCCCTCAACGAGGCGGTGGTCCACGCCGCGGTCGGGCTCGGCCTCGAGGACGGCAGCCAGCTTCGCGTCGACACCACC
>JBHIAB010000314.1:0-2684 GCA_046758385.1 Methylomirabilia bacterium | reverse complement strand
GCAGCTCCGCCACCTGAAGCCAGGGCGGATGGCCATTCGTCTCGGTCCACTGTCGTAGCTGGACCGCTCCTTCGGTGAGGAGCACGGCGACCAGGAACCCGACCGTGAGCGCGAGCCGGCCGACTCCCACCCAGAACTGATACCGGTGATAGCGTTTGGCGTCGTCGGTCACGGCGGCATTGTACCACCGCCCGGCTCCCTTCTCCGACGAGCGCTCGACTGGTGGAGCGGTATGCTAAAATGAACGCCAATTCATCACGCAAGGAGTGACTATGTTCCAATCCGTCGAGGAGATCCAGGAGCGCTTTCGGGCCGAGAGCTACATCGCAGACCGACGCGTTGCCACGGTGGTCTATCTGGCCGGGCGCATGGGACGCCCGATCCTGGTCGAAGGTCCCGTCGGGGTCGGAAAAACCGAGCTGGCCAAGGTGCTCTCCGAGGCCAGCGGATGCCGGCTCATCCGGCTCCAATGCTACGAGGGGCTGGATGAGGCCAAGGCGCTCTACGAATGGAAGTACGCCAAGCAGCTGCTCTACACCCAGCTCCTCCGAGAACGCGTCGGCGAGCTGATCGCCGATGCTCTCTCGCTCCCCGACGCGGTCGCCAAGATTGCGGCCGAGGAGGATGCCTTCTTCTCCTTCCGCTTCCTCTCGCCACGGCCGCTCCTCTCAGCGATCTTGGCTGACGACCCCGTAGTGCTCCTGGTGGACGAGATCGACAAGGCGGAGCCCGAGTTCGAGGCCTTCCTCCTGGAGGTGCTTTCCGATTTCCAGGTCTCGGTGCCCGAGCTGGGAACCGTCCGGGCCAAGCACATCCCGCTGGTGGTGCTCACCTCCAACAACGCCCGGGAGCTGTCCGATGGCCTCAAGCGCCGGTGCCTCCACCTCTTCATCGAATTTCCGACCCCCGCCCAGGAACTGGAGATCATCCACCTCAAGGTCCCTGAGATCCCGGAACGACTCGCCCGCGCCGTGGTGGCGGCTGTGCAGAGAGTTCGGACGCTCGATCTCAGGAAGCCGCCATCGATTTCCGAGAGCCTGGACTGGGCCCGCTCCCTGGTGATCCTCAATGCCGACCAGCTGGATCCGGAGTTGGTCGAGTCTACGCTGACCATGCTGGTCAAGTACGACAAGGATCTGGAGCGGGTGCGGGGCGCGCTCGACAAGGTTCTGGCGGACCTGAGTTGAGATGGATCAGAGAATCTTGGAGTTCATCGGAGACCTGAGGCGGGTGGAGATCCGGGTCTCACCCTCCGAGGCCCTCGATGCCCTCGCCGCTTCTGCCGAGGTGGGGGTTGGGGATCGGGAGACCTTCAAGAGCGCGCTCGCCGCCACCCTCGTCAAGGAGTCGCGCGACCTTCCGTCCTTCGATCGTCTCTTCGATCTCTACTTCCTCGACCTCCAGGCCCTCGGTCAGGGGCTCCAGAAGGCCCTCGGCCCCGAGGATCCCGCGATCCGAGAGCTGCTGGATCGGCTCCTCGCTGAGGAGGGGGTAGAGCTGGACGAGCTGACCGACCTCCTCCTCCGTGGCCAAGGCACGGCGCTCGAGCTGGCAATCCGCGAGGGGGGTCAGCACGCCGGCCTGGAGCGGCTGATGTACTTTCTCCAGATCGGCTACTTTTCCCGCCGCATCCACGACCACTTCGACTGGGAGAGCATCGAGCTCGACCTCGCGCGCCTGATTGAGCTTCTTCAAGCTCGTGGGCTCGATCCCGGGCAGCTGGCGCGGATCCGGAACTACCTCGACCTCCGCCTGGAGGCCTTCCGCCGGATGATCCGGCAGCACGTCGAGCGGGAGCTGGAGCACCGCGCGTACCGCGCGGGCGAGCGGCTCATGCGGGAGTCGCTGGCTGAGAAGCCCCTCTTCGCCCTCACCCCCGACGAGGTGGCCCAGATGAAGGCGGTCGTGGCGCGCCTGGCTCGGAGGATCAAGGACGCCTTGGCCCTCCGCCAGCGGCAGGAGAGGAAGGGGCGGTTGGACTCCCGCCGCACAGTGCGGCGGAGCCTTCAGTACGGGGGGATCCCCATGGAGCTCAGCTTCCGCCGCCGCCGCCGGGACAGGCCCAAGCTGGTGACCCTCTGCGACGTTTCCGACTCGGTGCGCAATGCCTCGCGCTTCATGCTCCAGCTCGTGTGGAGCCTTCAGGAGTGCTTCAGTCGGGTCCGGTCCTATGCGTTCGTCTCCGAGCTGGCCGAGGTGACCCAGGCCTTCAACACCTATCCCGTGGAGCGAGCCATCGAGTGGGCGCTCCGCTCAGCCCCCGTGGACTATCACTGCCGCTCCGACTTCGGCTATGCCTTCAGCCGCTTCTGCCGCACGGAGCTGGAGAGCCTGGACCGGAAGACCACGATCCTCATCCTCGGCGATGCCCGCAACAACTACAACGACCCGCAGGCCTGGACGATGAGGCTGATGCGCGAGCGGGTCAAGGGCATCATCTGGCTGAATCCGGAAGGGCAGTGGGGCTGGGGCATCGGTGACAGCGTGATGCCTCTCTACGCTCCGCACTGCCACGTGGTCAAGGAGTGCCGCACCATCGGCCAGCTCGCTCAGGTGGTGGACGGGCTCGTCCAGCACTGGTGGCGGCGCAGGTAGCTCTCGGAGGGGGGCTCCGCCCCCCTTCCGAACCTCCCCCCCGATTGCGCGGGCAAAGCCCGCGCTCGATCGTCGGAGGGGGCCTCGGC
>JBHIAB010000313.1:0-2720 GCA_046758385.1 Methylomirabilia bacterium | reverse complement strand
TGATCGGCTTGCTGGGAATTTTCCCCTTGGGTTTCACCGCGGCGTGAGCCGGACGAGGACCAGCGAAATATCCCGCTGTCCCGAGCCCGGCTGCCCCCAGGCCGGCGGCGCCCACCGTCACGCCCAGCCGGTTCAGAAACTGCCGACGATTCACTTGCTCGCCCATGATGTGTCCTCCCTCTCAAAATTAGAAAGGTTTGCCGCCCAGCCCCAAAACGTCCCCGCGTGTGCGGCCTCTCACACCAACGGCAGCTCTCTAAGCTACTGATTTCACTCGCGTATCTACCGCTCCACCTTCTCGCGCCCGGAGGCGAGCCACCACGCGGAAACGACAGTGGCGGTAGATTAACACAGCAACCAACCGAAAGGAAGCCAGACAACCTGAGTTTGTTTGCTCAGGCATGCAGGCGGTCCTTAGTTTGATCGGTGTCGCCCAACGCGGCCCTGGCCCGCTGGAGGTCCGAAGCCATCCCCATCTCGCGGAGCATTTCAGTTGCTTGGGTGAGCGTCTCATGGGCCTTTCGTCCGTCACCCTTCGCTTTTAGGACTTGGCCGTACACGAGCAGCGACCAGGCGAGCTCGAACTTCATCCCAAAGGCTTGCTGAATGGCGATGGCATCCTTGATGGCTTCCTCTGCCGCCTGGTGGCTAGACGGGTCGTTCAGCAGGAGGGCTTGCGCCAGCGCGCGGGAGGCGACCGACTGGCTCCACGGCTGGTTGGACTCAGTGGCTATCTGAAGAGCGTCCCGGCTGAGACGGAGCGCCTCGAGGGCGTCTCCGCCAGAGAGGCGGGCCTCCGCGAGGTAGCCCTGGTAATACCCGAGAAAGAACCGCGTTCCGAGCTGCTGTGCCTCCGCTATGGCCCGGCTCAGCTCTTCTCCCGCGCGTTTGTGGTCGCCTGCCAGGAGATATGCCAGCCCGCGATTGCCGTGGATGAGATACGTTCGGAACACGTCGCCGCCCTTCTCCGCGAGCTCGAGCGCTTTCTGGTAATCCTCGAGGGCTGGCGCCCACTCCCCTTGCCAAGCTTGCACCTGGGCTCTGTACTGGAGACACGCGGCCAGGGTTGGAAGGTGCTCAATCGCCCGGGCGATCCGGACGCCGCGATCGGCCGCTCCCAGCGCCTGGGGAAACTCACCCAGGAGAGCACGGGAAAGGGCCAGCATGCCCGAGGCTGTGGCCTCTTCGACTTGGTTGCCGAGGGCATTCATCTGTTGCACACACCGCGCCAGCAGCTCGCAGGCCCTCCTGTACTCTCCCCGAGTGAAGTGGGCTCGCCCGAGCAGGTTCACGGGGAACGCCAGTAAGGTCTCGTCTCCGAGTCCCTCGGCAACTTCCAGAGCCTGCCGCGCGTACTCGATCCCGGCATCCTGCTTCCCGAGGACGTAGTGAGTCCGTCCAAGCCAGTACAAGACCTGGGAGAGGCGAGGCCGGTCGTTGAGCTGCTCGGCGAGGACCTGAGCGAGCGGGAGTTCCGCCAGGTCTCGCTCAAAGTGCTCGCGGCTCACGGCGATGCTGGCGAGCTTGATCGTGGCGTCGATTCGCGAGCTGGAGGTCTCGTCCGAGGAGGGAAGGGTGTGAGCGACCGCCAGCGCGGCCTGGTACTGGGATGTGGCGTCGGTGTACGCGCACCGTTTCGCCGCCACGTCCCCTGCCAGCAACGCGTATTGGACGGCCTTCTCCGGTCGGTCCACTTCCCGGTAGTGCAAGGCGAGAGCCGCATAATGGGGCTCCAAGTTGTCTGCATACACCTCTTCCAGAGCCTTGGCCACCATGCCGTGGAGCAGCTTCCGGCGCGGGAGAAGGAGTTCGCTGTGGGCCACCTCTCGCATCCAGTCGTGGGTGAATTCGAAATGTTCTCCCACCGCGTTCAGGGCCCGGCGTCGCACCAGTTCCTCCACGCCTTCAGCGACCTCCTGTTCGCCGGGCCCCGCGGCGCGCTGAAGCAGGACGAATTCGAACTCGCGGCCGACAACGGAGGCCACCGCCATGAGGTGCCGCCCTCGAGGGCTCAGCCGCTCCAGGCGGCCGGCGATCACCATCCGAACCCTCTGGGGCAGCGGAACTATGCTCGGGGCCTGGAGCGTGCCTCCTTCGTGGAGCGCCCGCATGGTCTCTACCACCATGAAGGGATTGCCCTCGCTCACCGCCCAGACCCGCTGCCCCAGTCGGGCCATCACGGCTTCTTCGCTGCCCACCCGGGCCAGCACGCGCACGAGATTCACGGTCTCCTGCTGCGAGAGTGGCGACAGGCTCAGTTGCACGAGCTGCTGCTCGCGGTCTAGCTGCTGAAGGATCTGGCGGAGTAGGGGAGCGCCGACGAGTTCCTCCTCTCGCGCCGTTGCCACTACGAGCACAGGCCAAGCGGGGACTCGCCGTGACAAAAAGGACAGAAACCTGAGGCTCATCTCGTCGGCCCAGTGCAAGTCCTCGAGAATCAGCAGGAGCGGCCTCTGGGCGGCCAGGCATTTCAGCAGCTGAGCCACGGCCTCGAAGAGCCGAACGTAATCCTCGGCCGTGGCGGTGAGCTGGGGGCCTGACTCTCCGAGTTCCGGGAGTAACCGGGCGAGCTCACTCCGCCAGACCGAGCTCAGGCCTTGGAGCGTCTCCACGTGGAGGATCCACGGCGCAGTGCGGAAGGCCTCGACCCAGGGGCTGAAGGGCAGGACCTGTTCGGTCTCGTACGCGCGCCCGAGCAGGACCTGGCCGCCTCGCCGGAC
>JBHIAB010000312.1:0-2756 GCA_046758385.1 Methylomirabilia bacterium | reverse complement strand
GGCGGAGATGACCAGCCGCTCCCCCTTGAAGTGATCCATCACGTAGCCAAACCCCTTCCCCTCCTCCCCCACCAGGTTCCTCATCGGGACCTTACAGTCTTCGAAGGAGAGCTCCGCGGTGTCCGAGGCATGGGCCCCCATCTTATTGAGTGCCTTTCCGACCCGGAACCCCGCGGTGTCCGAGGGGACGATGATGACGGAGAGCCCCTTGGGGCCGGGGTCGCCGGTCCGCGCGAGCAGGGAGACGAAGTCGGCCCGGCTGCCGTTGGTGATGAAAGTCTTGGTCCCGTTGATGACGTACTCGCCGCCCACCCGGCGGGCGGTGGTGCGAATCGCTCCCACGTCGGATCCGGCGCCGGGCTCGGTGATCCCGATGGCGGCGATCTTCTCCCCGCTGATGGCAGGAGCCAGAAACTCGGTCCTCTGCTCTGGGGTGCCTCGCGCATCGATCACCGACAGGGCGAACTCCATGTGGGCCAGGAGGCCGACAGCCGTCCCCACGCTTCCGCAACGGACGAGCTCCTCGCAGAGGATCAGCGTGTACCAAAAGTCCAGCCCGGCGCCGCCGTAGTCGGGGGAGTAGCGGAGCCCCAGGTAGCCGAGCTTGCCCATCAGGCCGTAGAGCTCGCGCGGGAAGATTCCCGCCGCTTCCCACTCGTCGGCATGAGGGCGAAGCTCGCGCTCCACCACCGTCCGTAACGCCAGCCGGAAAGTCTCATGCTCGGAGGTGAACCAGCGAGAGGGATGAGACATGGCTGAATACTATTCAGTTCATGAATTTGTGTCAACGACGACGGTTTGCCTGGCTCACGCTTCTGGCGTTTCTTCGAATCAGCACCAACCCGCGCGCGTTCGAGCACCCGTTCACGATCGCCGAGGCGTTGAAGGTACTCAGCACTCATCGTGATCCGGTCCGGCGCCGCGCTGGCATCGAGCGCGATCCTGGCTGCCTGGTTCGCCTTGATGGCCTTCGGCATTTGCGAATCTCCACTGCACCAGAAGGACTCCCAGGATGGCGACCACTAGGCCGATCACTTGCAGCGCCACGACGCGCTCCCCCAGAAGGAGGCTCGCCAGCAGGGCCGTCCCCAGCGGAGAGAGGCTCAGCAGCACGTTCGACTCCAAGACGGTGAGGGTCCGGAGGCAACGGTTATACAGGAAATAGGCGAGAGCGGTATTGACCACCGCCAGCCAGAGGACGGCCGCCCAGCCTTCGAGAGACGGGGATGCCGCCCGCTCCAGCGGCAGCGCGACGAGAAGAAGCAGGCCCCCTCCAAATCCCAACGGGAGGGCGGTCAAGGGCAGGGTAGACACTTGCCCTGCCCTGGCTAGAGCCCGGCCGAGCACGACGAAGACGCCGAATGCCAGCACGCCGAGGCTGATCACCCCCAGCGCCAGCGGATCCCCGACGCTCAGGCCTGGCGAAAAGAAGAGGGCACTCCCCGCCAGAGCGACGGTGAGCCCGACGACCTGCAGTCGGGTGGGAACCTCACGCAGCCAGACCAGAGCGAGGAGGAGGCTCGGCAGAGGGAGCAGGCTGAAGAGGAAGGCGCCGGTCGTGGCCGGCACGTACTGGAGCCCCCAGAAGAGCGCACCGTTGCTCAACGGGTAGGCGCAAAGCCCCATCAGGAACAGGCGACGCCACTGGCCGGGGGCAGGGTTTCGCGTGAACCCGGCGTTGAGGGCCATCCACGGAAGGAGCAGCAGGAAGGCCGTGAAATAGCGCATGCCCGCCAGGGTCAGTGGGGCCACATGGGCCAGCCCGATCTTGATGATGACGAACGAGGAGGCCCAAATGCCGCTAACGAGCAACCCCTGTGCGATGGCAAGCAAGCGAATCCAGCCTTTTTCGTCCCGCATCCCTCACACTCCTCTAAGGACTTCACCCCACCAGGCTCACCTGCCCCGCGTCGTCATAGCCCGCCACGACACGCGACAGGGGGGGGCCGCGGGGTTGCTCTCAAAGAGATCGCCACGGCCCTGACGGGCTTGGTGGAGGGACGGCTGAGCTGTCCCAGCAAGGCTTCAGGAGTTCCGGTAATGAGGCCGACCTTAAGGTTGGGCCACCGGGCCTTGACCGTCTTGACTGCCCCCCAGCCATCTGGTCGCCCTACCGAATTTCCCTACCTGGTACATGACGTTCCCGGCGGTGACCGCATAGAGTGGCGTAATGGGAACTCCCGCGGATCGAAGGGCCCTCGCCGTCCAGTTGTTGCAGGTTTTCAAAAGGTAGTATTTCTCACTGGCCAGGTAAAATCGGCTGTTCTTATGCTGGCCCGGCCCCAGCGGTATGGCCCTGCCCGACTCATCCCTCGCGTACGCGTCCTGGATGAAGGTACTCAGCTCCTTATGGCCGCGGTCGGATACATTGATCGCGATAATATCGCTCCCCCGGAGGGCCCTCCCCACGGGATCATCGAACCCCACGATGTGCAGGACGCTCGACGTCGGCCAGAACACCGCTTTTAACGCGAGGCCCGATGTGGCCTCAGGAGCCCGGTAGAAGTCTCGGTCCCCCCAGCCCACTTCCACGTATTCGGAATCCGCAAAATCATTGTGTTCCGGCCAGATGCCGTCCGGGATGTCCTGCCTCCGTACCACAACGCCCGTGTGCCAGCCGTGACTTACGACATAGATCGCCTTTGCGGATTCGCCTTCTGCGGGAGGATACAGGCCTTTGACGGGACCGGCACAGCCCGAGGAGAGGACGATGACGGCACACAACGCGGCGATTTTCATGTCCGGTTATCCCCGCT
>JBHIAB010000311.1:0-2784 GCA_046758385.1 Methylomirabilia bacterium | reverse complement strand
GGCCGGCGGCGGCGCGGCGAGCAGGCCAAGGGCGAAGGGGAGGATGAGCACGGCTGCTCTGACCTTCACGGTCGCCTCTTCGCTTTCCTGGTGCTCTCAGACCCCAGCGCCTTCAGCTCCGCCTCAGCAATCCGGCTCCCTTCGTCTCCGCGAGCGATCGCCTCGGCAAACTCTCCCAGCTCCGCGAGGCACCAGACCAGCACGCAACGGGATGTCACGGAGGCAAGCCCGGGCATGCCGAAGCGCTCATGAATCAAATCGCCTTGAAGGGCCTCTACGTTCTCTCTGAGGACTTCGACCGCCCGACGATAATCGCCCAGGGCGTGGTAAGCCTGGCCCAGGCGGAAATTCGTCTCGATCTGGAGGGTGAAATCGCCGAGGTTGGCGGCGAGGGCGAGAGCACGCTGGCCGGACTCGAGGGCTCGGTGGGGGTCACCCGTCATCCAGAAATATTGGGTCACATAGGAGAAAACCCGCCCCAGCCGGCGTTGGTCGTCCAGCGCCTGGGCAAGGGCTTCGGCCTCGCGAAGGTAGTCGACGATCCGTCCGAGTTGCCCGAGGGGCCAGAGCGCATTGCGAAGATCGAACCGCACATCGATGGCCTGCTCGAGCGTCTCGCGACTGTCCGGGAGATGCCCGAGGGCTCCCAGCGCCTCCTCATAGCACGCCGCCGCCTCCCGGTTGGCCGAACGTGCGAAAGCCTTTGCGCCGGCCTGGCGGAAGTAGGCCAGGGCCTTCTCCCACACCTCGCCTCGCAAGGCGTGGTAGGCGAGCCGCTCGACCTGTTTGGCCGGCCGGTCACCGTAAAGTCGTTCGATGGCCTCCACGATCCTGGCATGTAGGGCCCTCCGTCGCTCGTGGAGCAGGCTCCCGTAGGCCACCTCGTGGGTGAGGGCGTGCTTGAAGGTGTATTCGAGATCGGGAAAGAGGCTTGTCTCGTAGAGGAACTCGGCCGCCTGCAAATGCGTGAGGCTACCACGGAGTGCCTCCTCCGGCAGTTCGGCAATGCCATGGAGAACTGAATAGGGCACGTCTTTCCCGATAACGGCGGCTGACTGGAGAAGACGCTTGTGCTCAGGTGGCAGGCGATCGATTCGGGCCGCGAGCAACGCATGGGCCGTCGCTGGCACCTGAATGCTCGGAAGGGCCTTGGCCAGGCGATACGCGCCCCGCTCGCCGATCAGGACGTCGGTCTCGACCAGGGTGTGGACGCTCTCTTCCAGAAAGAAGGGATTCCCCTCGGTGCGGTCAATCAAGAGCAGCTTGAGTGGCGCGAGGTCGGCGTCGTTGCCCAGGAGGCCCCGGAGCAGTTCCTCGGCGCTCTCCGGCGAGAGCGGGTCGAGCCGGAGCTGACTGTAATAGGTCTTCTTCCCCCAGCCGTGCTCGTATTCAGGGCGGTAATTGACCAGGAGGAGGAGCCGGGCGGTCGGCAGGCTCTCAACCAGGCTGTCGAGCACTGCCTGGGTCTCGGAATCAGTCCAATGGAGGTTTTCCACGACAAGGCAGACAGGCTGGACGTGGCTCTCCCACAGGAGGAGCCGCTTGACCGCCTCCAGGATCCGCTGACGGCGTTGGGGAGGATCGAGGGCCTGCCACTGTCGATCTTCGACCGCCACATCCAGCAGGGCGAGGAAGGCCGGCACCGTAGGCATGAACGCCTCGCCGAGCGTCACCAGCTTCCCGCTGACCTTCTCGTGGACCTTTCCTCCGTCGTCGCGGTCCTGGATCTGGAAGTAGGCCTTGAGGAGGTCGATGACGGGCAGATAGGCGGTGGCCTTGCCATAGGACACGCAACCGGTCTCGAGGATCAGCCAGCCCTGCGTAGGACGCGAATGGGCGAACTCCGAAAAGAGGTTGACCCGCACGTAGCCTTCCACCAAGCGGAGGGTCTCAGCAGGGATCAAGACCGCGCCCGGCCTTGCCATCTGTTCCATGCGAGCGGCGAGGTGCGTGGTCTGGCCGACGGCGGTGTAGTCCATGTGGAGGTCATTGCCGATGGACCGGACCACGACCTCTCCCGAGTTGAGGCCCACCCGGATCTGTACCGCGATGCCGTGTGTGCGGCGCACCTCGTCGGTGAAGCGGCGGATCGCCTCCTGCATCCTGAGGGCCGCATAGCAGGCCCGCACCGCGTGGTCCTCGTGGGCCAAAGGCGCGCCGAAGAGCGCCATGATCCCGTCCCCCATGACCTGGTTTCACGGTGCCCTCGTAGCGGTGGACGGCCTCCATCATGCGTTCCAAGACGGGGTCCAGGAGCTTTCGCGCCTCCTCGGGGTCTCGGTCGGCTAGGAGCTCCATCGAGCCCTTCAGGTCGGCGAACAGCACGGTCACCTGCTTGCGCTCGCCTTCCAGCGCGCTCTTGGACGTGAGGATCTTCTCGGCGAGGTGCCTGGGGGTGTACGCCTCAGGAGAGGCGAACCGTGGCTCCGTGGCAGGCCCAGCACCGACTGGCTTGGCACACTCGAGGCAGAACTTGGCAGAAGCAGGAAGCTGGGTGCCGCAGTTGGCGCACCTCTGAGCGAGAGCGGCTGCGCACTCCAGACAGAATTTCGCCTCCGGAGGGTTCTCCTGCTGGCACCGGGGGCACTGCATCCGGGGCGCCTCCACTAGCTGGACCGGTGAAGGTCGGAAACGGTGCCGCTAGCCTAGCCCGGGCGCCCAGGAGCGGTCAAGCGCCGTCTTGTCCTAGAGCTCACCGCCTACTTGAGAGGGAGGTCTGCCCTGATCCAGCGATTCACGAAATCTCGCCGGAGAGCAGATGCCAGGGGAGCGCGACGATTTTCT
>JBHIAB010000310.1:0-2799 GCA_046758385.1 Methylomirabilia bacterium | reverse complement strand
CTCGGGGCTCCCAGGCTCGTCCCGCTGATGTACGGTGTAGCCCTGAGCCTCGACCAGTTGCCGGAGCTGGTCGGGCTCGACTTGATTCGAGTCGTACTGAACGGTGATCCGCTCAGCGCCGAAGCTGACGTGAACCTCGTCGACACCCGGTTGGTCCTTGAGCGCCGCCTCGATGTTGGCCACACAGCTGGGGCAGCTGACCCCGCCTCCGACAATGGCGAACTCCACCTGCCTCGCCTTCTCTACCTGCATGGTCGGCCCGACACCGACGGCCACGGCAGGCTCGTGGGGAGGGCCATGCTGGGGCGCGGGGCCAGGCGCCGGGCCCGGCTTCCCGCCTCCCTCGCCGTCTTCGACAATCAGGGTGCCGTGGAGCATATTCATCCCGCAGGCGAAGCCGAACTGCCCCGCCCTGTCCGGGGTGAACTCCAGCGTGGTCCTCGCAAAGGCCGCCAGCGTCTTGCTGGCGCCGAAATCAGGGAAGACCACCCGGGAGGTACAGTCCCCGGCCTCCTGGCGGTCGAAGCTCAGGCGAAGCGGGACCCCTTTCCGGACCCGAATGATGTCCGGTGAGTACCCGCCCTTGACCGTGATCTGGACCTCCTGAACGTCCCCCCTCATGCCGGCCACCTGCGCCTGCTTCGGGCCGAAGAAGAACCAGGCCAGGAAGGCGATCGCCCCCAGCCCGCCCAGCGTAACGAATATTTCAGCCTCGCTCATCACTAACCTCCGCTGTCAGACAGGGCCCGGCGGCCTGCACGTCACCCGAGACCTGATCGGCAAACTGCTTGAAGCTCTCGGCGAACAGGACGGCCAGTGTTCACGCCTGGGCGTCGTAGGCCGCGCGATCCTTCCATGTTCCGCGAGGCTCGAGCACAGCCGGCGGCATTGCGACGATCGTCCTTCCGCTCACTGCGGTTTCCTTCCCGGCATGACCGCCCGGATCGAGGCCGCCGATTCCTCCGGCAACATTGTCGTAACGTAAATCCCCGACCCCAGCTCGAACCCTGCGATCGTGGTCACCCTGGGCAGGATTTGGACGTGCCAGAGATAATAGGGCTTGCCCTCGTCCTCCGTCGGGGCCGTGTGGACGATGTAGTTGAAGTCGGGATTCCCCAGGGTCCTGTAGAGCGCGAGGAGCGTCCGCCGGAGCACCGGTGCCAACGCCGTGAGATCGTCGCTCGAGAGTTGTCCGAATGATCGATCCGTCTCGCGGACTGGGGTGGCTGGTATCGAGTTTGCATGAAGCTCGAAGAGGAGGTCCGACATGGGTGAGTTTCTACAGAATTACGGGTTCCTTATCCTGATCGTCTTGCTCATGCTCGGATGCCATCTGGCCCACGGCCGGCACGGAGGACACGGCGGACATGGTACCAGGAAAGGCGGCCATGAGCACGGCGGCGAGGACGGACCCAAAGGCGGTCACCGGCACTGACGGAGGGGAGTCATGAATCTGAGTCAACCTCTAGCGCAGACCGGCTACTGGGAGCTCTCCGCCATCATGGTGGTGATCGCCTCGTGGCTCCTCTACCGCTACGTGGCGCCGAAGGGGTGGCGAGAGTGGAGCCGGGCGGGGCTGATCCAGGCCTTCATCATCGCCCTCTACGCCGAGATGTACGGCTTTCCGCTGACGATCTACCTCCTGACCGGGTTCCTCGGTCTCGAGATCCCGTGGCTCCACGCGAGCGGCCATCTCTGGGCGGCCCTCTTTGAGTGGGGTGGCCTCGGGGCGATGATCGAGATGATTGTCGGCTACGGGTTCGTCTTCTTCGGGATCTCGCTGCTGATTGAGGGCTGGCGGCAGGTCTATCGGGCCCGAAAAGAGGAACGGCTCGCCACGGCCGGGTTGTACGGGCTCATCCGCCACCCGCAGTACACGGGCATCTTCTTGGCCGTCTTCGGCCAGCTCATCCACTGGCCGACGATCCCGACGTTGGTCTTGTTTCCGGTGATCGTCTGGGCCTATTACCGCCTGGCGACGAAGGAGGAGGCGCACATGATTGGGAGCTTCGGCGTCGCCTACCTCACCTACCGGCGGGAGGTCCCAATGTTCCTTCCCCGGCGGGGGGAGTGGAGACGGCTGATCGAGCACACACGGTCCCGGCCGGACGCGCAGCCATGACGCCAGGCGCGGTCGATCACCTCTCTACTGTCTGGCGGCCTGCGGACGCCCTGCCAACCGCCCCGAGACCCTGGACCCAGCCTTGCTCCGCCCCGGGCGCTTCGACCGGCACGTGGCCCTCGACCGGCCCGACCTCAAGGGACGGGAGAGGATCCTCCGGGTCCACACCGCACACGTCCGCCTCTCGCCGGAGGTCGACCTGTCGGCCATCGCGGCGAGAACACCGGGGTTCGTCGGAGCCGATCTCGCCAATCTGGTGAACGAGGCGGCCCTCCTCGCCGCGCGGAAAGGCAAGGACGCCGTGGAAATGGCGGACTTCGATGAGGCCAGCGACCGCATCATCGCCGGCCTGGAGAAGAAGACTCGCGTAATGAATCCCAAGGAAAAAGAGACGGTGGCCTACCATGAGGCCGGCCACGCGTTGGTCGCCGAGTCCCGTCCCTATGCGGACCACGTCGCCAAGATCTCCATCATCCCCCGTGGCGTGGCCGCGCTGGGATACATGCAGCAACGACCCACGGAGGACCGATACCTTCTGAAGCAGGCCGAGCTCCTCGATCGACTCGACGTGCTGCTGGGAGGGCGCGTGGCCGACGCCCACGCGCGAGTCGAGGAGACGCTCACCGAACCCGCACCCAGCCCTGGCACCGCTCATCCGTAAGGCCCGCCAGCGCCGA
>JBHIAB010000309.1:0-2824 GCA_046758385.1 Methylomirabilia bacterium | reverse complement strand
GACTCACCGTGCCTACGAACATCTCCAGGAATGCTACATGATCGGGAGCATCGAGCGGATCAATGCGCGCATCGCCGACCTCGCGGGTGCCGGCCTCCAATACCTCGTGCTCGGGCCGGTCACCGACGACCCCGCGCAGATCGACCTCCTGGCCAGACACGTGGCTCTGAACTTTACGTAGTCAGAAGGGGGGCCCAGTCCCCCTCCGAGTGCCAGGGTGGGTGGAAAATACGTTGGCGCAGTGATCCGGCGGCGGGAGGACCCCCGACTCCTCGCCGGGACAGGAATCTACGCCGACGATATCAAAGTGGCCGGCTGCCTCCACGCGGCCGTGTTGAGGAGCCCTCATGCCCACGCCTGGATCGTGACCACCCGGACCGAGGCCGCCCGTCGAGTTCCGGGCGTGGTGGCAATCTTCACCTTCGGCGATCTGGCGAGATGGATGAAAGCACTGCCGATCGCCGGCACGGCTCCGCCGCCCCTCCAGGCACGAGTCGGATTCCAGGTCAAGTCGGCTCCGCAGTACCCGTTGGCGGAGCGAAAGGTGCGCTACGTCGGTGAGCCCGTGGTGGTGGTGGTCGCTACGGATCGCTATGCGGCTCAGGACGCGGTGGGGATGATCGAAGTCGACTACGAGCCGCTGCCCGTGGTGCCAGACCCCGAGCGCGGGCTTCGAGAGGATGCGCCGCTGATCCACGAGGAGTGGGGAGACAACATCGCAGTGGCATTTCGCCACGACCTCGGAGACATCAGGCGTGCCTTCGCCAAGGCGCCCGTCATCCTGAGGGAGCGGCTCACGATGCACCGCTACGCTGGGATGCCTCTGGAGCCACGGGGCGTCCTGGCGATCCCGGAGGCGCGAGGCAACGAGCTAACCGTATGGGACTCGACCCAGGTCCCCCACTTTCTGCAGCGGGTGCTGATGCAAGCGCTCGAGCTCCCGGCGCACAAGGTGCGGGTGATCGCCTCAGAGGTCGGGGGAGGCTTTGGCACCAAGTGCTCCATCTATCCAGAAGATGTTCTCATCCCCGTCCTGGCGAGCCGGCTCCGCCGCCCGGTGAAGTGGATCGAGACTCGAGGCGAGCACCTCCAGAGCGCGACCCACTCGCGCGAGCAGGTCCACGACGTGGAGATCGCCGCGACCCGCGAGGGCGAGATCCTCGGGCTCAGAGACCGATTTCTCCTCGATCAGGGCGCCTATAACCCGTGGGGCATCGTGCAGCCCTACAACACCGTGGCGCACATGCTCGGCCCGTTCAGGATCCGAAACTTCTCGGTGGAAGCCCGCTCGGTGGTCACCAACAAGACGCCCCATGCTCCCTACCGCGGGGCGGGGCGTCCCGAGGCTGTCTTCGTGATAGACCGGATCGTGGACGTGCTGGCCCGGGAGCTCAGGATGGATCCAGCAGAGATCCGCCGACGCAACTTCCTCGGGCCCGAGGAGTTTCCGTACGACGTTGGCCTCCTCTATCGCGACGGGAATCCCCTCGTCTATGACAGTGGCGACTTTCAAGCAGCACTCGAGGCAGCCCTCGAGGCGGTGGGCTATACGGAGTTCAGGAAGGAGCAAGAAGAGTTCCGGGCGCGGGGCGTCTACCGAGGAATCGGTATCTCCGCGTATGTCGAGGGGACCGGGATCGGCCCGTACGAGGGGGCCGTGGTGCGCCTTGACCCTTCCGGAATGGTCGTGGTCACCACGGGCGCCTGCTCCCAGGGTCAGGGCCACGAAACAGCCTTCGCCCAGATCGCCGCCGATACCCTCGGCGTCCCCCTCGAGCATGTCACAGTGATCGGCGGAGACACGGGCGCAATCCCGTTCGGGGTGGGAACCTTCGCCAGCCGGAGCGCCGTGCTGGCTGGCAACGCCATCGCCAACGCCGGGCACAAGGTAAAGGAGAAGCTGCTCCAGGCAGCAGCAACGCTGATGGAGGCGCGGCTAGATGACTTGGAAGTTGCCGAGAGTCGTGTCTTCGTCCGTGGTGTGCCAGACCGTTCGCTCACCTTCGCCGGAATCATCCAGGCCTGCCTCCCGACCTTTGCCGGGCCCGGAGTTGCCGAACCAAGCTTTGAAGCTTCCACCTATCAGTCGGTCCCCACTGTCACCTATGCCAGTGCGGTCCACGTGGCGCTGGTGGAAGTCGATCCCGAAACGGGCTCGGTGAAGCTCCTCCGGTACGTGGTGGCCCACGACTGCGGCCGAGTGATCAATCCGATGATCGTCGAGGGGCAGATCCACGGTGGCGTCGCCCAAGGCATCGGGGGGGCCCTCTACGAAGAGATCTCTTACGACGACGCGGGCCAGCTCCTGACCGGTACCTTCATGGAGTATCACGTCCCCACAGTGACAGAGGTGCCATTCATCGAGACCGCTCACCTGGAGTTTCCGTCTCCGAGGAACCCGCTCGGCCTCAAGGGTCTGGGAGAAGGCGGCGCCATCTCACCCCCGGCCGCCATCGGCAACGCCATCGAGGACGCGTTGGTGCCCTTCGGCGTTCGGATCACCGAGACACCCGTGACCCCGACCCGCCTCGCCGCCCTCCTCCGCCTCGGCGCCAGGGCAGGCTAGGGGCGGAGCCCCCCTCCGAGTCCATTAGGAAGTCGGGACGATCTCGCCGCGCTCGATCGTGTAGATTTTCTGTGAGAAGCTGATTCGCCTGTGGTCCGACTCGGCAATCAGCACCGACAGCCCATCGCGCTGGAGCTCCTGGATCGTCTGACCGAGCTTCTCCCCGAGGGCCGGCGAGAGACCCTCGAAGGGCTCATCCAGGAGCAAGAGCTTGGTGCCGCTCATCAGCGCCCGCGCCAGGGCGACCATCTTCTGCTG
>JBHIAB010000308.1:0-2878 GCA_046758385.1 Methylomirabilia bacterium | reverse complement strand
CGGCAGGGACTCTCACCCTGCAAGAAGCGCCAAGCTTCACTTGGCGCACTAACGCGCGCGATCAGCGGCGGGCGCTTGTCGCCCTGCCGCCGGAACGCAATGTTAGACGCCGCGTCGCCTCGCACATCCTGAGCAGAGCTCGCAGCGCCTCGTTCACTGCAGCCGAACTGCGAAAGGCCTTGGCAACGTCCGGTTCGAGGACGACGACGTTTGCGCCCTCTTTCAGAAGGCGACGGTAGTGCTTGCCTCGGACGGTGGTCGAGTAATCGAAGTCGTACTCGGGCCGCATGTCATCCGGTATAGCCCGACGCTTAACTTTCATGGCGCTTCCTCTCGCGAGGTGTCGCACGGCGCGCGCTGATTAAGCGAAACGCATCGCACCATCCTGACCTATGCGGTCAGCAACCGGTGCCTAACGTTCGCGGTGAGCGGCCACGGCGAGCGAATGCGAGCCAGCGGGCCGCTCTACTGCGGAGTTACGCGGTTGCTGAAGATGACTCACCAGCCGCTCGACATCGGCCGGCACCTGGCACCTGCGCACGACAATCGGCCAGAGCTCAAGGAGCGGTGCCGCGATGAGCGAATCAGGGAGTCGAATCGTCGCGAGGTCGTCATGTAGATAAGGGCGACCCCCGCAATGTAGCGCGTCGCATGAGGCACGGATCCCGGGCCGGCACTCCTTCCAGGGGCAGGTCCGACCCAGGTAGCGGCGTTGCTCGTCTGCCAAGAACACGTCTGCGCCCCGGTTCTGGCTCTGGAGCCGACCCTGGAGCCGGCGCGCCGCCGAGGCCAGGGGTGCGAGATCGGCATCGTCGGAGACGTACACCACCAGATCGATATCCTTCGGGCTTGGGCGGTCGCTCAGGATCGAACCGATGAGCGCGATACGCTGAACCCCTGACAGTCGAGCAGCCGTTTGCACAAACCACAGGGCAGCTTCGAGCAGGCTGTCTCGAACCTTCGGCTGATCGTCGATCATCGACGCCACCGGACAGCGCTCACACGATCATCCGCATAACGATCAGCATCAGCCCCGGCCGCGGGCCGACGGGTGAATGCTGGAGTTAGGCAGTGTCAGGAAATAAGTGACCGAATTATCTCCGCTTGCGGCTCGGCTGGAGCGTGTAGTTCCAGTCCCCGTGGAAGCGATGCGGCGCGAGATTGAGCGTGGCCATCTGGGCGTCCGAGACCTCTTGCCCCTTCGGATAGGCCCCATGGTCCAGCTCACACCGCACGCGCA
The DNA here is from genome assembly GCA_046758385.1 of Methylomirabilia bacterium. Classification (GTDB taxonomy): domain Bacteria; phylum Methylomirabilota; class Methylomirabilia; order Rokubacteriales; family CSP1-6; genus JBHIAB01. The sequence goes on along the minus strand of JBHIAB010000308.1, from coordinate 1,638 downwards.
GCCCGGCGGCGGTGCGCGTGGCGGCAATCAGATTGACGATGACGGCCAAACTCACGAGAGGCTGCCCGCGCCAATTGGTGCTGATGTAGGAGAACAGGCGGTGCTCGATCTTGTTCCACTTGCTGGTCCCCGGCGGAAAGTGGCACACCGTAATCGCCAGGCGGGTCCGGTTGGCCAGCTGCTGCAGTTCCCACTTCCACAGGCGCACCCGCGCGCCATTGCTGCCCCCGGCATCCGCCGTGACGAGCAGCGAGCGGGCCCGTCGATAGCGGGGGCGCCCCATCTTCTGCCACCACCGCCGGATCGTCCGGGCCGCGAAGCTCGCCGTGTCGTGGTCAATGCCCACACTGACCCAGCCGGCGTTGCGGGTGAGATCGTAGACCCCGTAGGGAATGGCCTTGCCGTGCTCGGGAATGATGAAATCATGCACCCGGACGGGTTCCGGCCGGCCCTTCGGGCGCCACTGTTGGCCGGCGTTCTTGAAGTCCCCCACCAGTTCCTTCTTCTTCGTATCCACGGAAATGACGGGCTGAGCCGCCGCTTGGAACCGGCGGACGTGCTGGTTGATATAGCGGAACTGGGCGTCGCGGTCTGGATGCTTCGCCCCCTCCCGGGTCTTGCGGTTGGCTTGCAGGCTGTAGCCCGCCGCGGCCAGCAGCTCGGCCACCAGTTGACGGCTCACGGCATGGCCCATGGCCTGCAGGGCCCCGGCCAACTGCCGCACGCTCTTCGACATCCAGCGCAACGGCGACTGTGGATCTCCAGACGCGGTCGGCTCCACCAACCCGTCGAAATCCGCGAGCAGGGACGGATCTTTGTCCAGGGTTCTCTTCCGTCCGGCTCCGGGGCGACGCACGCGCCCAGGTTCCGCGCTGGCCCCCGCCTCCAGCTCTTTCAACCCGCGCACGATGGTCGAGTACGCGATCCCCGTCGCACGCGCCACCCCGCTGATGCCTCCCCGCCCCGCCGCCCGGGCCTCCGTGGCCGCCCAGATCCGCCGCGCCCGCTCCGTCAACGTCGGGGCCAACGCCTTGTACTTCGCTCGGCAGAGCCGAATGTCCACCCATCCAACTTATCCGCCAGGTGCTCATATTCGTTCATTTATTATCTGCTACTGCCTTAGACGACACGCGCGCCGTACGACGCGAGTTCTTCTCGGACCACCTGACGGACGGCGTCGAGAGTCGACCGACGGTGGATGTACTCAAGCAACGCGTCGTTGATCAGGGTCTGGTAGTTTCCGCCACCGGCCCTGTCTACTGCGGCCCGAAAGAACTCGATCACCCTGTTGTCGAGGCGAATCGAAATCTTCGTCTTCCCCGGCTCGGCTTTCACGACGGCTCCTCGCTTCGCGCGCGAGAAATCGATGTCACGGTACTTCTCAGCTGCGGTCTTTTTCATAGGCTTCCCTCTGACGTTTGTTGGCCTTCCAGGCCGAGATCAGCCGGATGGCGTCAGGCTCTCGGTATGTGTAAACCACCACGAGCAGGTTCCCCAGGTTGCTCAGGCCCAGCGTCACGAACCTCGGCTCCTCAACGGCAGCGGAATCTTCACGACTGAGGGCGAAGTCGTCCTCCAGGACGGAGACCGCCTCCGCAAAGCTCACACCGTGCGCGCGTAGGTTCGCCTCCGCCTTCG
>JBHIAB010000307.1:0-2911 GCA_046758385.1 Methylomirabilia bacterium | reverse complement strand
TGCAGACCGCAGAATTCGGCGATCTGCTCGAAGGTCAAAGCCGTGTTCTCGACCAGCCAGACGGCGGTTGCCTTGGGCATCAGGGGTAGGGCCATGAGATCTCCTTGTGCGGTGGAAGAGGCGCCGGACGAGCGGCGGCCGTGATGAGCGGTGACCCGCTTCACTGACTAAATTTAGTATATAGCCTTGCTCGTCGGCTGGTCAAAGGCCGGCGCGCGGGGGGTGATGTATCAGATTTTGTGTCAAGGAAGGAAAAGGGCACTCCTTGGTTGAAGTGCAACAACCGGAAAGGAGTGCCCCCGATGTCACGGACCGCGACAATCAAGAGCTTGCCCCAGGCGTTGGCGATGATCAAGGAGATGGAGGCCGACGGCCTGGACTGGAGCGAGGATTACCGCCGCGCCGGCCGCGAGGCCCTGGCGCGGGTGCTGGAAGGGCAGATGGCCCGCGCGGTGGACCGGCACCTGGTGGAGATGGCCCGGCGCGGGGCGGCCGACCGCAGGAACGGGTCTTACACGCGCTGGCTGCTCACCGAGCTGGGCCGTGTCGAGCTTTCCGTCCCGCGCACCCGCGGCTTCAATCCGACGTCGGTGGTGCGGGCCTACGCCCGCCGGGCGCGGGAGATCGACCACATGGTGCTGGCCTGCTTCGTGCTCGGGCTGTCCACCCGCAAGGTGGGCAAGGCCCTGCTGCCCATCCTCGGCGCGCCGGTGAGCGCGGCCACGGTGAGCCGGGTGGCCAAGGCCCTCGACGGGGCCGTGGCCGCCTTCCACCGCCGCCCGCTCCAAGACCGCTACCGGGTCTTGGTCCTGGACGGGGTGGTGCTGGCCCGCAAGACCGGCGCCGGGGCGCTCAAGCGGCCCGTCCTGGTGGCCCTGGGGCTCAGGCCCGACGGCAAGAAGGAGGTCATCGACTTCCGCCTGGCCACCGCCGAGAGCGCCGCCCAGTGGGAGCAGTTCCTCACCGACCTCCACCGCCGGGGCCTGGCCGGCGCGGGCCTCGAGCTGGTCACCGCCGACGGCGGCTCCGGCCTGCTGGCCGCCTTGCCCCTGGTCTACCCCGGTATCCCCGTGCAGCGGTGTTGGGCGCACAAGATCCGCAACGTCCTCGACAAGGTGCGAAAGGCCGACCGCGAGCCGGTCAAGCGCGCCCTCCACGCCATCATGAACGCCCCCAACCGGGTCGCCGCCAGATCGGCCGCCGCCCGCTTCGCCAGGCGCTGGCAGGACCTCTACCCCAGGGCCGTGGCCTGCTTGCGCGCCGACCTCGACGAGCTCCTGGCCTGCTTCGCCTTCCACGACCCCGCCTGGCGCAAGGCCGCCCGCACCACCAACGCCATCGAACGCCGCTTCCGCGAGGTCCGGCGCCGGACCCGCCCCATGGGTACCTTCTGCGACCGCACCTCCATGGACCGCATCCTCTTCGCCGTCTTCACCCACGAAAACCACAACCAGGGAGTCAGCGCCCCTTTCCTGCTGACACAAAACTCGTGACATTACCTATGGTCGCACCCGGGGGGCGCGGCCCGGGGGTGGACCTTGGCCGTTCCGGCGCCCGTCTAGCTGTGCATTCCATGAGGGTTGTTCACCGGGGCTGAACCCTGGAAGCTGATTGGTGAGAGCCCATCAGCGATGGAGGGGAGCCCCGATGAACACCCACAAGAATGCGCGAACTACGCCGCACGGTCGAGCCCTCATGGTGCAGCGCGTCCTCAAGCAGGGCCGCTCGCCGAAGTCCGTGGCCACGGACTTCGGCGTCAGCGAACGAACCGTCTACAAGTGGCTGGCCCGCTTCCGGGCCGAGGGCATGGCCGGCCTCGAAAACCGGCCAAGCCGGGCCCGCCGCCTGGCCCACAGGCTGCCCGAGCCCTGGGTGGCCCTGATCCTGAGGCTGCGGCGCGACTACCGCATGACGGCCCTGGAGATCGCCCAGCGCCTCCACGTGGCCCGCTCCACCGTCGCGGGCGTGCTCGCCCGCCACGGGCTCGGGCGCCTCAAGCCGCTCGAGCCCAGGGCCCCCGCGCGCCGCTACGAGTACGCCGCCCCCGGCGAGCTCCTTCACCTCGACGTCAAGAAGCTCGCCCGCTTCTGGCGCATCGGCCACCGCATCACCGGCGACCGCCGGGGCGGCTCCGACGGCGCCGGCTGGGACTTCGTCCACGTCTGCGTCGACGACTACTCGCGGCTGGCCTACGTCGAGGTCCTCCCCGACGAGAGGCGCGAGACCACCACGGGCTTCCTGGTCCGGGCGCTCCGCTGGTTCCGCGCCAAGGGCGTCACCGTCAGGCGCATCATGACCGACAACGGCTGCGGCTACGTCTCCCGCCTCTTCGCCAAGGCCTGCCGCATCACCGGCCTCCGCCACATCCGCACCCGCCCCTACACCCCCAGGACCAACGGCAAGGCCGAGCGTTTCATCCAAACCTTGCTCCGCGAGTGGGCCTACGCCTTGCCCTACCCCAGCTCCCAGCAGCGCAACGCCGACCTCCCCAGGTGGCTGCGCTACTACAACCACGAGCGACCTCATGGTAGCCTCGCCATGAAGCCACCAATCAGCAGGCTCATGCCCGCTCACTGAACAACGCTCGTAGAAAGCACACCTAGTGGCCGGGGCCGGCGCCCGCAAGGCCCGCACGGGCAACGACGCGACTGGCTGGAAATCTGATCGTCACCACGGTGCCGACGCCGACCTCGCTGTCGATGCTGAGGGATCCGCCGTGCAACCGGGCGAACGATCTTACGAGCGACAGCCCCAAGCCAGCGCCTTCGTGTTTCCGGGTGAGGGAAGCCTCACCCTGGACGAACGGGGTCAGGGCCCGAGGGATGTCTTCCTTGGCGATGCCGATGCCGGTATCGGCGACCGATATGGCCAGGCCACCGTCCGGCTCTTGGAGGGCGCGCACCGCGATTTC
>JBHIAB010000306.1:0-2968 GCA_046758385.1 Methylomirabilia bacterium | reverse complement strand
CGGGGCCTCCTCCATTTCGGGGTTCCACGCCAGGGCGGTGTGGTGGTGGAGGTCGAGTCTGGTAAGGGACCCTTGAACAAGCTGAGGCACCGCTTGCGCTTACAGGCGGTGCCTCATGCTGTCTGTCAGGCTATTTCGCCCCGTGCTCGAGGGGAATCATGAGGTGGGCGTAGGGCGTGCCCGGCCACATGATCCATGGTCCTCCGTTCCGGTGATCGGTTGGGATTCCCTCGAACGCCCGCTTGTCCGGAACCAGGATCATCAGGTGAGGCCCGACGTCCGTCACCCAGTCACCCTCACCGGTCGGCTCCGTGGCGAACGGGTCGGTGTTGCTCACCGGGGTGTCGCCCATGAGCATGTACGCGACGCCCACGGACTGGTAGGTGGGTTCCTTCTTGGCCATCATCGCCTCAAGGAAGTTCAGCCACGGGGCGTTCACACACCATGGGTCGGTTCCCGGCGAGTCCTTGTTATCCGGGAGACAGGTCCAGCCGTTCGTTCCCTCCCGCAGCACTTTCCCGTCCCAATCCATCACGGTCGCGGCGGCGGAGATCGACGCCGGGGCGGCGCTCATGGCGCTCTGGATCGCGTCCTGAGCGAGCGCGCCGGCCGGCACCAGCAGGCACACCAGGGCCAAAGCGACGGTTCGAAACATGTGAGCCTCCGTGGCAAGGGTGCGGGGGGTCGAAGTCGAACCCGGATCCCATCGGCCGCGAAAATGTAGGTGCCGGGGTTCTCGGTGCAAACTTCGACGTCGCCGGGTCTCGCTCGACGCTCGTCGGGAGGGTGGGGGGCCGGCCGGGTGAGCTACGAGAGCAACAGGGCCGGCTCTACGTCTTCCCCTCCGACCGGCTGGCCTGGAAGCTGCGCGGCGCCATCCGTGGGTACCGGAACGCCGCGGGCAGGTCATCGATGACCTTGGTGAGGGCGTCGTGGAGGCTCGTTGCTCCTTTGGGACGAGCCACTCGCCCGTTGAGCATCTTACGCACGAGTTCGGGCTGCTGACCGGAATCGGTGTCGAGCGCCGCCTGTTCGCCTTGACGCTCGCGGTGTCGCACCACTGCCAACTTCGGACACGAGAAGTTCCCCAAGATGATGCGGCGCTGGATCTCCGAGCGCTCCAGCTGCGCCATCGCCTGGTGAAGGTACTCGTAGGTTGCCTCAACCTCGATCGACCATTCGGTGGCCTCCCGCTGTTTTCCCGCTGCCACGAGCGTCCCCGCTGCGATAAGCAGCTCGGGGTCAACCAGGATCCCGTACTCGTCCTCCAAGACCTGCAGCAGCACGAGGTTCGCCTGCGGCTCGCCGGAGAGAGCCAGCTCAAGATCCTTCCCCTTGCGGCCCGTACACTTCAGTTGGGCCGGGATCAGCAGGACGGGGGCCTCATACGGGCGGCCCCCGTCTTCGGCCGGCCAAGTCGCTGCGCCGACGGCCAAGTACAGCGTCTCGAGACCCTCCTCCTCGAGATTGCGCCATGCCTCGCGTCGAATCGCGAACAGGCTCCGACGCACCTTCTGCTGCGCCTCTGCCTGCCGCACCCGGCGGCTTGCCTCATCTTCGATCGCGTTTCCAGCTTCGGTGATTTCGGGCGCGACTACCAGGTCGGCAGCCCGAAGCTCCCTGCCCGAGAGAAGCGTCTCGAGTGCCGCGGGAACTCGGGTCAGCTCGAGGGTGCCGAGGTGGAGAGGCGGGTAGAAGAGGAGAGGGTTGCTCCGCGAGCAGTCCACGAAGCGCCGGATCCCGGCCTCTCGCGCCTTCTCCGGACTCTGCCGTTGCTCCGCGCCGCTCTCGTCCACATGCAAGCGGCCGGGGGTCTCAGGGGCATCCATGATGCAAGGCTCCGTTGTCGGCGGTCTAGCCGCTACTAAGGAAGCCAGCTAGGGTTTCTCCCTATACTAGATTCTCAGCGCAGTTTCAACCTGCGAGCCGTTCGGCTCGGAACGGCGGCCGTGTTCCGTAGGACCCCCTGTTTGTGGCCAGCGCCGGATGGCGAAGGAGACCGGTAAGTGCCGGGCATTCCAGCGGCTTATGACGCTGGCGCGCGGTCTCCCGGCTCGGAGGCGCACGTCGATTTTCGGGGTAGCTTCGGGCCGAGACGGGCAGGCTGGACCCCGAAGCTCGCCCGGGCTCAAGATCCACCGCCGACGCGCAGCCATAGGCGGCCCCGCGCTTGACATAGCTCAGCTGCTGGCATATACTTCCGTTTCTCTCGGCGCCGCCTCTCAAGGGGCGTCCCGTGAGATCAACGGCTTTTTGAAAAGTTGGTGTGAGTGACGTGTGGGCCTCTACGGTGCGCGGGCATCACTTCCCGCGCCCCACGGGGAACCAAAGTGAATGTCCGAACGCGTACACAGCGCGTTCTTCGAGTCATGCGCGAGACGAACTGGGCAATCGAGCCCGGCTTCTGATCGGCTTCGAGCTCTTATTATGGAGAGTTTGATCCTGGCTCAGAACGAACGCTGGCGGCGTGCCTAACACATGCAAGTCGAGCGAGAAAGCCCCTTCGGGGGTGAGTACAGCGGCGGACGGGTGAGTAACACGTGAGCGATCTACCCGGTGGTGGGGGACAACTCAGGGAAACTTGAGCTAATACCGCATACGACGCGGGCTTGGAAGCCCAGCGTGAAAGCTGGCCTCTCCATGGAAGCTAGCGCCATCGGATGAGCTCGCGGCCTATCAGCTGGTTGGTGGGGTAACGGCCTACCAAGGCTATGACGGGTAGCTGGCGTGAGAGCGTGGTCAGCCACACTGGGACTGAGACACGGCCCAGACTCCTACGGGAGGCAGCAGTGGGGAATATTGCGCAATGGGCGAAAGCCTGACGCAGCGACGCCGCGTGGGGGAGGAAGGCCCTAGGGTTGTAAACCCCTGTCAGGTGGGACGAATCTCGGGTCGGCCAATACCCGGCCCGCTTGACGGTACCACCAGAGGAAGCTCCGGCTAACTCCGTGCCAGCAGCCGCGGTAAT
>JBHIAB010000305.1:0-2983 GCA_046758385.1 Methylomirabilia bacterium | reverse complement strand
CGAGCGACGGCAAACGCCCAACACGGTCAGAAAGCCCTGTGCCCCGCCTGTCGAGCAGGATGAGCCGTGAGAATGAGGCGAGACGACGTAGGAATCGCGAGAAGGAAGGTTCCTCCCACGCATACTCGATGTGGGACACCCAACGGGGGACCAGTACCAGATCAAATGGGCCCGCACCAGCCACCTGATAGGCGATGTTGATGTCGCCGCTTCGTGCGTACTTGGTCTCGGGCTGCATGATGAGCATAGTCCCGATAAAGGCCCTCTCCGTCGGAGCAGGCCCTCTCTGTCGGTCCCGCTCCCGGCCGAACCCGCGCCTGGGGCTGCCGGGCCGGCCCCCCTCGGCCGCAGGCGCCCCCTCCAGCAGCATGACGGGATGCTACAGCGCGGATGAAGCGCCGGTCAAGGGGAGCACTGAGGCCGCGTAGGCCCCGGCCGCGAGGCGGGAATCACCCCTCAGGGCCGCAAGAGGGGCGTGGCGGGAGCGTCACCGCGACCGAGGGTGCGGCGGAGAGTTCGAGCCCGGCAGGGGAGCAGTCAGGCGGGGATGTCGGCGAAGAGGTCAGGGGCCCGCGCCGGCGGGGGCCGGGGCTGGGGAATCTCGGTCCGGAGCCCCAGGTGGACGAGGATCTGGTGGATGACCTCGGGGTCCTCGATAGGTATTACGTTGCGGTACAGCCAAAGCCAGGTTATCTCCTGGTGAGCGTGAGGTACTTATTCGGGGGCTCGAAGCCACTTTTGAAGGGGCACACGGGGGTGCATGGCCGGTGGAGCACCCTGGGGCTTGCTGCCCACTGCCGCCGAAACCTGATATATGGCAACCCGGTGGCCTAGACTAGCCGAGTCGCTTTGAGCAGCCCAGATTCGGTTCCCACGCGCCCTGGAGTCTCTCCGCTACGCTCTCGATGAACTCCAGCCAGAGGCGGTGCAGCGTGACGCCCGGCCGCTTGAGCTCCTGGTGGATCCACATCAGGTCTGGGAGGGGGTGAGGGTCCCCCACGAGGTCGCCGACCCGTTTGAACAGCTGGGCCTCCAGCTGGCCGTCATCCAGGTCCCCGGGCAGGGGCCAGGTCAGCCCGGCTTGCTCGGCCCGGTGGCAGTACTCGGACACGGTCCCCACGCCCACCCCGCAGGCCCGGGCGATGGCCCGGTGGGCCAGGCCGTACTCATACTTCAGTCGCAGGATCTCCCGCACTTGCCGCATCGGTAGCCTCTCAGTGGTCATGTAGGGGCCCGCCTTTCTGGAGGTACCCTCCCGCGGGCGCCGGGCTACCGATGAGTGATCACGATGGCCGGAATCGGTGATCAGGATGGATCGGAATGAGCGATCAGGATCGCTCGGAATCAGTGATCAGGATGCCCCGGAATACGTACATATACAGCGTATCACGGAAGAGGTGCGGAGGAAGCGGGAGCGCTACTGGCTGATAGAGAAGAAGACAGTTCTCGCGTCTACAACGAGATTTTGCTCCCCACAGATGCAGCCTGCTGAAGCAGATGACAGACCGTGATCGTCGATCCGGTTTCGTCGGCCAGCCGCTGCAATGCGACCTTCTACGACGTCTGGTCCAATTAACGCTTGTCCCCGTAGCTTACGGCCAGACCAGCGCGGGCGTCGCTCTGGATGCCGTACTGGGGGATCGGGTAGCGTAGACCGTTGGCGGAAAGATGTGCCAACCCCTCGATGATTTTTGGCAAATAGCGGGGCGGCAGCGCCATCAGCAGCTCCTCCTCGAGCACGCCTCCATAGCGCCGCTCGGCATAACATGGAATCGACAGGCTCGGCTCTCTGGTAGCCAGAGCGCGGCCCCAAGAGTCAGCGCAGGCCGATTCGCCGACACACCCCCACCGCAGCTTCGTGTACCCGGTCCATTGTAAGCCGTTGATGAACAGGATCATCTGCGCTGGCGTGGCATAGATCAGGCAAATGTCAGGGGGATTCACCCGTCCCGATGCCAGCGGTGACACCGCCATCGCCACATACCGCCCATAGGGCACTACATCCATGGCGCGCTGGTGTGCCGACGCGTCTTTGATCGTCGCGTACCACACCCCGGCCATGCGCTTCCCGGAGAGCCACTCATCGTCTTGCGGGTGAAGCCCGATGACCGCACCGCACTGGGCCCCCCCCAGATCCTCCACGGTGATCCCGACGGTCCAGCCGAGACGGGCAGCTTGCGCCACGATCTGGTCCGCCGTATGAATGGCCTTCGGGCGCCGAATCCGCGGGATGGCCTCCATCTCCTCGACCGTGGTGAATAATTTCAGGCCAATCGGCGTCGTGCGCAAACGCAGCCAGCGATTGAGCTCCTCAATCAGTTTGGGCCAATCGTACGACCCCGGCTCGGCAGGTTCCTCCGTAGCAAGGCTTATGTTCGGCGGGGTCCGTCTGCTCCGAGATGCCTTTGTCGATGCCTTTGATGCTTTTGTCGCCATCAGCTCCCTCCTCTAGATACTGGACGACGCGTCGCCACCGGGAAGATCGAGACTGTGGCCCGGCCCGCTTTGCTCAGGGGAGCCGGCCGGTCAACGCCACCTCTCGGCCCTCTCGCAGCACCGTGACCGTGGCAGCAGACCCCGGAGGGAGCCGGCTCAGCAGAGCCTGGATCTGCTCGTAACTGGTCCAGGAGCATAGTCCCGATAAAGGCCCTCTCCGTCGGTCCCGCTCCCGGCCGAACCCGCGCCTGCGACTGCCGGGCCGGCCCCCCTCGCCCTCAGGCGCCCCCTCCAGGAGCATGACCGATGCTAGTGCATCTTCTGGTGAGCAGTCTACCAGGTTCGGACTACGTGGCCTTGCCGCCGTGTCCTACAATTCGGTGCCTGGGTGTTCTCCATCGCGGTACACGAGACCAGACCCACCTCCGACGGCATCTCGGGCTCGCGTTCAGTTACCAGCAAAATGTCCGCTGGGGGTGGTGAATTGCGCGCGCTGGCGATCGGTCGTCAGCTGCTGATGGATAAGGATCGAGTCAGCTACCTCCTT
>JBHIAB010000304.1:0-3082 GCA_046758385.1 Methylomirabilia bacterium | reverse complement strand
GCCCTGGACTACCCGGGCTACTTCCTGACGATGTGGGAGATCGTCGAGTTCTGCCGGCAGCGGGGAATCCTCTGCCAGGGGCGCGGATCGGCAGCCAACTCGGCTGTGTGCTTCTGCCTCGGCGTGACGGCCATCGACCCGGTGCGAATGGGGCTCCTGTTCGAGCGCTTCATTTCCAAGGAGCGTGCCGAGCCGCCCGACATCGACCTGGACATCGAGCACAACCGGCGCGAGGAGGTGATCCAGCACGTCTACGAGAAATACGGCCGCTCCCACGCCGCCATGGTCGCCAATGTCATCCGCTACCGGCCCCGCTCGGCGGTCCGCGACGTGGGCAAGGCCCTGGCGCTCCCCGAGACCTCCCTCGATCGGCTGGCAAAGCTGCTCTCCTTCGACGGCGATGTCGGCCCCGAGGCGCTGCGCCTGGCGGGGCTCGATCCTGAGACCCCTGCTCACAGGCATCTGCTCCGGCTTGCCGACGAGATCCAAGACTTTCCCCGCCATCTCTCCATTCACCCCGGCGGGTTTCTCCTGGGTCACGAGCCGGTCCACGACATCGTCCCCATCGAGAACGCCACGATGCCGGGCCGCACCGTGATCCAGTGGGACAAGGACGACCTGGAGGATCTGGGACTCTTCAAGCTGGACCTGCTCGGGCTCGGGGCGCTCACCCACCTCGACCTCTGCTTTCGGCTGCTCGCCGAGCACCATGGCATCCAGCTCTCCATGGCCACGATCCCCCCGGAAGATCCGGCGACCTACGAGATGATCCGCCGGGCCCAGACCGTCGGGGTCTTCCAGATCGAGAGCCGGGCTCAGATGGCGATGCTGCCGCGCCTTAAGCCACGGAATTTCTACGACCTGGTCATCGAGGTGAGCATCGTGCGGCCGGGGCCCATCACGGGCAACATGGTCCACCCCTACCTGCGCCGCCGCAACGGCCTGGAGCCGGTGGTCTATCCCCATCCCTGCCTGACGCCTGTACTCGAGCGGACGCTGGGCGTGCCGCTGTTTCAAGAGCAGGTGATGCGCCTTGCCGTCGTGGCCGCCGACTATACCCCCGGCGAGGCGGACCAGTTGCGGCGCGACATGGGAGCCTGGCGCCGGTCGGGGCTCATCGAGCGCCACCGCGACCGGCTCATCTCGCGCATGCAGGCCAAGGGAATCGCGCCAGAGTTTGCCGAGCGCATCTTCTCTCAGATCCTCGGGTTCGGGGAATACGGCTTCCCGGAGAGTCACGCGGCGAGCTTCACCCTGATCGCCTACGCCACAGCGTGGCTCAAGTGCCACTACCCGGGCGCGTTCATCTGCGGGCTGCTCAACGCCCAGCCCATGGGCTTCTACGCCCCCTCGACCCTCGTGGAGGACGCTCGGCGCTACGGCCTCGTCGTTCGACCGGTCGATGTGCGTGCAAGCGCCTGGGACTGCGCGCTCGAGCCCTGCTCCGAGAGCGCGGGCAGCTTCGCGGTGCGCATGGGCCTCAGGTATGTGAAAGGGCTCGGGGAAGGAAATGGGATCCGGATCGAGGCCGCACGCCGCGCATCACCCTTCTGCTCGCTTTCGAATTTCGTCTCCCGCACCGGCCTCGATGAGGCAGCGCTCACCTTCCTGGCCGAGGCGGGCGCTTTCGAGGGCTTCGGCCTGGACCGGCGCGCGGCGCTGTGGGAGGTGCGGGGGCTCGTCCATGCGCGGAGGGCATCCCTCCCGCTGGCCACCTCCGAGACGAGGCCCACCTTCGCTCCGCTGAGCACCTTCGAAGAGATCGTCTGGGACTACCGCCGCACGTTTCACAGCCCGCGGGGCCACCCGCTCGAGCCCTTGCGTCAAGAACTGAACGCCCAGGGGCTGCCGGACGCGCGCACGGTGGCCTCGATGCGGAGCGGCAAACGCGTCAGGTATGCCGGCCTGGTCATCTGCCGCCAGCGGCCAGCGAGCGCGTCGAACGTGGTGTTCATGACGCTGGAGGACGAAACCGGTTTCGTGAATGTCGTGCTCTGGGAGCGCGTGTTCCAACGCTATGCCGGCCTGGCGAAGACCGCCATGTTCCTGGGCGTCACAGGCACGCTCCAGGCGGAGCAGAGCGTGATCCACATCGTGGCCGAACGGCTCTGGGCGCCCCGGCTCAGGCGCGAGCCCATCAGTGCCCCCAGCCGCGACTTCCATTGACCAGGAATTAAAGGGAGGCCTCTATGGATCATTCCAAAGTAAGAAGTCTAATTGACCACAGACTCAAAGTCATAAGTCAGAGCGGGGGACCAGCGGGAAGCGACACCCCCCAGGAGTCCGTAGCCCGGCGGATGCCTTGACCTTGGCGCTCGGTCCATCGCAGCCATAATGGGATTGTTATGCCGACCATGGTCGCAGCGTTTGTCAGCGTCGCCAGCCCCGCCAGAGGTTTGACAACTCATTAGAAACGCGAGACAGTTTTCGCGCCTTGGCGAAGTTGGCAACCGGCATATGCCGACCACGATACTCAATAGTTCGGCCGAGCAGAGCCATCCCGGAAAGTTGACAGTATGCACGACTGTGCATATACTAGGCCGTGGAGCTCGAATGGGATCAGCGAAAGGCGGTCGCCAATCTGCGCAAGCACGGCGTCGACTTCGCAGACGCGGCGACCGTGCTTCACGACGATCACGCCACTACCGTTCCTGACGAGCGTTCGGACGAGGAGCGATTGGTGACGATCGGCATGGATGCCCTCGGTCGACTGCTCGTCGTTGTCTACACATGGCGAGAGGACCCGTTCGTATCATCTCCGCACGATCGGCGATGCTACGCGAAAGACGCCAGTACGAGGGGGTGAGATGAAGAGGCAATACGACTTCAGCCACGGCCGCCGTGGCGCCGTGCTAAGCGCACCGCCCGGCAAAACTCGCATCACCATCCGAATCGACGACGACATTCTCCAGTGGTTCCGGGCCCGGGTTCACAAGGCCGGCGGCGGGAGCTACCAGACCGTAATGAATGAGGCGTTGCGCAGCTTCATGGAGTCATCCGAAGGTGACCTTGAAGAGACCCTCCGGCGCGTCCTTCGGGAAGAGTTGCTGCGGTACCGCGCTCGGCAGAAGGCCGGTCTAAC
>JBHIAB010000303.1:0-3144 GCA_046758385.1 Methylomirabilia bacterium | reverse complement strand
CTCCTCGGTCGGTCCCGCCCCGGCCCGAACCCGCGCCGGCGGCTCCCGGGCCTCCCCCTCCGGGCCTCAGGAGCCCTATCCCATGGCCGATGCTACAGGCAGGCGAGTCCTGGCGCAACGCGGTTAGAGGGATAGCGGGGATGGTCAGGTGCTCGGTCGGTTTCCAGGATGAGTAAGGATCGCAGTGTCCGCCCTGAGCATCCCGAACATCCACGACCAAGACCGGCCGGTCAGGGTGCTCACGGGCGGCAGGCTGGCTCACTTCGAAGGATGCGGCGGCCGCCACAGAGCATACTTCCAAGACGCTTGCCACATGGGTGCCTGCGCAGCCCGGGAATTCTCTTCGTTGTTGGAGAAAGCTACCAGCTGCCCATGAGAACAGCACTCTTCTGCGTTCGTCAGAGCAAACAAGTGTTCGCCAGGGCGAAAAGTAAGTGTCAAAAGCGCATCGAGACCTTGACAAGTTCGAATGGCGGAGACACGCTGTCGTATACGTAGCTTCTCCTGTCGCTTTAGGCTGTGGAGAGGTGATCGGTCGCCCGAGCATTGTGAAACCTGAAACCCTTTGTCCCTACGCATCTTCGGACGCGTACGGAATCTCTCGATCAACCACTTCGAGCATCACGAAGAGCTTCGTGCACTTCTAACGAGCTGTGGCTGGCGGAGCGTCCGGTCGGTAACGGGTGGTGACCTTCAATGAGCTTGCTTCATGAAGTCGACCAACACATGAGCCTCGATGAGGTCAAGGTGATGCGCTTGCCCGATCCGCGGGCGCCGAACACTCCGGAGTCCGTTGAGCACGAGCAGGCGGCAGAGGCCGAGGCTCAAGAAGCGCTCCCTTACAGTCCCCCGGACTTCGTGCGCCAGTACCTCCGGGAAATCGGGAAGACTCCTTTGCTGACCGCGGCTGAGGAGAAGGCGATGGGGCGCCGCATTGAAGGAGCTCAGACGGAGCTCAGAAGGTCGCTGGGGAGGATTCCCCTGGTCGTCCATACTCTCCTCGGCCTCGCGGACCGGGTGCGAAGGGGGGAGATCCCGCTGGACCACCTGATCCTCTTTCCTGAGGATCGTGAACCGAACCGGCGGGAGGTGAGGGCCGTCCTCGATGCGTTCGCCCGGATCCGTCAGCTCGAGCGAGAGATCAGGAGACTCCAGAGCGACCTCGGGAGCCGCTCTTGCTCAGCGGCCAGCCGGGCAACGCGCCGCTGCCGGATTGCTCACCTTCGCACCGCGATCCAGCACTTCGTCGCCGAGACGCCAATCAAGCCCGCGCTTCTCGGCAAACTGATCGGGGAGCTTCACCAGGTCGGAAGTCAGATCCGAGGGCTCAGGACTCACCCCCCAGTGCCGGGGCACAAGGCGCAGAGCCTCCGCCGGGCCCGGATAGGGCTTCCCCGCCGGCAGTTCCTGAGACTCCTGGCCGAGATCGAGGGCAAGGAGCGAACGGTCCGAGAGGCCAAGCGCCAGCTCATGGAGGCCAACCTTCGGTTGGTCGTGTCGGTGGCCAAACGCTACGGGGGGAGCGAACTCTCACTCCTCGACCTGATCCAAGAGGGCAACATCGGACTCATGAAGGCGGTGGACTACTTCCAGTACCGGCGGGGCTTCAGGTTTTCGACCTACGCGACCTGGTGGATCCGGCAGGGCATCACGCGGGCCATCGCAGACCGCTCCCGCACGATCCGGATCCCCGTTCACGTCGTTGAGATGATGAACCGGCTCTCACGAATCCACCGGGACCTGGTCACCGAGCTGGGACGCGAGCCCACGCGCGGGGAGCTGGCCGAGCGGGCAGGGATTCCTACCCGGAAGGTGTCGCGCATTCAGGCCTCTTCCCGGCGCCTGCTCTCACTGGAGACTTCTTGCGGAGAGGACTCTGTCCTCGGCGATTTGCTGGTGGATCAGCAGGCGGAGTCGCCCGAGAGCGGTCTGCTTGGCCAGGACCTGACTGCCCAGGTGGAATGCGCTCTGGCCACGCTTTCCGAGAAAGAGCGGGAGGTGGTCCGGCTCCGCTTCGGCATCGGGAAAGACCGAGAGTACACCCTTGGTGAGGTGGGTGAGAGCTTCTCGGTGACCCGGGAGCGGGTCCGCCAGATCCAGGTGGATGCCTTCAGGAAGCTCCGCCACCGACACGGACGCAGGCTCAGGCCCTACTACATCGGAGGGTAACCCCGTCGGCCGGCCAAGATGGCGCCGAGCAGGCGCGGGGAGGCTTGCGCGGAGCGAGAACGGAGCCGGAGACACCCACAATGCCTGGAGTCGAGATTGTGTCGGGCATCGTGCCCGTCATCATCATCCTCGTTTTCGTCATCGGCGCGTCGCTGCGGATTCTCCGGGAGTACGAGCGCGGAGTCATCTTCCGCCTGGGCAAGCTGGCCCAGTCGGTGTTCAACCCCGGCGGTGATGGCACGGGACCCGGCCTCCTCATCGTGATCCCGTTCGTAGACAAGATGGCGAAGGTCAGCCTCCGGACCATCGCCATGGATGTCCCCCCTCAGGACGTGATCACCTGGGACAACGTCTCCGTGAACGTCAACGCGGTGGTCTACTTCCGCGTAGTGGATCCCGCCCGGGCTCTGGTCGCGGTGGCGGACTACCGCTACGCAACCTCCCAGATCGTGCAGACCACGCTCCGGTCGGTGCTGGGCCGGGCCGAGCTGGATGAGCTCCTCTCGGCCCGCGAGCAGATGAACCAGCGGCTCCAACGGATCATCGGCGAGCACACGGACCCCTGGGGGGTGAAGGTGACCACGGTGGAGATCAAGCATGTGGACCTCCCCCAGGAGATGGTCCGGGCCATGGCCAAGCAGGCCGAGGCCGAGCGGCAGCGGCGGGCCAAGATCATCCACGCCGACGGGGAGTTCCGGGCCGCGGCCAAGCTATCGGAGGCGGCCGAGGTGCTCGGACGCTTTCCGACCGCAGTGCAGCTCCGGTTTCTCCAAACCATGGGTGGGCTCGCCGCTCAGCAGAACACGACCGCTTTCTGGCCGGTCCCTCTTGAGCTTTTCAGCGCGCTCCCAACCCGGAGTAGGGATCCCGAACCTCGACCGACCGCGAGGCGCGCGCGTGAGTGAGGCCGGGTTGGAGCCAACTGGGCGCAGCACGAGCGAAGGGAGCAGGGCGGCGAGAGACCAGGGGGGCTAG
>JBHIAB010000302.1:0-3186 GCA_046758385.1 Methylomirabilia bacterium | reverse complement strand
CGTCCGCTCCGGCGGTGGAGACGGAGAGCTGGATGCTACCGGTGGGCGCCGGGGCCGACGGAGAGCTCCCCCCGCACCCGGCGGCAAGGCTGGCGAGGAGAAGCGCGAAGAGCCGCTCACGGGCCACAAGCCGCCTCGGAAGGGACCGGACCTCCTCCGCAGGCGATGGAGCTCCGGGGAGCGGCGGACTCGAGGAGCGGCCCGGGGCCCGCGGGAAGGCCGGCGCCCTATGACTCGCGACCAAAAACGAGCGACTGGATCTTTCTTGGGATCGTGTCATCCTCAACGTAGACGGGGAGCAGTTAACTTTCGGTCCGTTCGAAAGCTGGGGTAAGTTAAGGCTTCCGGCTCCAGCGCGGGTTCATGTCGAGTCCGCCGCAGTGGAATAGGATGGCGCGGCGGAAGCTGTGGCGGTTCGGGTAGCCGCGGGCCCGATACTTGATCTCCTGGATCTTCGCATTGAGCGCCTCGGTGAGAGCGTTGGTGTGGCGGTGGCGCAGATAGGCCAGGATCCCCTCCAGGTACCGCTTCATCGTCTTCGCCACGCGGACCACCGCCGGCAGGCGGCTGTGGGTCGCCCAGAAGTACCACCTCCGGAAGTACTTCCTCGCCCATGCGGGGGAGGTGTACTCCCACAGCTTCCCCGCCGCTTCCTTGAGGGCCCAAGCCCGGCCGACCTGGAGCCCCGAGCGAAAGAGCTCCTGGATCCAGCGCTCCTCTTCCTGGCTCCGCCGGGCGCTCCCCTTGAGCCACAGGTACCGGGTGCCCTTCAGGCGCTCATCGCCCTGTGCCTTCAGCCGCCGCTGCTCGGCCCGACGGACCTCATCAACGGCCCGATTCAGATGCTGCACCACGTGGTAGCGGTCGAAGACGAGCTTGGAGAGCCCGCCGGGAAGGTGGGCGCAGGTGGCCGAGATTCATACAGCCGCCGGTCGTCCATGAACCCTGCCGCCCTTGAGGGGGAGAGTTCATGCTACCCGACCCACGAGAAAGCCGGAAAAACCGACTTACTTTGTCCGGTGTCCACTGAAATCGGGGGCGCTATGAACCGATCAGCCGCATCCGCACTCTCCAGTGAAGCCTGCGCCACTACGGATCAATGACGCCTAACGTCGCGGCGGGTGACACGGCTAGCGGAAGCAAGCCGTGTTCGCGAGGGGCAAAAGCCACGATGCGCCACCTGATGGAATGGACTCCTCCTCCGAACGGCACCAAAGTGCCACGGACTACGAACGGCCCTGAAGGCCTCAGCTGGGAGGAGGAGTCCAAGATGAACAGTACGCAGGTGGCGGTGGATGTGGCAAAGTCTGTGTTTCAGCTCGCGGTCTCTCAGGCACCCGGTCGGGTACACGAGCAGCACCGGCTCTCGCGCACGGGATTCCGACGGTACTTCGCCGAACACGAGCCCGTCGACGTTCTGATGGAAGCATGTGGCTCCGCACACCACTGGGGGCGCGAACTCGAGGCCATGGGCCACCGGGTCTCGCTCTTGCCGCCTACTGACGTGAGCCGCTATCGGGATGGCAGCAAGACCGATCGGGCCGACGCGAAGGCGCTGCTGGAAGCCGCCCGCAACCAGGCGATCGACCGGGTGCCGGTGAAGTCGATCGACCAGCAGGCCGTGACAGCGCTCCACCGTCTGCGCTCGGGCTGCCTCGCCACGCGTACGGCACGCATCAACGCCGTCCGCGGTCACCTGCGCGAGTTCGGGGTCAGCATTCCCCTCGGGGCTTCTCGGGTCATCCCCCATGCACGCGCCGCACTCGAGGATGGGGTCGTCCCCGATTACCTTCGGCATGCACTCACCCAGGCGCTCGAGGAAATCCAGCTGCTCGAGGCTCGGGCCGAGTCGATCCGTCGCGAGCTCGCTCGGCTCGCCAGCCACATGCCCGACGCCAAGCATCTCATGACCGTGCCCGGGATCGGCGTCTTGACCGCCACCGCCCTCGTCGCCTTCGTGGGCCACCCCGGACGCTTCCGCTCGGGCCGCCGCTTCGCCGCTTACCTCGGCCTCACCCCGCGGGAGCACTCCTCCGGACGCTCGCGCCGTCTGGGCCGGATCACCAAGCACGGCAACAGCTACCTCCGCATGCTGCTCATCCACGGTGCCCGCTCGGCGCTGAGGGCCGGTCAGGTCACCAAGACGCCCGACGACCTCAGGCGCTGGGCCCTTGAGCTACAACGAACGAAGGGCTACAACGTCGCCGCCGTGGCGCTGGCCAATAAACTCGCCCGCATCTGCTGGCGCGTCTGGCTCGATCAGCGACCCTTCGAATCCCGAACCGCCGCTTAGAAAGGAGCTGCCTGACTCCACTACCGACGAGCTGCACAGAGACGACAAGACGACGGCGCACCGGTCAGACCGGCGCGGGGTCGAGCCGATAACAAGTCTGGCTGCTTCGAGCCGCCCAATCGATTGGCTCCCCGCGCGCGAATTTCCATCGTGGCCAGGGCAACAAGCGCCCACTCATGGGCCGAAGATACGACTGCAGTCGACCACCCCTCGTCCACGTCCCTCTTGCGGACCAGAGGAGAAGTCCAGATACGACCTGTTAGCTGTAGTGCTGCTACATTCTGGGCAACTGGAGTTACCCCGCTTTCGTGGCCAGGTGAACGCTTGTGGAATCAGGCGGCCGTGGCCTGCCTCCGTTCGGATCGAACGTCACGAAGGGCCTGACGAAACGGTTACCCAATTTCTGACCTCTACCCTCCGTCGCTCTCCTCCACCTTCACCGCCTTCCAACGAACCAGTTCCATGGTTCGACCGCCAAGCCACCCGGTTTTGCCACCTTGCCCCAACGTTCGCCCGCTTCTCATCACTTGCCACCACGCTCCAGAACCGCCCCGATGTCTGAAAAGCGGCCAGGGGTGCCCTCAAGGCTGAGATCCAATGGCCCCAAGTTGGCGGCTGGTAGTACCTCGTCCAGCGCCGCATCTACGGAGGCGGCGCTGGCGGAACTGTGCCGCGATTGTGCCGTAACGTGGCACAACACAGGGGTACGGAGGGGGAAACCGGCCCTGTGGGAAACCTCCGGATGTTGGCCCACCGCGCGGGTTGTTGCCCTTGGGTCCCCGCGGCTGTGGGGTGGTCCAAGAAGTGCCACGGCCGGCTGGCGTGAGCCGTGGCCGTTCGGCCCGCTGAGGGTCGGCGGCCCGGATTCGAGCAGGAATCGCCCTCGCCACGCC
>JBHIAB010000301.1:0-3219 GCA_046758385.1 Methylomirabilia bacterium | reverse complement strand
ACCCCGGAAGATCCCGCTCGCGTTACGCTGCGCTCCGAAGCGCGACGCCTCTCTGTGGCTCGTCAACTGCGTGGAGTGCCAGGCGCCTGCGGTGGAGGTCAAGCGAAAGCCTGTAGTAATCGGCCAAGTGGCGGTGGGGAAGAAAGGTGCGAAGCACGTGGCGACGCGCGCTCGCTGCCAGTGCTGAGCGTAATGTCGGTGAGACCAGGAGACGAAGGAGCCAGTCCCGAGTCATGCGGATTGACGCCTCTCGGTCGAAGGGTCTCCCCCCGACCAGACAGGCGTGGACTCGAGCCCTGCCATCGATCACCTGGGCCGGGAGGCCGCCAACCTCGCTGACAATCCGGGGCTTGCCGTGGTAACCCGCACCGGTGACGGCCAGGCCGAAGCCTTCCCGGAGGGACTTGGCGATGATGACGTCGGCCCGGGTCTGAAAGGCGTTGATTTCCAGGTCTACCAGATCTCCCGGGCCCAGCATTTCAGGAGCGAGGCCCAACTCCCTGAGGGCGTCTTCCTGCTCGGAGGTCCGGTGTGCCTCGGCGGCGCGGAGCGGGACGACGTGCACACCTCCGTGCTCGGCGGAGACGGCTGCCCGAAGCCCCGCCAGGACGCTGTCGGCCTCCGGGTCGTCGTCGGCCAGGGGTCCGACAAGGACGAGATGAGGTTGGTTGGCACCCTGTGGCAGGTGCTCCCGCGCTGCGCGGTGCGCCTCGATGACCCCCAGGGGATCCTTCCAAGGATCGAAGCGTGCCACCTGCACGACCACGGGGATCGCGCGTTCGGTGAGCGTTCCCATCTCATACTTCGCCAGCGTGGCAGCCACGAAGCGCTCTCCCGGAGGCCCCTCGAGGTCCTGGTTGTGGAAGGCCTGATGGAGTCGCCGAGCCAGTACGCACAGCCCGGCGATGGTACCGCGCCCGACAAGCGCCTCAAGCCCTGCGAGGTTGAACGCCGACGGCTCCCGAATGAGGGGAGGGCGCGCGAGCCCGAAGGCAGCTGCCTCGCCACCGAGGAGACGCCCGTCCATCCCGGTCAGCTCCCTCCTGCGGTGGCCGCGACATACGCCCCCGCTGCCACCGGCGTCGCTTGCCGAACGGCCGGAGTTCTCCACTTGCTGGCCGCGAGCCGCCCGTAGACCGCCTCGTACCGGTCAACCATGGCCTCGACGGAGAACCGGGCCTCGGCCCTCCGACGGCACCAGTCACGGTCGAGGCGCCCCAAACGCCTGACGGCAGCAGCCATCTCCTCCACCGTGTCGGCAAGGAAGCCGCTCACTCCGTCCTCCATCACTTCCGGGACCGAGCCATACGGTCGGGCGATCACGGGGGTGCCGCACGCCAGGGCCTCAATCATCACGAGCCCGAACGGCTCCGGCCAGTCCACGGGGAAGAGCAGTGCCATCGCATCGCCAAGAAAGATCGGTTTCGTGGCGTCATCGATCTCACCCACGAATTCTACGAGGGGCTCGTCGAGCAACGGCCGGATCTCCCGCTCGAAATACGCCCAGTCTGCCCGGTCGACTTTGGCCGCGATCTTCAGCGGCACACCGACGCGCTTCGCCACCTCGATCGCCAGGTCCGGCCGCTTCTCCCGGGAAATCCGGCCCAGAAAGGCAAGGTACCCTCCCCGGCCCGCGCCGACGGCATAGTCTGCGACAGGAACGCCGTGGTAAACCGTGGCGACCCACCGGAGCCCTAGCCTCGCCAGCGGCAAACGCTGGTGATTGCTGATGGACACCAGTGGGAGGTCCCGAAAACGCGCAAACAGAGGGGTAAGGTAGGGGAAGTCGAGCCGGCCGTGGAGGGTGTGAACGGTGGGTGTGCGCACGAGGCAGCTCAGGGGAAACGCGAGAAAGTCCACGTGGCAGTGAATGATGTCGAACTCAGCGGCCCGCTCGAGCACTTCGGTGAGCTCGAGCACATGATACGCCAAAGGCTCGGGCCCCGAGGCGCTGAGCCTGAGGGCGTGAGGGGCGACTCCGTTGAGCACCGCCGCGGTCTCGGAATCCGCTGTCGCGAACAGCGTCACCCGATGTCCCCGCCTAGCGAGCTCCTCGGTCAGGTAAGACACAACGCGCTCCGTGCCGCCGTACAGCGCTGGCGGGACCCGCTCGTACATCGGCGCTACCTGCGCGATTCGCACCTCCACATCCCTCCTTGATAGAAATGGAGACCTAGTCTCGCTCCGACAAAGACATGGGCCCTTCAATAGGGGGCTTCAGAAGCGCTACGCTGTCGCTTTTTGCGCACGCCGCCCGAGGCCCCCTGCCGTTCTTCCTTCGCAGACGGCGTCCGACTGCCTTCTCGACCTCGGCCCGATCCCAGAGGAAGCGCACGACTCTGGCTAACGGCCTTCTCCTCATGCGGCGGGCCCTCGTAGCGGTCGGCGCCACAAGTCAAGCATGCGACGCGCATAATTGGGCGGGAGGCCCGTTCCGGCGCGAGCGGCTCCTTATAAACAGTTACTGAGCCGCACTTCCAGCATGGTCCTGTGGTCTGCTCTCCCATGTCCGCGTTCCACAGCTCGGGGGAAAGAGCTTCGCGTTACGACGGCGCCCTGTCATTCACCTCGCCAGAGCGCGCCGCAGTGCAGATGAGGACCGCCGCCCATTTGCCACCGGGAGATTCCCCAGCGGGCCGGCGGCAACCGCGCCGGCTCGTGAGGAGTTCGACTTGTCCGTTGCGGACCGCGCCGGCAACGCTAGGTCACCGGCGCAGGCGTGTCCGCCTCGCTTACAGGATGTCGACCTTGATCGCCCTGGGCTTTGCTTCCTCGGTCTTCGGAAGGCGAATCTCCAGCACCCCGTCACGGTACGTCGCCTTCACCTTGTCGCTCCGGACCGGGATTGGAAGGGGAATATTCCGCTCGAACTTGCCGAAGACCCGCTCCAGCCGGTGGTAGTGCTCCTCTCTCACCTCGCGCTTCTGGGTGCGCTCGCCCCTGATTGTGAGGAGATCACCCGTGAGTGTCACCTGGATTTCCTTCTCCTTCACCCCCGGCAGCTCCGCCGAGACCACCAGCTCATCGTTGCTCTCGTAGAGGTCCACGACCGGGGCCCAGAGCCCATCCATGGACGCGATCTGAGCCGGGCGGCCAAAGAAGCGGTCAAAGAGCCAGTTCATCTCGGTCTGGATGTCGGCGAGCTCTCGGAAAGGCTCCCACTTAGGAGTCCGGCCAAAGGGACGCCAACGCTCGAGTGCCATAGCCGTTCCCTCCTCC
>JBHIAB010000300.1:0-3233 GCA_046758385.1 Methylomirabilia bacterium | reverse complement strand
CCCGAGCGGGTCAAACGCCTCGAGAAAGGCCTTGACGGCCTGGGCGGTCAGGCGGAGGAGGCCCTGGGCTTGCCGGCGCTTCGCCATGTGGCACCTCCTGAGGCTCCGTCTCGACAAGTTCCAGCCCGCAATGCGGCCACCGCATCCGATCGGGCTCGGAGTCGAAGACGGACCCCAGTCGAGCGGTCAAGATGTTCTACTACCATCCGTAGTAGGCAGCGACAAAAAAGTTCGCCGTGAGACCCGGCAGTGGGGAAACGGTGACACGACGGGATCGCAGCATTCCTCCCATGCTGCGGCCGCGGGGCTGACCAGAGCCAACGCATGAGTCCCTCCTTCCAGCGAGGCTTGGACGAAGACGACGCTTCCGATCAGAAGTCCCGCGATGAGCGAGGAGCGCCATAGTGACGGCGAGCGCGAGCTGGGGTCAACGAGACGCCGGACCCTGGCCTCCAGGTTCCCCGAGCCCCCGAGCAAACCCTGCGCCCCCGCCCGGAGGGCTCGGCCTCGTTCGCTCTTCCAAATCTTGATCAAGGCCGCGGCGAGCGCCAGAGGGTCGCCTCCGTACGTCACGGCCAGACGGTCGGCACGGGCCTCCCGAGCCTGCGCGAATACGCGTGACCCGATGGCCCAGGGCGGCACGTAGAAAAAGAGCGCCCGGACCAGCATATCCGCCCAGTTGAGGACATAGTCCCGCCGACGAAAGTGTGCGACCTCGTGCGCGAGCACCGCTTGAAGCTCCTCCTCGCCGAGCATCCTCACGAGCTCTGCCGAGAGAACAACAATCGGTCGGCGGACTCCCAAGGCACAGACGTTCGCTCCCCGCGGGTACAGGAGCACCTGGGGAACCTGTCGAAGCCCGGCGGCCCGGACGAGCGGAACTAACAGGTGGTGAAGCCGTTTACCGGTCGCGTCGTCGGGGGGCTGACACCGGGCCAGCAACCGCCGCTGCTGGCGGATGATCACGAGGGTTCTCACCAGGGCGGTCACACCTCCGCCTCCCGTGAGCATGACCAGCGGCCAGAGACTTGCGAGGAACGGGAATAGCGCGACCACATCACCCACCAGCACGCTGCAAACGCGGACCACTGGAAACAGCACGAATGGCGCCCCTGCCGCCAGGAGCAGCACGCGCCACCAGGTCTCGGGCTCTCGCTCTTTGGTAATGCGGAGAACCAGGAGAGCCAAGAGCACCAGAACCCAGGAAACCCCGAGCAGAAGATACAAGCTCACCGGCGCCTCCGTCGCTCCTCGACGAGCCGCGCCAACTGCTCGATCAGACGCGAATCTTCGCGCTGGAGCCGGTCCAGAAGACGCGAGACTACCGTGTGCCCGAACCCCTCCAACAACCCGTCGATCACCGAGTCGGCCACGAGGCCCTCGAGTCGTTCCCGGCTCACCGCGGGCGAGTAGAGGTGGGCTCCCTCCACTTTCCGCCGCCTCAGCAGCCCCTTCCGGGCAAGCCGGGCAAGGGTGGTCATCACGGTCGTGTACGCGAGGGGTCGCCTCCGCTCCAGCCGCTGGTGCACCTCCCGCACCGAGACCTCCTCCCTGCTCCACACCACCGCCATGACCTCGACTTCCAGATCGCCGAGAACCTTGTGGAGCCCTTTCCTGAAAGGTCGGAAGATAAGCTGGAATCGTCTCATCGACGGGTCCCTAGACTATGCCAGAAGATCCTACTACCGTCAATAGTAGGTCTTCCTCAAGCCGGCCGGCTGGGTGCGGCGCCCACACTGCCGATCTCCCATCATTCCTTAGGCGACGCCGGTTTCACTCCGGCACGCGGCTGGCCCACCGCCACGAGCCTTGCAATGAGTTCGCGCGCCGATGCGCCGGCCCAGTCCCGTTCCCCGAAAAACCAGCCGATGATCTTCCCTTGTCGGTCGATGAAATAGGTGGTGGGAAGCGCCCACACCCGGTACCGTGACGCCACCTGCCGTCGCGGATCCATGACGCTGGGGTAGGTCACCTTGAGCTTCTCCATGAACGCTCTGACCGCTTTGGCATCGACATCCACCGAGACGCCCAGGATGGCAAACCCTTGCTCTTTGTACTCCTGGTATAGCTGCTCCATCTGGGGCATCTCTCTCACGCAGGGCTTGCACCACGTGGCCCAGAAATTCAAGGCCACGACCTGACCCCGAAAATCCCTCAAGCTCAGGATCTGGCCCTCGGGGGTAGGCAGGGAAAAGTCCTCGGCAACCTTGTCGCCGCGGTACTCCCACAGCCTGAAGGCTTGGCCCGTCGGCGTCTCACCGGGGGGCCGTGGCCGAGCACGGTACACCCGCAGTCGCGACTCCCGACCCTGGACAGTGCCGGATTGCATGGGCGCTTCACCCTTCAGCTCCCCATACCTCGCGTACGCTTGCTTGGCCTCGACCTTCATCCCCTTGCCCTCGTACGCGTCGCCCAAGGCCGCATATGCGGGCGCGTATTCGGGATCGAGCTGGAGAACCTGCCGGTACTCGTCGATGGCCGTGTCCACCTTTCCCTGCGTCGTGTAGACCGAGGCGAGGTTGTAGTGGGCCTCGACAAAATCCGCTTTGAGTTGAATCGCCCGCTTGAAGGCTGCTTCGGCTTTCTCTAGGCGCCCGGCGCGCAGGTGGACCACGCCGAGGCGATTGTGGACCGCCGCCTGCTTGGGATTGAGCTTCAGGACCTGTTCATACGCCCTCGTCGCGTCGTCCAGCCGACCGCTCTCCTCGTAGGCCGCCGCCAGCTGGAGATGTGCATCCCCCGACCGCGGGTCGAGCTCAACCGCTCTTCGGGCCGTGTCGATGGCCTCGCGATACTCTCCCACCCGGAGGCGGGCTCTGGCCAGATCGACATGTGCCTCAGCCGACTGAGGGCGGGCGTCTCGCACTCTCTCGTATGCGGCGATGGCCTTCTCGGGTTGGCCCTCCATCTCGTAGACCTGCCCCATTCGCCGGTGCGCTTCGACCAGATCGGGCTTCAGCTTCAGCGCCCGTTCGTATGCCCTGAGAGCGGCCTTGAGCTCCCCCGAATAAAGATATGCCAGGCCGAGATTCATTTGGGCATTCACGGAGGGAGGGTCCAGCCGAGTCGCGCGCTCAAGGGCCGCGATGGCCTGCGGAAACATTCCTTTCGTGGCGTAAGCGGTCCCCAGGTTCGTATAGATCGAGCTGTTCTCTGGGAGAATCGCCAGCGCCTTTTCGAACTCGGCGATGGCTTTATCAAGCTCGCCTTGCTTGCCGTATTGGATCCCCAGT
>JBHIAB010000299.1:0-3273 GCA_046758385.1 Methylomirabilia bacterium | reverse complement strand
AGACGCGCACGTTTGAGGGGCGTGTGGGGTAACCCGTGGGGGTTCGAGTCCCCCCTTCGGCACCATTCACTCTTTCCCCTTCGAAGTTCCATCCACCTGCGCTTAAGCGGATTGCACAGAACTACCCCGATCGGCCCTGGACCACGTGAGGTTGCTGAGGCCGACTCGATGTAGGATAGGCTTGAGGATCGAGCGCACCTGACGGTGCGCCGAGAAGCGGCATGCGACTCACCACCGCGTTCGTGGTCGCTGTGATGCTCGTGTGGTCCCCTCACCCCGCCACCCGGGCGGCTGAGCCCGAGATCACCGTCGGCCACGGCCTGTCCATGTATGGCGATCTCAAGTACGGGCCGGGGTTCAAGCACTTCGAATACGCCAACCCGAACGCCCCAAAGGGGGGCGACGTCAAGCTGGCAGCGATCGGCACCTTCGATACGCTGAATCCCTTCATCCTCAAGGGCGTGCCAGCGGTTGGGCTCGGCCAGGTCTTCGAGACACTGACGGTTGGCTCGGCCGACGAGCCGTTTGCCCAGTACGGGCTGATTGCCGAGAGCATCGAGACACCGGCCGATCGGTCGTGGGTGGCCTACACACTCAGGCCCGAGGCGCGCTTTCACGACGGTAGCCCGATCACGGTCGACGACGTGATCTGGACGTTCAAGGCCTTGAGGACCAAGGGTCATCCGTTCTACCGGTCCTATTACGCTCAGGTGGCCCGGGCCGAGAAGGTCGGCCAGCGGAAGGTAAAGTTCATCTTCCGCAGAGGTACCAACCGCGAGCTGCCGCTGATCGTCGGCCAGATGCCGGTCTTGTCCAAGGCGTACTGGAGCAAGCACGCCTTCGAGAAGACGACGCTTGAGCCGCCGCTGGGGAGCGGGGCCTACCGCGTGGAGTCCGTAGAGGCGGGCCGCTCGATCACCTATCGGCGCGTCAAGGATTACTGGGGCGCCAGGCTGGCCGTCAACGTCGGCCGCGACAACTTCGAGACGATTCGCTTCGACTACTATCGCGACACCACGGTGGCGCTGGAGGCCTTCAAGGCCGGCCAGTACGACTTCCGCCAGGAGAACTCAGCGAAGAGCTGGGCCACGGCTTACACCGGTCCCGGCATAACGGCGGGCCTGATCAAGAAGGAAGCGATCAAGAATCAGGTCCCGACGGGTATGCAGGCCTACGTCTTCAACGAGCGCCATCCCATCTTCCAGGACCCCCGGGTGCGGCAGGCGCTCGCCCATGCCTTCGACTTCGAGTGGGCCAACAAGCGGCTGTTCTACGGCGCCTACACTCGGACCAGGAGCTACTTCTCGAACTCCGAGCTGGCCTCGCAAGGCCTCCCGGGCCCGGAGGAGCTCAAGATCCTCGAGCCGTTTCGTGGCAAGGTCCCTGAGGAGGTGTTCACCGAGGAGTACCAGCCGCCCGCGACGGACGGCTCGGGCAACATCCGCAAGAACCTGCGCCAGGCCCTGGCCCTCCTCACGGCGGCGGGCTGGACGGTCAAGGGCCAGCGGCTCGTCAACGCCCGCGGAGAGCCGATGGAGTTCGAGATCCTCGGCAACGACCCGGCCTTCGAGCGTGTTTCCCTGCCCTTCGCCAAGAACCTCGAGCGGCTGGGCATCACCGCGCGTGTCCGCACCGTCGACACGGCGCAGTACCAGAGCCGCATGGACAACTTCGACTTCGACATGACGGTGTGGGTGTGGGGCCAGTCGCTGTCGCCGGGCAATGAGCAGCGCGACTTCTGGCACTCGGAGACCGCCGATCTCCCCGGCAGCCGCAACCTGGCCGGCATCAAGGACCCGGTGGTCGACCAGCTTGTCGACCTCGTGATCTCGGCGCCGGACCGCGAGAACCTGGTCGCCCGCACCCGCGCGCTCGACCGCGTCCTCCTCTGGGGGCATCACGTCGTCCCCCATTGGCACATTCAGGCCTACCGCGTCGCGTACTGGGACAGGTTCAGTCGGCCCGCGATCTCGCCCCAATACGCCCTCGGCTTCGATACCTGGTGGATCGATCCGAAGAAGGAGGCCGAGCTAGTCCGGCGTAAAGGCCGCCTCGGCAAGTAGCACCGGACGGCTCGGTCCGCACCGATGCTCGCGTACGTCATCCGCCGCCTCCTTCTGATCATCCCGACCCTGTTCGGGATCATGGTGCTCAACTTCGCGATCATCCAGTCCGCGCCTGGCGGACCCGTCGAACAGGTCATCGCACAGCTCAGGGGGCATGCCGTTCGGGCTACGGCGCGGGTGGGTGGCTCCGCCGGGGGCGAGGTAGCGGGCGCAAGCCCCACCGTCGATGTAGGGAAACGAGGAGACATCACCGGCAAGTACCGCGGGGCGCGGGGCCTGGATCCCGAGCTCATCCGCGAGCTTGAGAAGCAGTACGGTTTCGACAAGCCACCTCACCAGCGGTTCTTGATGATGATCAAGAACTACCTCGTGTTCGATTTTGGCTCGAGCTTCTTCCGTGACCGCCCGGTGATCGAGCTGGTAATGGAGAAGTTGCCGGTCTCCGTCACGCTCGGCCTCTGGACGACGTTTCTGGTCTACCTCGTGTCGATCCCACTCGGCGTCGCCAAGGCGGTGCGCGACGGCGCCCCGTTCGACGTGTGGACCAGCGGCGTGGTGATCGTGGGCTACGCGATCCCCAGCTTCCTGTTCGCCATTCTCCTGGTGGTCCTCTTCGCGGGCGGCAGCTTGTTCGCCTGGTTCCCGCTGCGCGGCCTCGTCTCCGAGAATTGGGCCGAGCTCGCCTGGCCGGCCCGCATCGTCGATTATCTCTGGCACATCACCTTGCCCGTGCTGGCGTTGGTGATCGGCGGCTTCGCGGGACTCACCATGCTCACCAAGAACTCCTTCATCGAGGAGATCAACAAGCAATACGTCACCACCGCTCGCGCCAAGGGGCTCACCAAGCGGCGCGTGCTCTACGGCCACGTCTTCCGCAACGCCATGCTGATCGTCGTCGCCGGGTTCCCGGCCGCCTTCGTCGGGATCCTCTTCACCGGCGCGCTCTTGATCGAGGTGATCTTCTCGCTGGACGGCCTTGGGCTGCTCGGGTTCGAGGCGGCCATCAACCGCGACTACCCCATCATGTTCGGGACGCTCTACATCTACACGCTGGTCGGTCTCGTCCTGAACCTGATCAGTGATTTGACGTACGTGGCGATCGACCCGCGCATCGATTTCGCCACCCGCGAGGTCTGAGGGTGCAACTCAGCCCCCTGACTCGCCGGCGTCTGTACAACTTCCGCGCCAACCGGCGCGGCTTCTGGTC
>JBHIAB010000298.1:0-3373 GCA_046758385.1 Methylomirabilia bacterium | reverse complement strand
ATGTCTTTGACGACCGCCAGGTGAACTGGGCCGTCGCCACACGGTGCCAGCCCGACAGGGACATCACCATCATTACCCACGGTCGGGGCTCGGACCTTGACCCTTCGACCCAAGAGGATGGCTACACTGCCAAATGGGGGGTGGACGCCACGGCCAAGCCCTCGCTGGCCGCCTACACTCCGCGCCATCGTGTGCCTCCCGAGGTCTGGCAGCGGATCAACCTCACGGACTTTCTCCCCTAACACCCAGTGCCAGAGAATTTCGTCCGCCTCCTGGAGGCGACCGCGCGCCGCTTCCCCGACAAGGCTGCCGTTGTTTGGGATGGCGGCACCCTCACCTTCGCCGCGATGGACCGGCGCGCGGGGGGCTTCGCCCGCTTCCTCGCCGGCCAGGGAGTCAAGCCTGGCGACAGGGTCGCCGTTCTGCTCCCGAAACGGTGGACGTTTGTCGCCGCGCTGCTGGGAGGCCTCAAGCTCGGCGCCACAGTGGCCCCACTCGACCCCCTCCTGAAGGCGCAGGAACGAGCGGAGATCCTGGCCGATCTCGACCCCAAGCTGGTGGTCCACGAGGTGGCGCCGGATGAGAGGCCTTGGGCAGCGGCAGGGGTCGTCAACTCGCCTGCGCTGATCCTCTACACCTCTGGGAGCACCGGCCAGCCGAAGGGAGCGGTCCTCTCGCATGATGCGCTGGCCTTCGCCAATCGGTCGTGGGCGGGGCCGGTGATGGCGCTGACCCCGAAGGACGTGGTCCTGGCG
The DNA here is from genome assembly GCA_046758385.1 of Methylomirabilia bacterium. Taxonomy (GTDB): domain Bacteria; phylum Methylomirabilota; class Methylomirabilia; order Rokubacteriales; family CSP1-6; genus JBHIAB01. The sequence continues at coordinate 2,618 of JBHIAB010000298.1, read as the reverse complement.
GTGCTCCCCGTCCCCCACTCCTTCGGGCTGAACGGTGCGCTGCTGGCCCCTCTCCTGGCCGGCGCGACCGTGGTCCTTCTCGAGCGCTTCTCGCCCGACGCCGTCCTGGATGCCATCCAGACTCACCGCGTGACGGTTTTTCCCGGGGTCGCCACCATGTTTCGCCGCCTGCTCGACGCTCCGGCGTTTGCGCGCGCGGACCTCTCGAGCCTTCGTCTCTCTGTCTCGGGAGCGGCGCCGTGCCCGTGGGAGCTGTCGCGTGAGTGGCGTGCCCGGACTGGCGTGAGGATCCTCCGCGGCTACGGCGTGACCGAGCTCTTTCGGCCCATCTCCTACCTTGCCGAAGACCCCACCGACCTGCCCGAGGCCACCGGCCGGCCGGTTCCCGGCGTGCAGGTGTGCGTGGTGGACGAGGCCGGCAGGTCACTGCCTCACGATGAAGTCGGTGAGCTCTGCATCAAGACCCCTGCTGTGATGGACGGTTACCTGGGCTCACCGGAAGAGACGCGGGCGGTCCTGGTAGACGGTTGGTTCAGGAGCGGCGACCTCGCTGCGATAACGCCGGAGGGGTGTGTCCGGATCGTGGGGCGGAAGCGTGAGCGGATCCTGAGGGGCGGCTACTCCGTCTTTCCCCAGGAGGTCGAGGCAGCCCTGCTGACGCACCCGGCGGTGGCCGACGCCGCTGTCATTGGTCTGCCGCACCCTGAGCTAGGTGAGGAGGTGGCAGCCTTCGTGGCGCTCCGCCCGGGAACGACCGCGATGCCCGAGGAGCTGATGGCCCACTGTAAGGAGCGGCTGGCCGCCTTCAAGTACCCGCGGCAGGTCACCATCCTGGAGCGGTTGCCCAGGGGAGCAACCGGGAAAGTCCTCAAGGCTCGGCTGGCCCCCCAGACGTCGGATCCCACAAGCTCGACGGCGTGACATACCCGGCAATCACCCCTCTGGGTGAAGAGCCGCTTCGTGAAGTGGGGCGTGCCCATCCTGGATGCTCCCGAGGGGCGCCGTGACGAGTTTGTCGAGCCCTGTTTCGAGCGTGCCCTGCCCGATGCCGTGGTGGTAATCCTGAAGGCTCGGGAGCCGGCCCGGATCCTCGTAAGTATTGGCAACAAGCAGGAGAACCGCTGGCACCTCGAATTAAAGCATCGGTGGGTGGAGCAATACAGCTTCTACATCAAGGATGCCCGCTGGGGGCGCATGTTGGTGCGGGTCTGCCCCTACTTTCCGTTTTCGGCACGCGTCTGCCTCAACCGGCACTACTGGCTGCCCACCCAGATGCGAGCCAGGGGCCTCCGCGACGGGCGGCGTAGCGAGGACCCCCCTCCCTCCAAGCTCCGGGACCTCTCCGCGACCCGGGACCACCCGGGACGCGGCCATCTCGTCATCGAACTGAAGGCCCGTGCTCGTGTCTCTGGCATCAGCCATGCTCCTGGAGTGGCTCCTGACGCCGGGAGGGGTAGGCCCGGAAGCCGACGGCTCGGGTTCAGCCCGAGGCGGGACCGACCGAGAATGCCGTTTGTAGCGACTATGCCCAGCGCCGTGACACGCGAGACCGTCAGGTTGACGCGCGTGTTAGCCAGCCCCCTCGAGTCCGTTGGCGAACTCTGCGCGGGATGCGTCATCTCCACTTTCGTGCTTATGCGCTGGTCGCATCTCGGAGACGCCGCCCGCGCTCGGTCGCCCGAACAGGTCGAGGTCATGGTGGGCACGATACCGCGCCCACGTGCGTTCCCGCTGCCGCACGGCTTCCGTTCGTTCGATACGGAATCGCGCGGCCCCAAGGAGCATGGCCCTGACCGAAATGGTTGGTGGCGCGGCGGGGCCCATGGCACCGCAGGATGGGCAGCGGACCACGGGAGGCAGGATACCTCGGCGGCGTCGGAGGTTCTGGAGTTCCGACTGCAGCTGATCTCTCAGCTCCACGATGGCCTCCCACGAGAGATCCGGCCGCCACCTGCTACGCAACAGCGCCACAAGCTCCGGGTACCAGACCTGGCTGCGCTCTCGCGCCGGCATTCGTCGCTTCCCTGAGTCTCGCCGACTCGTCTGGCTAACGCCGGCGGTGAGCGGCGGCGGCGAGCGAATGCGAGCCAGCCGTCCGCTCCAGCGCCTTGTTCGGCGTCGTGCCGGTCATCTTGGTCCTAACGCCATGTCATAAAGCCGACCGTATCCAAGCTGGGCGAAGCGAGCGGGAACTGCCTTTGGCAGAGGACCATGGGTTGACTCAAACATGGCGATGTCCTCGCCGATCTCCTGCAGGGTCTGAAGCCACTCACCACACGTGGGTGGTCGGCCCATGCCGAGCTTCTTGCGCACCTGCGAGTCAAACGCGGGACCTATCCTCCCGTCGGTCAGAAGAAGAACCGCCTTCGTGATACCAACGCAGGACGCAACACCAGAAGTCGGCAAGCGCGAAAAGATACGCCACAGCGCGGCGAGGGCTTCATCTTCCTGCGGCGCTCGACGGGCGATCGTCAAGACGGTGAGATCCGCCAACGTGCGAAGAGGCTCCTGCGCCGATTCGAGCAGATCATCGAGAAAGGGCGCCCCGTGGTCGGCCTCCTCTTTCACGCGGCGCATGGCCAGCGGACGGGTTGCCTGCCACTTCCGGAGGATTCGAC
>JBHIAB010000297.1:0-3425 GCA_046758385.1 Methylomirabilia bacterium | reverse complement strand
CTGTCGGGGTCCAGGCGCGATTCCAATACCTCACCGACTGGCCCTCGTTCTCCAAGAAACTTGCTGAAGGCCAATTTCCAGTCTATCTGTATGCCTGGTTTGCCGATGTCCCCGACCCCGATAACTTCCTGTTCAAGCTCTTTTATTCCCAAAGCCCGCGCAACTTCACGGGCTATGCCAACCCGGTTGTGGATGAGCTCTTGCTGCGGGCCCGGAAAGACAGAGACCTCAAGCAGCGGGTCGAGTTGTATCGGCGGGCCGAGGAACTTATCCTTGCCGATGCTCCGATCATTCCGGTCTGGCACTACACCTATGAGCGGCTTTTTCAGCCCTACGTCAGGAGCGTGGAGGTGAACGGGTTGGGCGACCCGTACATCCCTCTTCGGAAGATCTGGCTCGAGCCCCGCCGGTGATGCGTCGTGAGACCCCGTTGGTCCGGTCTCAGGTATATCTCCCTTCAGGCGAAGTTCGTCTGGGGCTCGGTCCTCGTGCTCTGCCTGGTCATGGCCGCCGTCTTCGCCGTGGTGGAGCACCGGCAGCGCGCGGCCATCATCGAGGAGGTCCAGCGGCGGGGTGAGGTGATCGCGCGCAGCTTGGCAGCCATCTCCACCGGCCCGCTGCTTCTGTATAACTTCACGGCGCTCGAGCAGAATGTCGCCCGGGTCGCCGGGGAGGTTGACGTGGTCTACGCCATCGTCCTCGATGCGGAGGGGAAGGTGGCCGCCCATAGCCGCCACCCCGAGCGCGTAGGGTTCGCCCTCGAGGGCGCGATCCACGAGCGGGCGGCGGAAACCGGGACCGCCTTGGTCCAGGAGACGGTGAGGGCAGAGACGGGCGAGGCAATCTATGACTTCGCCGTACCCATTCAGGTTGAGCGGCAGCGTTGGGGAACAGTACGGGTCGGTCTCTCCAAGCGCCGGATGGAAGCCGAGATCAGGCGTACGCGACGGGAGCTAGGCGTGTTGACCGGGGTGATCCTGGGTTTCGGGGCCATGGCGGCTGCGCTGGTTGCGAGGCGCATCGCTCGGCCGGTCCGTCAACTCGCCGACGGGGCGGCAGCGATCGCCCGCGGAGAGCTAAACCAGCAAATTCAGCCCTCCACGTCGGATGAGATCGGCCACCTGGCTGTCACGTTCAATCACATGGCCGCCCAGCTCTTCGAGCAGCGTACGGCGCTGGAGGCGACCCACGCGGAGCTTGGCCGTCGCTTTGAAGAGCTCGCGGACCTGAAGAGCTACACGGACAACATTCTGGCCTCCATCACCAGCGGGATCATTACCCTCGATCTCGACGGGCACGTCGTGACTCTGAACCCTGCCGCGGAACTTGTGACCGGACTCTTCGCCGCTGAGGCTACCGGCCGGTACTGCACCGAGGTCTTTGTCCACACCCCGGAGCTGGTGGAAGTGCTGATGGAGACGCTCGCCAGCCGGACCGGGGTGGTCAGTGTCTCACTGGCCCTGAGGCGGCGGAACGGCACGCCGATTCCGGTGGAGCTGAGCACCGCACCCCTCAAGGGGGGCGAGGGCAAGGACCTCGGAGTCGTGGGAGCCTTCAGAGACCTTACCCACGTCCGTGAGCTTGAGGATCAGCTCCGGCGGTCGGATCAGCTCGCCGCGCTCGGCACGTTGGCCGCGGGGCTGGCGCACGAGATCAAAAACCCGCTCGCTTCGCTGCGTACCTTCACCCGATTTGCCCCCCGGAAGTTCGAAGACGAGCGCTTCCGCGAGACCTTTCAGCGCGTGGTCCCACGAGAGCTAGAGCGCATCAATGGCATTGTGGAGGACCTCCTCCAGCTCGCCCGCCCCACCAAGCTCAGCTTCACTTCAGTCCGGCTCCCTCGCTTGTTGGAGCGGGTCCTGGAACTCTACGCCAACCAAATCGAGACCAAGCACGTAAGTGTGGAGCGTGAATACGCTCGGGACCTTCCTCCGATTCAGGCAGACCAGGAGCACCTGTACCAGGCCCTGGTGAACCTCGTCAGCAACGCTTTGGACGCGATGGGTCCAAGGGGTCGATTGACGCTGCGGGCGGGATGGGCTGATATTGCAGATCGAGCCCTGCCTGCGAGCCGGCGAGCCCGGGTGAGTCGCGTCAAGATAGAGATTGAAGATACCGGGCCCGGCATTCCGTCCTCGCAGGCCGACAAGGTGTTCAACCCCTTCTTCACGACCAAGGAAGGCGGAACGGGGCTTGGTCTGGCCCTCGCCCACAAGATCGTCGAGGACCACGGGGGATCGATGAGTTTCCGGAGCACTCCCGGGATCGGTACAGTGTTCAAAATTACCCTTCCCGTGATGGGAGAGCCCGTGGGCCGGGCAGAGTAGCGAAGCACATGAGTCCTGACGGTCTACCCCAAGTCCTCGTGGTGGATAACGATCACGACATTCGCAGTCTGTTGTCCGATGTTCTCACCTGCTGGGGCTACCAGGTCGCGACGGCAGCCACGGGCGGCGAGGCCCTCGACCTCTTGCGGAGCCAGCTCTTCGACGTCGCCCTCCTGGACATCCGGATGCCCGACATGGACGGGATCGAGCTGCTGCGTGAGATCAAACGTCATGACATGGCCCTTGATGTGGTGATGATGACCGCCTACCCCACGGTGAGCACCGCGGTCCAAGCCCTCAAGCTGGGCGCCTACCACTACCTGACCAAGCCGCTGATGCTGGAAGAACTCCATCACCTCATCGAGCGCGTGATGGAGCGCCGTGTCCTTCAGCGAGAGGTGCGCACCCTGCGGACCCAGCTCAGGGGGCAGCGGCCCCTGGGCGAGCTGGTCGGCACCTCCCCCCAGATGGAGCGCGCGAAGGAGATCGTGGCTAGGGTGGCATCTGCGGACTCCCCGGTCTTGATCCAAGGGGAGAGCGGCACCGGCAAGGAGCTGGCGGCGGCAGCGATCCATCGGCTCTCGGCCCGCAGTGCGGAGCCCTTTGTGCGGGTCAACTGTAGCGCCGTACCCGCCGACCTCCTGGAGTCCGAGTTCTTCGGCCATGTGCGCGGGGCCTTCTCCGGCGCCGTGGCCGACGCCCCGGGGTTCTTCCGGTCAGCCCATGGGGGCACCCTCTTCCTGGACGAGATCATCGAACTGCCTCCGGCGCTCCAGGTGAAGCTCTTGCGGGTCATTGAGGACAAGGAAGTCCGGCCGGTCGGCTCGCCCAAGACCATCCCAGTGGATGTGCGGATCATCGCGGCCACCAACCGGCGGGTCGAGGAGGCCGTCAGCGACGGGAGCCTCCGCCAAGATCTCTTCTACCGCCTCGACGTGGTCAGAATTACGATGCCGCCGCTCCGGGAGCGGCAGGCGGACATCCCCGCGCTGGTCGTCCACTTCATCCGAGAGTTCAACGAGCGCTTCGGCAGGGACATCAAGGGGATCACCCCCGAGGCGATGTCGGCGCTCACGGCCTATGACTTCCCCGGCAACG
>JBHIAB010000296.1:0-3446 GCA_046758385.1 Methylomirabilia bacterium | reverse complement strand
ATCGCCTCGCGAACCTGCTCGGGGCTCAGAAAGCCGCGCTCTGTCGGGATGGGACGGGTTTGGACCCCCCCGATCGTGGCCGCGCTTGCGACCTCGTAGTTGAAGATGTGAGAGTCCAGGTCGAGCACGATCTCCTGCCCCGGTCGGGTGTGCGCCAGTACGGAGAGCAGGTTGCCCATGGTGCCCGAGGCCACGAAGAGGCCTCTCTCCTTGCCTGTCCGCTCGGCGGCGATGGCCTCCAGGGTCTTCACCGTCGGGTCTTCTTCCCACACATCGTCGCCGACCTCGGCGCGGGCCATGGCCTCACGCATCTCGGCGGTAGGAAGGGTCAGCGTGTCGCTCCTCAGATCGGCGATCTCATGCATGGATTCACCTCTGGGCCGCGAGCCGTCGCGCCGCTCGCCGGCCCCACTCCGTGTAGGAGAAGTCGTCCACAAGCCGCTGGAAGAGCCGATCAGCCTGCCCGACTAACCCCTCACGCCAGTGGATTTGCGCCAGGAGGAAGAGGGTCTCGGGGATCACCAGGGTGCGCGAGTACTCTTTCAGGATTCCCTCGAGGCGCTGGCGCGCGGGCTCGATTTTGTCCTTATTGTAGTAGTAGTAGGCGATCCACAGCTCCTTTTGGGCCAACCGGCCGCGGCAAATGTCGATCTTGGCCAGCCCATCGGAGGCGTACCGGCTCTCCGGATACTCCCGCACCAGCTTCCTGAACGCCTCCATCGCCTTGCGCGTGAAGGCCTGGTCCTGCTCCACGGGCTTCATCTGGTCATAGAAGCTCATGGCTAGGCGGTACTGAGCCAGATCTGCGATGGAGTGGCTGGGGTAGAGGGCCATGAAGGCTTCGAACTCCGTGACGGCCTCGTTGAACTTTCCCTCCCGGTAGTAGGCCTCGCCGATCAGAAAGCGGGCCCGAGGTGCCAAGGGGGAGTCAGGATGGCGCTCGACGATGGTCAGGAATTCGGTCCGCGCCTCCTCATACTCCTGGCGGTTGAGTTGGCGCTCCCCCTCCTTGTAAAGTTCAGCGGCCGGGAGGATGGCCTGGGGAGACTGGCGCAGGAATCCGCACCCTCCGGAAAGGAGAAGCAACGCCACGAAACCGGCGGAGACAAACGGGGAACCCCGGTGCATCAGTGGCCCTTCAATCGGCCTTCACATATACGGGGGCCGTGGCGAAAAGTCAAGGAGAAGCTGGCATTTCTTGCCGCGACGCGCAGTGTCTCCAAAGCCTCCTGGCAGTCTGAGCAAGCCCGAGCGTTGACACTGACAGAGAAAGTGGCTTACTCTCAGGCTGCCCGTCCACCCGATTTCTTTTTCTAGCCACTAAGGTGCGCGATGAGTGACAGTAGACCGGTCAGGCTATCCGCTGGCATCCAGTTTGGGGTCCTCCTCCCCACGCGCGGGGTTCTCTTCTCTCCCGGGGGCCCGGATATCACCCCTATCTACCGGATGGCTGAGGCGGCTGAAGCTGCAGGCTACCACTCGGCGTGGGTGGGGGACAGCGTGACGGCCAAGCCGCGGCTGGATGCCGTGGCCACGCTGGCGGTCGTGGCGGCCCGGACCGAGCGCCTCCGGCTCGGAACAGCAGTGATGCTGGCGGCGCTCCGTCCGCCGGTGATTCTCGCCCACCAGATCGCCAGCCTGGACGTGCTGGCGGGGGGCCGGCTGATCTGGGGGGTCGGGGCCGGCCGCGGTGGCCGGGCGATCCTCGACAACGAGTTCGCGGCTTGCGGCGTGCCCATGCACGAGCGAGCCAGGCGGTTGGAGGAGTTGCTGAAGATCTGCCGACTTCTCTGGAGCGGGAAGCCTGTTTCCTATTCCGGCCAGCACTACCAGCTCCAGGACGTCACCCTCGAGCCCGTGCCGATCCAGAACCCCGGAGTGCCTATCTGGATTGCCAGCAATCTGATCGAGCGAGGGCTCAAGCGGGTCGCCGCGCTTGCCGATGCCTGGATCACCAACGTGACGACCCTCGATGTGTATCGCCAGTGCTGGGAGAAGATCGGCGGCTACGCGCGGGCTGCCGGACGGGATCGGGGCATGATTGGCCAGTGCCTCTATCTGACCATCAATGTGGACCCCGATGGCGAAGCCGCCCGGCGTCAGGGGCGGAGCTTCCTGGAGCAGTACTACAAGAAGTCCGCAGACGAGATCATGGTGGACCTGGTCTGCCACTTTGGAAGCCCAGAGGATTGCGCGGAGCGGATCAACGGGTATGTGCGGGAGGGAGTGCGGACGGTCATCCTTCGCTTCGCCGCTCCCAACCAGCTGGAACAGCTCGTGGTGGTGACGGAAGAGCTGCTGCCGCTCTTCAGGTAGGATCGTCGCTAGCGCGCACGAGCTCGCGCAGTCCCCCTCGCCCCCGCTGGAGGAGAGGATCAAGGTGAGGGGGGCAGGAGCGAGAGCAACGGCGTGTGGAGTCTCTCGTGATCACAGGAATCGACCACATCGTCATCGTCGTTCGCGATCTGGACGCTGCGATTGCCAGCTATCGGGGGCTTGGCTTTACCGTGGTGCCAGGGGGGCGGCATCCCGTGGGCACCCACAACGCGCTGATCGCTCTCGAGGACGGCGCCTACATCGAGCTGATCGCCTTCCTCGAGCCCGAAAAGCCAGAGACCCACCGTTGGTGGAAGCCGCTACAACAGGGCGAGGGACTGGCAGATTTCTGCGTGGGAACGAGCGATCTCAGGGCCGAGGTGGGGGCGCTCAGGCAGAGCGGCGTGGAAATCGATGACCCGGCTCCACTGACGCGAACCCGCCCCGACGGCTATCTGCTCCGGTGGGTGCTTGCCATTCCCCGCGAAGGGCATCGGGGCGTCGCACCGTTCTTGATCAGCGATGAGACTCCGCGAAGCGAGCGCGTGCCCGCCCAGACCGGGCACCAAAATCAGGTGATCGGACTTGGCCCGCTGACCGTAGCCGTACCAGAGCTTTCGGAGGTGCGGCGGTGGTATACGCGCCTGCTCGGCCAGTCCGGGGCCGAGGGACGGCGGGATGACCTGGAGGCTCTGGTGGTACAGTTCCGCGCCGGGGCCCACACCCTAGAGTTCGTGGCGCCCGAGCACGACCGGAGCCCGTTGACGGCCTTTCTCCAGAATCGCGGTCCGGGGCCCTATGCGGCGAGCCTGACGAGCAACTCCAAGACGACGGGATGGCTCGACGACAAGGCCGCCCACGGAGCCCGCCTCTGCCTCGGAAGGGGGGCTCCGCCCCCCTGCGAGTAACTAGACTCCGAGGTACGCCGTGCGGATGCGGGGGTCGTCCTTGAGCTCGGGCCCTCCCTGGAGCACGATGCGACCGTTCTCCATGACGTAGGCGCGCGTGGCGACGGCCAGGGCATGGGAGACGTTCTGCTCGACCAGCACGACGGTGATCCCCTGCTGGTTGATCACCCGCACGGCCTCGAACATCCCCTGGACGAGCCGGGGCGCCAGACCCAGCGAGGG
>JBHIAB010000295.1:0-3460 GCA_046758385.1 Methylomirabilia bacterium | reverse complement strand
AATTACGGAGGCTAACTTGGGCAGAGTGTCTGTTATTCGCGCACCCGCGTGGCGCCCAGAGGTCCCCGGATGAAGTGTCCCGAGTGTCAAGCACAGAACCGCGAGGGAGCGAAGTTCTGCCGAGAGTGCGGGGCACGCCTGGACACCCTCTGTCCGTCCTGCGGGGCCAAGGGCGAGACCGGAAGTAAGTTCTGCGATAATTGTGGGGCCTCTCTTACGGCTGCTCCAGCGGCCTCCATGACCGCGGCCGCTCCGCAGGCTCCCACCACTCCCTCCAGCTTCGCCCCTCCCGGAAGCTACACGCCCAAGCACCTCGCCGAGAAGATCCTGATCTCCAAGAGCGCCCTGGAAGGAGAGCGCAAACAGGTGACGGTGCTGTTTGCGGACCTGAAGGGATCCATGGAGCTCTTGGCCGACCGCGACCCCGAGGAGGCCCGAAAGCTCCTAGACCCCGTGCTGAAGCATATGATGGAGGCCGTCCACCGCTACGAGGGCACCGTCAACCAGGTGATGGGCGACGGCATCATGGCGCTGTTCGGGGCGCCGGTGGCTCGCGAGGATCACGCGGTGCGCGCCTGCTACGCAGCGCTCAAGATGCAGGAGTCGGTGAAGCGGTATGCCGAGGAGGTGCATCGGACCGTCGGCGTGCCCGTTCACATCCGGGTGGGGCTGAACTCGGGCGACGTGGTTGTGCGCTCCGTCGGAAGCGATCTCCACATGGACTACACGGCTGTCGGCCAGACGACGCATCTCGCCGCGCGCATGGAACAAATGGCGATGCCGGGGTCGATCCTCATCGCGCCGGAGACGCTGAATCTGGCCGAGGGCTACGTGGTGGTGAAGGCCCTGGGGGAGCGGCCGGTCAAGGGGCTGGAGGCTCCGATCGAGGTGTACGAGGTCACGGGAGCAGGCGCGGTGCGCTCGCGGCTGCAGGCCGCCGCCGGCCGGGGCCTCACACGCTTCGTCGGGCGCGACGCCGAACTTGATCAGCTCCGCCAGGCGCTCGAGCGGGCCCGCGTCGGCCAAGGACAGGTCGTGGCGGTCGTCGGCGAGGCCGGGGTGGGCAAGTCACGCCTCTACTGGGAGTTCGTCCACTCCCATCGCACCCAGGGCTGGCTGCTCGTGGAAAGCAGCTCGGTCTCTTACGGCAAGGCGACGGCGTATCTGCCGATCATCGACCTGCTCCGGGCCTACTTCCAGATCGAGGCCCACGATGAGCCGCGCAAGATCCGCGAGAAGGCGATGGGAAAGCTCCTGTCGCTGGACCGCGCACTCGAGCCCTTCCTGCCGGCCTTTTTGTGGCTCCTGGACGTGCCTGTCGAGGACTCCCAGTGGCGGCGGCTCGACCCACCGCAGCGCCGGCAGCGCGCCCTCGACGGCGTGAAGCGATTGCTCCTCCGGGAGGCCCAGGTGCAGCCGCTCCTGGTCATGTTCGAGGATCTCCACTGGATCGACGCCGAAACCCAGGCCTTGCTCGACAGCCTGGTCGAAAGCCTGCCCACAGCACGCCTGCTGCTCCTCGCCAACTATCGGCCCGAGTATCAACACGCATGGGGCAGTAAGACCTATTATCGCCAGCTCCGGATCGACCCCCTGCCGCCGGAGAGCGCCGAGGCATTGCTGAGCGCGCTGCTCGGCACGGATCAGAGTCTCGAACCGCTCAAGCGGCTCTTGATCGAACGAACGGACGGCAACCCCTTCTTCCTCGAGGAAAGCGTCCGGACCCTGGTCGAGACGAAGGTCTTGGAGGGTGAGCGGGGGGCCTATCGCCTGGAGAAGACGCCGCAGAGCATTCAGATCCCGGGAACGGCGAAAGCCATCGTCGCGGCGCGCATCGATCGGCTCTCCCATGATGACAAGCGCCTGCTCCAGGGTGCCTCCGTCATCGGAAAGGACGTGCCGTTCGCCATCCTCCAGGCGATCGCCGACGAGAACGGAGATGCCCAGAGCCGGGGCCTGATGCAGCTTCAGGCCGCCGAGTTCCTCTACGAGAAGCAGCTCTTCCCCGACCTCGAATACACCTTCCGCCATGCCCTGACGCACGAGGTGGCCTACGGCAGCCTGCTCCAGGACCGCCGGCGCGAGCTCCACGCCCGCATCGTTGAAGTCATCGAACGGCTGTACCCCGACCGGCTGGCGGAAGAGGTCCAACGGCTCGCCCATCACGCCTTCCGGGGCGAAGTCTGGCCCAAGGCCTCACGCTACCTCCGACAGGCCGGTAGAAAGGCGAACTCGCGCTGCTCCTTTCGCGAGGCGGTGTCCTCTTTTGAGCAGGCTCTGGTCAGCCTCCAACATCTTCCCGACAGCCGTGAGACCACGGCCCAGAGGATCGATCTCCGCTTCGACCTTCGCAATTCGCTCATTCCCCTCGGCGAGCTGGGGCCGGTTCTCGATCACCTTCGGGAAGCCGAACGGCTCTCCCGCGCCGCCGACGATCAACGCCGTCTCGGGCGCGCCTCCTCGTTACTGGCCAACTATTTCCAGTTGATGGGGGATCACGACCAGGCGATTGAATCGGGTCAGCGGGCCGCCGCCATCGCCAAAGAGCTCGGTGATCGCTCGCTGGAGCTCGCGGCGAACCTCTACCTGGGCCAGACGCACTTCGCCCGCGGCGAGTACCGTGAGGCCGTCGCCGTCCTCACGAAGAACGAGGCGTTGCTCCAGAGTGACGCGAGTCGCGATCGATTCAGCGAAGCCGTTTTCCGCCTGGTGACCACCCGGACGTGGTTGGTGTGGGCCCATGCCGAGCTAGGCGAGTTCTCGGAAGGGCTCGCCCGCGGAGAAGAGGCGGTCAGGATCGCCGAGGGAGTCGATCACCCCGGAGTCCTGGTCAGCGCGTACCTCGGCATCGGGCTTCTCTACCTGCGCAGGGGAGAATGTGACAAGGCCATCGCCGTGCTCCAGCGCGGCGTTGCGCTCAGCCAGGCCGCAAGCATTCCCGGCGTGTTTCCGTTCATGGCCACCACCCTGGGGTCTGCCTACACGCTGTCAGGACGGCTCGAGGAGGCTCTGCCCGTTCTGGAGGAGGCGGTGGAACAGGCAGCGTCCAAAAGAATAATGGGTGGCCAGTCGCTCAGGATGGCTCATCTGGGCGAGGCCCTTCTCGTGGCCGGCCGTGAGAACGATGCCGTTGCGCTCGCTGGTCGTGCGCTGGATCTCTCGCGCGAGTACAAGGAGCGGGGTCACGAGGCATGGGCGCTCCGACTCCTCGGCGAGCTTGCCTCCTATCGGCGTCCCTCCGATGTCCAAGGTGCCGAACGGCACTACCGGCTGGCCATGGAGCTCGGCAACGAGCTCGGGATGCGTCCGCTCGTGGCCCACTGCCATCTCGGTCTCGGCAGGCTGTATCGGGGCACCGGAGGGTCGGAGCGAGTCGACTCGCATTTCGCAACTGCCGCCGCGATGTACCGCGAGATGGGCATGCAACTCTGGTTGCAGAAGGCGGAGACGGAAACGAGCA
>JBHIAB010000294.1:0-3525 GCA_046758385.1 Methylomirabilia bacterium | reverse complement strand
GAGAAGTCCGGCCTCACGCCGAGCCTGGTCTCGCAGATCGAGTCCGGGCGGCTGACCCCTTCTCTTCAAACCGTGGCGAAGCTGGCCGGCGCGCTCGCGGTGCGCATTGCCTCGCTGTTCGAGGCCCAGCCCGACGGCCGGATCCATGTGAGCCGCAAGCGTGAGTATCCGGTGGTGTCCTTCGACGGGAGCACGGAGCGGTGGCATGTGCTGGGTGCCGGTCTCTTCCAACGGAAGATTCGGGCGGTCGTGTCCACCATCGCGGGCAAGGGGCAGGGCGTCAAGACGGAGAAGGTCGTCATCGAGCCGGGGCGACAGAAGCTGTTCTACGTGCTCGACGGACGGGTGGCGCTCCACTACAACGGGGACCGGCACTTCCTCGAGGCGGGGGACAGCGCAGTGCTGGACGGGAGTGCCCCGCACTGGTGGGAGAACCTCGGCTCAAAGCCGGCAAATGCCTTGTGGGTCATTTTGGGTTAGTTCTGAAGCGTTCGAAGAGCGAAGAGGAATATGGCTGACAGCGAACAGGGTCGGGTCGACTTCCGGACCGAGCTGGACACCTCCTTGGGGCGCGCTGGTCGCGAGGAGTCCGAGGCGCTGCTCGAGCGCCGGGCCATCAGCGAGGCCGAGTGGGACGCCAAGAAGCACGCCTGGCTGCCGACGGAGTAGGATCGGGCCGTTGTGCAAAGCCTGATGCAGCCCGTCACCGACCGCGGGAAGTTTGCGAACTGGATCGCGCCGCCGGCGCGCGGGATCAACGGCCAGCCGATCGACTTCGAGTGTGTTCGGCTGGCGTAACCTAGGGGGGAGGTTCGGAAGGGGGGCGGAGCCCCCCTCCGAGAGAAAGGGAGGGTGTGATGGCGATCAAAGTGCTAATCCCCAAGGTGCTAGGCAGGCCGCTTGGCATGTACTCTCACGGGGTTGTCGCGCCAGGTGGCGAGCTGGTGGTGGTCGCGGGCCAGGTTGGGATGGACGGCGCGGGCCGGGTGGCGGGAGCGGACGTCGGCTCGCAGACCAAGCAGGCCCTGGAGAACATCCGGGCCGTGCTGGGCAACGCTGGCTGTTCGATACGCGACGTGGTCCGGCTGCAGACCTTCCTCACCCGGGCCGACGACATCGAGGGCTTTATGCAAGCTCGCAGAGAGGTCTTCCCCCAGTATTTTCCCGACGGGGTGTACCCGCCGAACACGCTGGTGGTGATCTCGCAGCTCGTCCGGCCAGAATTGCTGGTCGAGATCGAAGCGATGGCGGTCAAGCCGACTCGGCCCGGGCAGGGCGTGGGACCTCAGGCGGGAGCGGCGGCCAAGAAAGCGAGGGCAGTGACTCGGAAAGGCAGGGTGGCAGCTCGCAAGCGCCGTCCAGCCGGCCGGCGCCGGTGAGCATGCCGAGAGCAGGAGGGGCAGGAGCATGAGCGGACCTCGGACCGAGATCCCTGACGGCTTCAACGCTGCCAGCTTTTTCGTGGACAGGAATGTCGCCGAGGGGCGGGGTGGCAAGGTGGCTTTCTTCCACGAGGACCGGACCCTCACATACGCACAGCTCCAGGAACTGGTGAACCGTGTGGGTAACGCCCTTCTCGGCCTGGGTGTGGAGATGGAACATCGGGTGTTGCTCCTCCTGTTGGACTGCCCCGAGTTCGTGGCTTCCTTCTTCGGCGCCATCAAGATCGGGGCTATCCCCATCCCGGTGAACACCATGATGCGGGGCCAGGACTACCTCTACTTCCTCAATGACAGCCGAGCCCGGGTCGCCATCGTCTCCCACCCCCTCCTCGCCGAGGCGGGCTCGATTCTCTCCCAGGCCCGGTATCTGAAGCATGTGGTGGTGGTTGGGAAGGCCGAGGGGACGCCGGTGGCATTCGACCAGTGGGTGGGGAAGGCCTCGTCGAACCTCCAAGCGGCCGAGACCTCCAAGGACGACGCGGCCTTCTGGCTCTACTCCTCGGGGTCGACCGGGTTTCCCAAAGGAGCGGTGCACCTCCAGCACGACATGGTGATCTGCTCGGACACCTATGCGCTGCACGCGCTCGGCATCGCCGAGCACGACCGGACTTTCTCCGCGGCCAAGCTCTTCTTCGCCTACGGCCTCGGCAACAACATGTACTTCCCCATGCGGGTGGGCGCCCAGGGGGTGCTCCATCCCCACCGCCCACTGCCCGAAGCCATGTTCGAGGTGATCGACCGCTACAAGCCCACTATTTTCTTCGGTGTCCCCACGCTCTATGCCGGGATGCTCCAGGTGAAGGACGCGGAGCGCCGCTTTGATTGCTCTTCCCTTCGACTCTGCGTCTCCGCGGGGGAGGCGCTTCCGCCGGACCTGTACAAGCGCTGGACCGAGCGGTTCAATGTGGAGTTGATCGACGGCATCGGGACGACGGAGATCCTCCACATCTTTCTCTCGAACCGGCCCGGACAAGTGAAGCCGGGCTCCTCGGGGGTGCCCGTGCCGGGGTACGAGGCAATCATTGTCGACGATGAGGGGAAGCAGGTCCCGCGCGGCGAGGTGGGAAACCTTCGGGTCAAGGGCGATTCGACGATGGCCTTCTACTGGAACAAGCACGAGAAGACGAAGGAGTCGATCGTCGGGTCGTGGATTCAGACCGGCGACAAGTACTACCAGGACGAGGACGGCTACTTCTGGTACTGCGGCCGCGCCGACGACATGCTCAAGGTGAGCGGGATCTGGGTCTCGCCCGTGGAGGTGGAGAACACCCTGATGGGTCACCCGGCGGTGCTGGAGGCCGCGGTGGTGGGGGAAGAGGATACGGACAAGCTGGTCAAGCCTCGCGCCTACGTGGCGCTCAAGGAGGCTTACACTGGTTCCCCTGAGCTCGAAGCCGAGCTCAAGAACTTCGTCAAGGACAAGATCGCCCCCTACAAATACCCGCGCTGGATCGAGTTCGTCTCGGAGCTGCCCAAAACAGCCACGGGCAAGATCCAGCGCTCCAAACTGCGCCAGCGATGAAGGGGAGTGTCCCAACGCGGACGTGTTCCAGCGCGGGCTGTGCCCGCGCAACCGAAGGGGGAGGTTCGGAAGGGGGCGGAGCCTCCTCCGAGGGAAATTCGTTCTACGATCAGAGGTTGGAGGCGCTTGGGCACGAGCGGCTCCGTCTGCTCCAGTGGGAACGGCTGAGGGCGCTCGCTCAGGAGGTCTTCAATGCCAATCCCTTCATCGGAAACAAGTGGCGGGCGGCTGGGCTTGGCTCAGCGAGAGACCTCGAGAGCTGGGAGGACTTCTCCCGCCTCCCCTTCACGACCAAAGCGGAGCTGGTCGCCGACCAGGCCGCCAATCCTCCCTTCGGCACTAACCTCACGTACCCCCTAGAGCGCTACGTCAGGATCCACCAGACCTCCGGCACCAGCGGGCTCCCGATCCGCTGGCTTGACACGCAGGCGTCCTGGGACTGGTGGGCGCGCTGCTGGGGGTTCGTTCTGCGTGGGGCGGGAGTCGGGCCTCGAGATCATGTGTTTTTTCCGTTTTCCTTCGGTCTCTTCGCCGGCTTCTGGGGCGGGTTCGAGGGGGCGA
>JBHIAB010000293.1:0-3529 GCA_046758385.1 Methylomirabilia bacterium | reverse complement strand
GCGGGGCCGTGGTGCAGCCTGGTTAGCACACTGGACTGTCAATCCAGAGGTCGCGGGTTCAACTCCCGTCGGCCCCGCCAGTAAATCACGGACTTAGCTCCCGCGCCGCAACGCCTTCGCGCTCTACCGTGTCTAAATTGTGTCTAATTGCAGCGGCTAACCGGCTGCCCGCCTCACGAAGATCGCCCTCGCTCACGATGTGGTCGCGGTCAAAGACTGAGCGCGTCGAGGCTCAGGTCTTTCACGTCCAGGCCTGGGCAGGCGGCGTGGGCTCTGATGAAGGCGTCGATTTGCGGGTAAGGCCGGCGCCCGGATGCCGCACCTGTCGTCAGCTTTCTCCTTGACAGGCTCTTCATTCGCCCCATACTCTTCGCGTACTCTCCCTCGCGAAAGCGGAGCCGGGCGAGGAAACCATCCCGATGATGGTCCACATGCCGGGGGAGGATCGCTTCAACTGGGCCCCGGACTACCCCCACGTGGACGCGAGCTTTGGCGCGGTAAGGAGGCTGAAGGAGCGCATGGGAGGGTTGCCGGACACTGCCAAGCGGAAGCTTCTGGGCCGGAACGCAGCCCGGCTTTACGGGCTCGAAGGCTCACCAGAGCGCTGAGGCGAGCCCCGATGTCCCACGAGCCGGGCTACCCGCCGCTTCGCCTCACCGTCCCCGATCGCGACGATTGGATTGTCTCCCGCATCCTCGAGCGACGGGCCCGGGCCGAGCCGGACCGTCCGTTCCTCCAGTTCATGGACGAGCCCCCCCTCACCTACGGCGAGGTGGATCGGCGCGTCAACCGGCTGGGCCACTGCCTCCTGGCCCTCGGCGTCCGGCCTGGCGACCGGGTCCTCATCATGCTTCCGAGCTCCCTCGACTTCATGCTGACCTGGTGGGCAGCCAACCGGATCGGCGCCATCGAGGTCTCTGTCAATAACGCTTACAAAGGCTACTTTCTCGAGCATCTCGTCGATAACTCCGGCGGACGGATCATGGTGGTGGCGCGGGAGTTCCTCGACCGGCTCCAGGCCAGTGAGGACAAGCTTCCCCAGCTGGAG
Source organism: Methylomirabilia bacterium (assembly GCA_046758385.1). Lineage (GTDB taxonomy): Bacteria > Methylomirabilota > Methylomirabilia > Rokubacteriales > CSP1-6 > JBHIAB01. Next base: position 2,481 of record JBHIAB010000293.1, on the reverse strand, counting down.
ACCCTGGTCGTCTACGCTGGCGAGCGTGAAGCTTCCGCGCTCTCGACGTTCAAGCGCTTGCAGGTCCGCTCGTTTGAAGAGCTCTCCCCGCCGCGCGACGACCCACCCGGCGTGCCGCTCTCCCACCGCTCCCTCTGCGCCATCGCATACACTTCCGGGACCACCGGCCCCTCCAAGGGGGTCATGATGCCCAACGCCCAGTGCCATCTTGCTGCTGAATCGGCCGCGAACCTGACCGGCCTCACGAAGGACGATGTGTACCTCGTCGCCACGCCACTGTATCACGCCAACGCCTTCCTCATGCAGCTCTACCCGTCCATGCTGGTCGGCGGCCGAGCCGTGATCTGGCCCTGGTTCAGCGCCAGCGAGTGGGTGACGCTGATTCGGCGGGTCGGTGCCACTGTGACGAATCTCCTTGGCGTGATGATGGACTTCATCTTTCGACAGCCGCCTCGGCCTGACGATACCACGCATCGGCTGAGGCTTGTCCTCGGCCAGCCGGCGCCGGCGGCCATCGCCCAGGAGTTCAAGAAACGATTCGGGCTGGAGCGGATCCTCGAGTACTACGGGATGACCGAGATTGGCATCGTCACCATGATGCCCTATGACGAGTTTCGCCCGGGCTGTTGCGGCAAGGCCGTGAGCGAGTGGTTCGATCTCAGGATTGCCGATCCCGAGACCGACGAGGAGCTGCCGCCCGGCCAGGTGGGCGAGCTGCTGGTGCGGCCCAAGGAACCGTGGGCCTTCAATCAGGGGTACTGGGGCATGCCGGAGAAGAGCCTTGAGGTCCTTCGGAACGTCTGGTACCACACCGGCGACGGCCTCAAACGCGACGAGGACGGCTACTACTACTTCGTCGACCGGACGCGCGACGTGATCCGCCGCCGGGCCGTCAACATCTCCTCCTTCGATGTTGAGACGGTGATCAGCGACCACCCGGCGGTGCTCGAGTGCGCCGCGGTAGCTGTCCCCTCCGAGTTCGCTGGCGGGGAGGACGAGATCAAGGCCTGCCTCGTCCTCCGCGAGGGCGCGGGTCTCATCCCCGAAGAGTTTGCCGCGTGGTGTGAGGAGAAGCTCCCGTACTTCGCCGTGCCGCGCTACGTCCAGGTGCTCCGGGAGCTGCCGAAGACCCCGAGCAATAAGGTGCAGAAGTACCTCTTGCGGCAGACAGCGATCACCGGTGGGACGTGGGACCGGGTCAAGGTCGGCTACCAGCTCAAGGAGGAAGTCAGGCGGGCCGAAGAGCGGCGCCGGCGGAGAGGGGAGGCCCTGCCTGGCGCATGAGTGTTTTGCCGCGCGCGGCGGCATCCAGCGGGAGGCGCGCCTCCCGGGACCCGGTAGAGTGCTGATGCTGCAGGAAGATGCCCGGCGCCGACGAGACCGACGCGTCGGGTTGAAGCCTCGCCGAGTGGTCCCCCGTGGCGGTGCGAAACATCAAGCCGACGATACCTCAACGTCCGGCCTTCGGGGGAAGCACTTATGCTTCGGGTTTCCGGACAACCCGCCCACGCCCTCGCCGGTCACGCAGACCGCCGGGGGCGTTTGTGCTTTGTGGAGGCAGCGCCTTGCTCGCTACGTATCCAGACGCTCGCCACGGTTTTGACATCCCAGACTTGCCGCCCGAAATGCGATACTGTTTCGGGACCCTCGGATACAACGCCCAAGCCGCCACCGAAGCATGGAAAGAGGTCGTGCAGTTTCTTCACCGCTAGGCTGAAGGCTTGCTGCCCTGCGCAATCGGCCCGCAGAAGGCGCGCAATATCGTGGCCCAGCTCCAGGCCAAGGTGGCCCAGTTCGCCGTGCTGAAAGAGCCGGGAGGCGAGTCTGGGCAGGTTCCCGCGGCACCCCGGCGCGCAACGCCCCGAGCGCGTCGGCTACCTCCCGGCCCTTCGCCTCGATTAGCTCCAGCAGCTCCTCTGGGGTGCGAGTGTCCTTGTTGCTCTTCGCGTGGGGTTGACCGCCTTCAGGTCGTAGTTCTGCAGGTTCCGCTCGGTGTCGATGCGCGTCCGTTCCACACCGGGGAAGATCTCGCTGATGACCTTCTGGCGCGGCGTGGCGTTGGGCTTCTCCCTGAGGCTCTTCAGATGCGGGATCAGATCGCCGTTGACGAAGCCGAAGAAGGCGCCGAGCGACCCGTTCTGGAGCTCCGTCCGCTTCGCGCCGCCGGGGGCCGCCCACTCTTTCCAGGTGTAGGGTGCCTCCAGCGACGGAGTGTAATCCGCGCCGACTGCCTCCGCTTCCTCGGCTTCGCGGGTCTCGCGCTCGTCCAGGATCCGGAGGAACAGGATCCACGTCAGCTCGGGGACGTACTGGAGCGCCCCCGCGCAGTTGGACCGGCGCATGATGTCGCAGATGGCCTTGATGGCGGCGTTGACCGACTGCTGGGAGGTCAGCCGCCTGCCGTTGCCCGCAGCGGTCGATGTGGTTCTGGGCATCTCACGTCGTCTCCGGTGAAGCTTCAATCGCCTCGAGGATCGGGCG
>JBHIAB010000292.1:0-3558 GCA_046758385.1 Methylomirabilia bacterium | reverse complement strand
GACGTGACCCTCGAGCGCATCGCCGAGTCGCGCATCGAGATCGAGCAGGCGCGGCTCCTGGTGCTCAAGGCGGCGTACATGATGGACACGGTCGGCAACAAGGTCGCCAGGTCCGAGATCGCCCAGATCAAGGTGGCGGTCCCGAACGTGACGCTTCGGGTCCTCGACCGCGCCATCCAGGTTCATGGGGGTGGCGGCGTGTGCCAGGAGTTCTGGCTGGCCTCCGCCTGGGCCCACTCGCGCACACTCCGCCTGGCCGACGGCCCGGACGAGGTGCACCGCCGCCAGATCGGGCGCCTCGAGCTGAGGAAGCACATGTAGTGGGTCCAAGCTCCTCTCCGCCACCGTCTACCTGGCCAACATGGCGACGTACGGCGAGATGAACCAGGCCTGGGATGCCTGGGTGGATCCAGCCAACACGTCGGCACGGGCCACCGTGGAGGCGAGGCTGGCGTCGGCGAAGTACCTGGTTGAGATCGCGGTTGTCGCCGCCATATGAGCGCGGCGGTCGCCGAGATCCCTTCCAGCCGAACCGGTCAGGCTGCGGGAACGGAGACGATCTTCGGCCGCTCTCTGGCGAGCCGGCCGAACACGCGTAGCAGGACTGGCAGGACGATGAGGGATGCGGCCAGGCTGGCGCTGGCTCCGATGGTCAGGAGAAGCCCGAGGCCGAAGATCCCCTGGTGGTGGGCGACCATCAGGCTTCCGAACCCCGCGATGGTTGTGAGCCCGTTGAGGGCGACGGCGTTCACGGTGCTCCGGGCCAGGAGCGGGCCGCCGTAAGTCCATCCCTCCCTGTAGCGCACGACGATGTTCAGCCCGTACTCTGCCGCCGTGCCGATGATGAGAGGCAGTCCCCACACGTTGGCCAGGGTGAACTGAAGCCCGAAGACGCGCATCAAGCCCACCGTCCAGAGCGTACCCAAGAGCAGCGGGGTCAAGGCCAGGAGGGTCTCGCGCAGACGGCGGAGCAGCAGGGCTGCCAGGACGGAGACCACGATGAAGGCGAAGATGGTGCCCTGGAAGTACGCCGTCTCCATGAGGCGGATGGCCTCGTAGGTGATCACGGGAGATCCCGTCACGTCCGGGTCCACGGACCTGAGATCGCTCACGAACCGCTGTGCCCCGTCCCGGTCCCAGATGTCTACCTCGGGGTGGATCCGAATCAGAAACCGCCCGCTTCTGCCGACGAACTTCCGTCCGAGCTCGTTCGGCACATCGTCGAGCGTGACGGGCCGCGGGGTGAGGTTCCGCTGGAAGTCGTAGAACTTCTTGACGAAGTCGCGATAGAGCTGGGCGTGGAAGAGGTTGAGAGCCGGGCGAGCCAGTTTCGGATCCGCATCCCTGAGTTGCTCGATGAGTGAAGCGATCTCGGATCGGATGGACTCGATCTCCTCGCCGGGTCCGTCAGGCCCGGCTTCAGCGACGGCCAGGTCGAGGCGCCGTTTCAGGGTCTTGAGGCTCCGCTGGAGCCGTTCGAGATTCAGTCCGGTGAGTCTCCCGATGCGCACCGGACTCACGATGGGGGCGAAGTCCTGGATAATGTCGATCTTCTCCGCCTGGTTGTCGGGAATCAGCAGGAGAACGCTGTCCACCTCGGAGACCGAGGGCAGGCGATCGAAGGCCTCTTGCTTTTCCCGGAGCTCCTCGAGAGTCCGGGCTGTGGCGAGCCCCGTGTGCCCAGAACGCCCGGTCGCGAGGATCTTCTTCTCCCAGATCACGGACTCGGTGCCCTTGGCTTGCAGGTTGAGCATGTTGTAGTCGAACCCCACGCCGCCGACGGCCCAGAGCGAAAAGACAGTCACACATCCGGCCGAGACCAGCACCGTCTTCGGGTAACGCGTGAGCCGCCCGAGAGCCGGCGCCCGGATCCGGTCCAGGTCGTGGGGTCTGGCCCCTCGTCCCCGCTGGCGCGCCGGACGGCGCCGGTCCACAAGGACCAGGAGCGCGGGGAAGAAAGTCAGCATGCTCACGAAGGCCATGAGGATCGCGAGGCCCGAGACGTAGCCAAACTCCTGGATCCCCCGGAACTCGGTGAGCATCAGCACGTAGAAGGTCCCCGCCGCGGTGAGGGCGCCGATGAGAATGCCTGGGCCGGTGCGTGATGCCGTTAGCTCGAGTGCCTCCCTGAGAGGCCGTCCCAGCGAGAGTTCCTCCTCGTAGCGGGAGAGGAAGTAAATCCCGTAGTCGATTCCGATTCCCACCATGAGGGAGATGAACATGACCGAGAAGATGGTGAGATGGCCCAGCGTCAGGGTGATGATTCCCATGGACCAGGCCAGGCTCGCCGCCAGGGCAGCCAGCATGAGGAGCGGCTTGCCGATGCGCCAGAAGAGGAGGAGCAGCAGGCCCAGGGTGAGGGCGAACGCCAGGAGCGTGGCGACCTCGCTGTCGCCGAACGCCGTGGTCATCTCGTCGTTGGAGAGTGCCGGCATGCCTGTCACGCCGGCCTCGACGTCGGGGAAGTCCCGGCGCAGATCGGCGATGCTCGCCCGGATGGTTTCGATGGCCTCCTGGTTGTCCATGAAGTCCCCCTCATCCGGCATCTGCTCCACGAGGATGAACAGGAGGCTTCCATCGTCGGCAAGGAAGTACCCCGAGTCCTCAGCTTCCTCGGATTCGCCGAAGGAGAAGATGGTGCTCCAGGGGGAGCGGTAGGGTCCAGGGCGGGCGAGACGGGCGGAGATCTGGGTGAGGAGCTCTCTCAGGAAACGGAGGTCCACCGGCCGGCCATCCCCGAGTCCCAGGTCGAAGAAATGGGAGACGAAGGCAGCGGCGATCTGCTGGTTGACCCCGTCGAGGAGTCGGTCCAGGGTCGGCCGAGCGGCGTAGGCCTCCATGAAGTCCTGGTGGTCGAAGACCCGATCCCGGATCTCGGCCAACTCGTCGACGGACAGGTAGAGCAACCCCTGCCCTTCGAAGCGCGCGGGGTCCACCCGGTACGCCACCCGTGGAAAGTCCACGGAGCTTTCCCTGAGCTCGCGCACGAGACGAGCCGCATAGGCTTTGGCCTCCTCGACCCGCGACGCCTCGACCACGACCACGATGTCGTTCAGCTCGCCGAAGTCCTGCAGGTACTCGGTGTAGAGGGTGGCGTAGCGCTGCCCCGGAGGCAGGAGGCGGAGGGTGGAGGTCTGGAACGTGAGGGCGTGGAACGTGTAGATGAGCCCGGCAGCAGCCAGTGCGAGGGAGAAGAGCACGGTCAGGCTCGGGCGTCGAGTGGACACCCGAACCAGGTGATGCAGCAGCCGCCCGGTCCGCGAGCTCGATGTCATCGGGTGTGCGGAATTGCCTCGATCAATATGAACGACCCGACGTCTCGCCGAGTCATCCAGCAGCTCAACCACGCAAGTCTACCACGAGCCACCTTGGAGGGGCCTCTTAGCCTGTGCGCATCGCGCGGATTTGAGCTCTAAGTGCTTTGACAGGCTCGATTTTTCTCTATAGTCTAGCGCCATGCTACGAGTGACATGCGCCGGGGATGCCCTCCCAAAGTGAATCCGACGACCCGTAAGCGGCCGCGTTCGGGCGCGGGCTTTGCCCGCGCAACCGAGGGGG
>JBHIAB010000291.1:0-3571 GCA_046758385.1 Methylomirabilia bacterium | reverse complement strand
GGTTCGCCGTCGCTGAATGCACGAAACCCATCCGGGCCTCGGCCTACCGACAATCGTAACTACTCACCTTGCCCGCATTGGCGCTGAAGCGCCGCTGGCTGCGGAGGAAGTGTGAACGCAATTATACCCCCCCCGCCGATGTATTTTCAAGACCCATCTTGCATTTCTCGCGCGCGTGCGCTATGGTCGGCGCGGAGCGGGGCAAAACATCGCAGCCATCATTGCACCAGGACTCGCAGCTATGTCGCGCCAGGAACTTGAACAGCTTTCCAAGCCCAGGCTTATCCAGATGGTTCTCCAACTGCAGGCCCAGCAGCTTCAGCACCAAGCTCTCATCGAGCGGCTTCGGGCCCGGATCGGCGAGCTTGAAGAGCTGATTAAACGCCTCACCCAACCACCCAAGGATTGCTCCAACTCCTCAGTTCCTCCGTCCAAGACGCGCAAGCCCAATCCCCCGCCCTCCAGGCCAAAGAACAAGCGCGGGCCCAAGCACGGCCACCGAGGCCGGAGTCGCAAACGCCAGCAACCGGATGCTATGGTGGAATGCCGGCCCACCTGCTGCGGCCACTGCGGCGCGGACCTGCCGCAAGCCGGAGGCAGGCTGCTTGGGAGAAGTCAGGTGGTGGATATCCCTCCTGTCCGCCACATAGTGGTGCAGGCCCAGCGCTACGGAGCCACCTGCCCCAATTGCGGCCACAAGCAAGCGGGCCGGTATCCTGCGGGTATGGAGCCGCACCGGGTGTTCGGCCCCAGGCTCGAAGCGCTTGTGTGCTACTTTCACCACGTCCAGCACGTCTCGTATAACCGCCTGGCAGGCCTGTTTCGCGCACTGTTCGGCCTCCACTTGAGCCAGGGCGCTATGGCCAATATCATCGCCCGGGCCGCCATGCGCCTGGAGGCGCCGGCGCAGGCGATCCGCGAACAAGTGCGGACAAACCCGGTCATTGGCTCCGATGAGACCGGCGCTCGCGTGGATGGCCGCAATCAGTGGCAATGGGTGTTTGAGACCGCAGAGGCCAGTTACCACGTGATCGCTTCGAGCCGGGCCGCGCACGTGATCGAAGGCATCATGGGCGATGCGGTGGCCGAAGTTTGGCTCAGCGACTGCTTTAGCGCGCAACTGAAGGCGCCCGCCAGGGCTCGGCAGCTTTGCCACGCGCATCAACTGCGCGACCTGCAATACGCCATTGACGCCGAGCGCAGCGGCTTTGCGCATCGGATGCAGCGGCTCCTGCTGCGGTCGCAACGCTTGCACAAGCTGCGCGCCAGGCTCCCACCCGACCTGTTCGCGCGTCAGGCGGCTGACATTGAGATGGCGTGCCGGCAGTTGCTGGCCGCGCCTGCGTCTGGACCCGAGGCCCGACGCTTGCAGAAGCGCTACCGGAAGCATCGGGATGCTCTGTTCACTTTCCTGTACCGGGCGGACGTGCCTGCCGACAACAATGCTTGTGAGCGCGCGTTGCGCAAGTCCGTGGTCCATCGCAAGGTGAGCGGAGGGTTCCGTTCCGATTGGGGGGCAAGCGCCTTCGCGACCATGGCCACGGTGATCGAGACGGCCGCCAAGCGCGGCCAAGATGCGTTGTGGGTTCTCACCTCCCTGCTCACCCCTGGCCCTCCACTCGTATCCCTCGCCCGACCTCCATGAACGTAGAAGGTGAGTAGTTACCAAGCGCAAGCTGCGCAGACGGGGACAGCGCGTGAGGGGTGTCTGGGATTAGCGATGAATCTCTCCAGCAGGAGCGCGCGACTGGGGCCGCGCCGGAGCCGCGGCCAATGCTGTTCTTTGGCACGCGGTATGCGAAGATGTCACGGCGACGGCTGACCATCCCGGGGATCTTCCGCGAAGCTCTCGGCAAGCTAGTTGTGGTCTTCGCGGCGCGCTGGGCGCAGGCCGTGTACGTGTTCCCACGGGCGACGGGCGAGGAGTTCGTGCGCGAACTGCTCGCGGGCGCCAAGAGAGACGACGACCAAGCGTGGGGAGAGGCAGTATGGACAGTATCTCCGCATAGCGAGCCGATAACGCTTGACGAATCTCATCGTCTCACGATCCCCCGGGAGATCCTGGATGCTGCGAACCTGCCGCAGGAAGGAGCCATGGCCGTCATTTCGCTGGGTGATCATCTAGCGGTGCTCACGCGCGAGCGGTGGAATGAGCGGCAGACGGAGTTGTGTGCTAAGGCGAGCCTGGCGGCGGTCAAGAATGTGCCGGGTGTGTTCTGAGCGCTCCGGTCGACGAGGGAGGGTACTCGCGGAGACCATCGCGGTGCCGCATACTACAGCTTGACGGAATGCCAGCAATAGTCGCAGTTCGGATCGCGCAGCTTCACTCGTTCCCCCTCTCACTGCTACGGTGGCAGCGCAGGTGTTGATGGATTTGGTATCGGGCGAGAGCGGACCCGCCGCCCGGCTGGGTCCAGCGCCGCCGGACAACGGCGACACACACGGGCAGCGGGGCGCTGATGTCGTCTCAGGCGAAGGAGGAGACTCCGGATGGAACGTCAGAGCGAGTCTGAAGCAGCAAGGTGGTCCGACGCGTTGGCCAGAGTCTTCGACCGCGTCCCCCCGGCAGAGCACGAGGCGCTGCTAAGCCCCATGGTGGACGCGGAGCGATGCCTCCTGGCCCAGCTCGACGAATACCAGACAGACCTGTTCTGGGACCACCAGGAGAAGCGCGACCAGCTCTACGTGCACTACCTCTTGGCAGCACTCGACGCTGGTCGCCAGGCCAAGGCAGACGCATTCGCCGAGGCAGCCGAACGCATCGGCAGGATCCTGAGCGAAGTGGGGACGTCCCTGCGCAGCCGGGCTCCGGAAGACGAAGCCGAGAACCCGGGAGACCTCGTCGCCGGCTAAGCAACACTGGGCTCCTGGCTCTCGGCAACTCAGCGTAGCCCGGTCGCGCCGTAAGTGTCAAGTGCGGCGAGGCACTGGGCGTGCGCGGCTGTGTGTCCCTGCACGGACACAGGCGTCGAAGGGCGAGTCATGCAGCGCTGTCCACGGGGCTGGATTCTGGCCGCGGCTCTGACGCCGGTTACTGCGGCTGTGCTCGGCGCCGGGGAGATGCCGCGCCGGAAGGGCACGGTGCCAGACCAGTTCATGCTCTACTTCTGCGCGCCCGGCGTGGATCCGGGCGAGCCGGGGGACGACCAGGGGCCGCCGCGAGAGGTCCGGCGGCAGTTCACGGAGCGCAGGGGCTGCAACGTGGGCGAGTTCTCCATCTCGTGGCGCGACACTGAGCCGAGCGACCCCGGCGATGGGCCGTCGAGCTACGACTTCTCCGGCGTCCGGCCGCCCGAGCACGCCCTGCGGCAGGAGCACGTCATCTGCCACCTGCACTACTACCGCAGTCGCTGGGCCGGGAAGTATCGCTTCGCGGACACGCCGCGGTACAACCGGCTGCTCGAGCGCTGGGCCGAGGCGGCGTGCCGGTTCGCGCGGGAGAAGCTCGGCGCGAGCATCTTCGAGGCCGAGGGCAACGAGCGCGACCTCGTGGACCCGGGGACCTACCGGCCGCACTATCCCGACTGGCACTTTTTCTACATGGACCGCGTCAAGGCCATCCATCGCGGCA
>JBHIAB010000290.1:0-3577 GCA_046758385.1 Methylomirabilia bacterium | reverse complement strand
GCATGCCTGGTATGGCCTGCTTGATCACTCCAAATCATGGGGCTCCATTTAGAGGGGGGACATCGCTATGAACGCGCCGGAGCAACGCCAGGTTCCTTGCTGACCTTCTTCACTGCTTGCCCTTCTCGTGTGGAGGGGGATGTGCGCGATGGGGCGGCTGGCCCGGCGAGGGTTCGCTCGTCTCCGTGGACGAGAAGCTGTCGGACCCTTGGCGATGCTGATCCGAAGAGACGTGAGTCGGGAGAAAAGAGTCTGAGCATGAGGCGCTGTTGCCGATCGGTGGTCATGCTGCTCCTGGTTGGGGTCGTGGCGCTCTTGCTGGCCACGGTCGCCGAGGCAAAATCCGAACAGGTGACACTTCAGGTCCAGGGGATGGTCTGACCCTTCTGCGCGCTGCCCGTGAAGGCAGCATTGAAGGAGATCGACGGGGTGATCTCGGCTGACGTCAGCTTCAGCGCCGGAGCGGCCGTGGTAACTTATGACTCCGAGAAGACCTCGCCAGAGGCCCTGGTGTCAGCCATCAACGACCGGACCATCTACCGGGCCTCTCTCGAGGCGACCACCCGGCAGATCGCGCTCGCGTTCGATGGCGAGCTTGACCCGCAGCGGATCTCGTGGATCACCGCTGGATTGAAGGAGGTTCGGGGGGTCGCCGACGTGGGTGCGCTGGACGGCCGCGTCAGCGTCGCCTATGATCCGTTGCTGGTCGATGCAACCGGGATCATCGCCGCCGCTGAGGGCATGGGCTATGCCGTTACGGGTGTGGAGCCCATCTCGCCCGCCGGAGAGGACGCCGAGGCGTGGGGGTGGCTCTATTGGTCCCTGAGCGGTCTGCTCCTGCTTTCAGCTCTCCTGTATGTCTATCGCCTCGGCGGGAAGAAGCGGGCAAATCCTGAGGTCTCCGACTTGGGGTGACTTTGTGGCAAGAGCGTGCCAGTTTAACCGGGAAGGAGGCGCACGTTCCCAGGTCTTATGTCCTCCCGATCCCGACCTTCCACGCATGGGCAGGGGCGCGGATGCAAACCGTTCTCTGAGGGTCGGCTGCCAATACGCGCTGGCTACGGGGCGACACTGATCAAGTCAGCATCGGTGAGCACTGGTGAGAAGGCGGAAGGGGCCATCCGATGAGGGGGCACAGAGGGGGGGGCGAGCGAAGGAGAATGTGATGGCGAAGCAGGTCGTTACCCACTGGGAGAACACAGGAGTGCTCAAGGCCTGGTGTTCGGGCAGCAGAGCGAGATCGCGGTCGGGATCGAGGCTGGTGGGCCGTTAGACTGTGCTTAGTGAGCGGGGCTGACGCTCCGGGCGGATTAGGCAAGACGGCGTCTGGACGGTGAGCAAGGTCAAGAAGGTTAGTGCCATGCGGGTTCAAGGATAGATGCTGCCGATGGGATGACGAGAGGCACGGTGCGAGTATTTCGTAGGGTGCTTCTCCTGGCGCTGTGCCTCTTTGTTGTGGCTGGCACCGTAGCCTGTCGCGGCGGCGGCACGAAGGCCGAAGAGGGTCGGGTTCTGCTGGGGCACGAGGACTATGTCTCCTCCGTCGCCTTCTCCCCTGACGGTCGCCTGCTGGTCTCGGGGGGCCGGGATAAGACACTCCGCCTCTGGGAGGTGGCCACCGGCCGGGAGGTTCGGATTCTGAAGGGTCACCGAGACTCCGTTAGCTCGGTCGCCTTTTCGCCGGACGGTCGCCTGCTGGCCTCGGGGAGCCAGGACCAAACCGTCCGCCTCTGGGAAGTGGCCACTGACCGAGAGGGCCAGGTCTTGCGGGAGCAGGGCCCGCTCCGTAGCGTTCGCGCCCGAACGCTGCCTCCTGGAGTCCGCCGGTAGCCAACCCTACACATCTTTTGTCACCGGGATCCAATTGTTCTTTGGGTTGACGAGGGCTAGCGGCTTGGGCGCATGGCTTTTGAGGAAATTCTCACCTCTGTGTAGAAGCGTCGGCAGGAGCGGAACCCGCTCGGTCCAGGCCGATCAGTCGTGCCGGGTTGGACTTGAGCATCGGATCAATCTCGCGCGGGCTGAGGCCCAGGACCATGAGGAAGCGGATCATGAGTCGGAGGGCCTCGAGCGCCGTCGGTTCCAAGAGCATCCCGACGTCGCTGGCGATGATGCAGCGTCCTGGGCCGACCCGCTGGAGAAGCTCGAGCGTCCTGGCGGGATCAACAACCGGTGCCTTGATCAGGCTCGGCAGCGAGGGGTAGCAGAACAGGCCGGCGTATATTCCATCCTGGACCAAGTCGGCAGTCTGCTCCACGGTCAACGAGCTGAGGGGATGATCCAGGACAGCCGTGGCTCCCAGAATCGCAATCCGGTCCACCACTGGCACCAGCCCCTCGTAGTCGTCCACTTCGCCGTACTTTTTGCTATGGCTCGGCGCGCCCAGGTTGATCCCGATGCTGTGGTCCCTGGCTAGCTCGATGATCCGGTCCAGTTCCTGGCGAACCTTGCCGCCCGCGACAAGCCTATCGCCGTACACCGGGTTGAGCCAAATCATCTTGAAGGTAGGAAAGCGGAGGGCCTGCTCGATCTGCTTCGGATCCAGGGAGAAGGTGATCGGAATGCCCCCGTAGACCTCGATGCGGTGAGAGAGGGCGCCGGCCTCTGCCAGGCAGTCGATGTGCCGCTGGACTGCGTAGGCCTCACCGACGGTGGAGTAATGGTGATCCTTGCGGACGACCGCCCGCATCCCGACCCGGGCTGCATCAATCGCCACCTGGATGAAGTCTTGGTTTCGAGGAATGAGGCTGCAGGGGTCGGCATGCACGTGGACATCGATCGCCCCCCGAACACATTCGTCCTCCGCCCCGGCTTGGAGCTCTCTTACCCGGGGGTATTGCTCAATGAAGCGCAGCAGCCAGCCGCCGCTGGAGAGTTCACGGAGTCGCTCGCTGGAGATCAACTCCGACTGCCTTGCCCTCGTTCCACTCATCCTTGCCCCTCGATCGAGAGAACCGGCTGGCTCTCCCGCACGACGCAAATCTTCTCCGCGAACGTCTCAAAGAAATATCCCGAGCCTCCCTCACTGACAACCTGCAGCATCTTGCGCCCGTCCAGGACGCGTATCCCTCCGAGCACATGCACCCCCCGCTCGAAAAACGGCGGGGGCCAGGGCGAAGCTGTCGGCCCCGCCAGGACGACCTTGCGGGCTCCGCCCGCCGCGCTCAGCAAGCTGTCGATCCCACCTTCGACCAGCGCGGAGCCGGTTATGACCGCCACCGTGGCCTGGGACAGGACCTCTGTGACGTGTTCCGGAGGCCTCCAGAAAGGCACCTCGTCCGGCTTCAGGGCGTCTCGGTGCTTGTCCACCACCCACAGCCGCGCGACCCGAGCCTTCAACGCTTTGATAAAGGGGATGAACGCGCCGACCATCGCCACTCGATCCTCCGGGTAGACATCAGCAGCTTCCAAAGCATCCACCCCGGAGAGCAGCCGCCCGCCGGGCACGCAGTCGTGGGCCATCGCGCGAGCCGACAGGGCGTTGAGCACAGCCACCCCCACGGCCCGCCGTAGGGGCACCGGCGAGAGGGCGTCCCGAGCCAGAGCCCAGGCATCCTGTCCGGCCAGGCGGCCAGCC
>JBHIAB010000289.1:0-3577 GCA_046758385.1 Methylomirabilia bacterium | reverse complement strand
CGATCCCCCGCGCTCGCTGGTCGAGCCGGGCCTCAGTGAGGTTGGCGATGGGGTGGGGCATGACGATCAATTTGCTGATGCGACGGGATGCCAGTGCTCCACGAGCACTCATGGCGTCCTCCACGCGAAACCCTAACACCCGGTCGGAACATCTTTCAAGTGTGGTATTGTGGTGACCTCAACAGCACTCAAGGAGGAGACCGAACACCATGAAAGCGATCAGAGTGCACCAGTATGGCGGACCTGAGGCGATGAAGCTCGACGAGCTGGCCACCCCCATGCCCGGGCCCGGCCAGGCCCTGGTAAAGATAGAGGCGGCCGGGGTTAACTTCATCGACATCTACCAGCGGAGCGGCCAATTAAAGGGCACCCTGCCCGTGCTCTTGGGCCTCGAGGGCGGAGGCACCGTGGAGGCGATCGGGGCCAACGTCAAGGAAGTGAAGGTGGGAGATCGGGTGACCTGGCAAGGCATCCCCGGATCCTACGCCACCCACAACGTCATCCCGTCACAGCGCCTCGTGGTCTTGCCGGCAAAGCTCAGCTTTCACGACGGAGCCGCTGCCATGCTTCAGGGTATGACCGCCCATTACCTGGCGCTTGCGACCTACCCGCTCAAGCCTGGCGACACATGCCTGGTGCATGCCGCGGCCGGCGGCGTGGGGCTGCTTCTCTGCCAGATCGCCAAGATGCGAGGGGCCCGGGTGATCGGGACAGTCTCCACCGAGGCGAAGGCCAAGCTGGCACGAGAAGCCGGGGCCGACGAGGTGATTCTTTACACCCAGCAGGACTTCGAGGCGGAGGTGAAGCGCCTCACCAACGGGAAGGGCCTCAACGTCGTGTACGAGTCGGTGGGGCAGACCACCTTTGAAAAGAGCCTGAACTGCCTGGCCCCGAGGGGCTACCTAGCGCTCTACGGCGCGTCCAGCGGTCCGGTGCCACCCGTCGACCCCCAGATCCTGAACACCAAGGGCTCACTCTTCCTCACCCGCCCGAGCCTCGTCCACCACGTGGCGACGCGCGAGGAGCTTCTGCAGCGAGCCGGTGAGGTGCTTGGCTGGGTCGCGGAAGGAAAGCTCCGGCTGCGCATCGAGCACACTTACCCCCTCGCTGGGGCGGGCGAGGCTCACAAGGCAATGGCAGGCCGTCAGACGACCGGGAAGCTCCTGCTGCTGCCCTGAGCACACGACGTCCGTCTCGCGTTCGGAAGAAACGTCAACGGTCCCGGCCCGGCGGTAGCAGCGAGAGAAGCAGGCCCACCATCGAGACCGCTGCTGCCGCCAGGAAGGCCGATTGGAAGGCATCGACGGCGCCCAGGCTGGCGCTTCGGGCCTCGAAGACGGCGGCGGCCAGGTTGACTCCAACCACCACTCCCAGCGTCCGGATCATGAAGATCATGCCACCGGCCCCGCCCTGCTGATAGGCCGGGAAGCTTCCCATCACCAGGCTCATGTTAGGAACCTGAAACACCCCGAGGCCGAGCCCCACCAGTGCCAAGGCCAGTGCGACCTCTCCAGGCGCGCTCTGGCCGCCGAGCCGGCTCATCAGGAAGAGTCCGACGCTCTCCGCCGCGAGGCCGAGGGGGAGCACCAGTCTGCTCCCGAATCGATCGGTAGCCCGCCCGCTGAGAGGGCCGCCCACAGCCATTCCCAGAGGGGTCAGCATGAAGAGGAGTCCACCGGCGGTGGCGGAGAGGCCCAGGACAGTCACAAGAAAGTAAGGCGCGAGAAGCCAGATCGAGAACTGGGCCAGGTTGGCCAGGAATGCCAGAGCGTTCGCCAGGAGCACCGGGGGCCGCAGGGCCTGGCCCAGCCCGATGAGATGCCAGCGCACGCTGCCGCCGGGCAGGCCGCGGAGCGCGTGCACCGTCCCTAGCGCCAGGGCTAAAGCCAACGGGGCGCGGAACACAAAGACCCACCGCCACCCGAGTCCGTCTACGAGGAGCCCCCCGATGAGCGGACCGATCGCAAAGCCGGCTCCCAGCCCTAGGGTGAACAGTCCGATCCCCCTGCCCCGCCTCTCTGCCGAAAGCCCCAAGGTCACCAGAGCCGGCGACGTCCCGTAGACCAGCCCACCACCCATACCCTGGACCACGCGGAAACTGAGGAACCATCCATAGTCCGACGCCATGCCGCACGCGAGGACGCTCGCTGCAGTGAGCCAGAGTCCGGCGACAAACACCGGAACCGTGCCCACCCGGTCGGCCAACGATCCTGCGACGTAGGACATCAGGGCGTAGGTGAGAACGTAGTTGATCACCACCCACTTGATGGAGCCGGGGCCGACCTCGAAGGCCTGCGACATCGCGGGGAAGGCGATGTTGATCGCAGAATCGAGCGAGACCACCAGGACGCCCATGGCGGCGACGATGGAAGCCATGCCATCAGTTCTCCCACAACGCGACCCTCTCGAAAAGGCTTCCCTCGGAGGGGGGCCAAGCCCCCCTCCGAGGTGGTTCGCTTGACCGCGACAGCCTATTGAGGTACCAAGAAATGCACATCCTCGTGAAGGAGCCCTGAATGGACGTCAAGCCCGGCAAGGTGCGCGCACGAGCCGATCTTCTCGAGACCGACGGCCGGCGCTTCCTCTTCAGGGTGGAAGCCTTCGACGAGGTCGAGAAGGTCATGGAAGGGAAGCACGAGCGGTTCATGGTGCCGAGTCTCAAGAAATTCCTCGACCGCGCCGCGAAAAAAGCCAAGCGCTCGGTTCCCGCCCACCCCTTCAGCTAGCCCGCATTATGCGCGAACGAAACGAGGGTCGGTGGGTGGCGCCGCGAACGGGGCGCCCCACGGCGCGGAGCGCACCAATTGCGGCTAGCGAGCTGCCGAGCCGTCTTTCGCGCGGAGGCAATCCACGAGGGCGTGCTGCGTTGAGGGGAAGGCCAGCTCCGCCCAGGGAATCTCCTCCCGCCTCATCCACGCCGCCTCGGCGACCTCCCGGTTTTGGGCGATGCGCCCGCCGGTCACCTGGGCCCGGTAGACCACGATGACCACAGACGAGCCGGGGTAGGAGTAGACGCCAACGAGACCGTCCAGCGACACCGTGAGCCCCGTCTCCTCGACTGTTTCCCTGAGCGCCGCGGCGGGAACGCTCTCCCCCCAGTCCACAAACCCGGCTGGGAAGGTCCATTTCCCTTTGGAAGGTTCGATGTTGCGCCGAACCAGGAGGATCCGACCATCGACGGCGGGGATAGTGCCAGCCACCAGCTTGGGGTTCAGGTAGAAGACGAAGTCGCAGCCCGGGCAAACCGCTTCTTCCTTCGAATCGGGCACGACCCGTTTGCGGATCAGGCGGGCACCGCAGAGTGGGCAGAACTGGACGGTGTCCGGAGCGAGCTGAGGAGAGAAGCCAGAGGCCACGAGGACGATTCTACCACGTCCCGCCTTGATGGCCGTCCACCGGAGTGGCCATACACGGTCGGTGACAGCGATCTCCTGCGTTCAGAACGGTCCTGACGACCTGGAGGAGAACATCATGCGCATTAACCGCAAGCGACTAGAGGACGCGATCGAGGCGCTGGGCAAGATCGGGGAGACGCCCAACGGCGGGCTCACCCGCCTCGCCCTGAGCGACGAGGACA
>JBHIAB010000288.1:0-3580 GCA_046758385.1 Methylomirabilia bacterium | reverse complement strand
GCCTGTCCTGGAAGGTGCTCGTGCCGGCCACCCTGGTGCTGCTGATGGCCACCAGTGTCGTGGTGGCGCTCGGGGGTGGCGGTGGGGCGTAACGGTCGCGGCTTCTTGGCGGAGTGCGCGGAGCTGACCCGCGCGGTGGTCCAAGCCATGGGCGTGACGCTCAGGAACCTCTTTCGAAAGCCCGTGACGGTGCACTACCCGGATGTCAAGCGGCCCTACCCTGATCGCTTCCGCGGGGTGCTGGCCCTCCGCTATGACCCGGAGAGCGGCGAGGAGGCGTGCATCGGGTGCCGGCTCTGCGAGTACGTTTGCCCGCCCCAGGTGATCAACGTGGAGATGGTCAAGGGTGAGAGGCGCAACTATGCCAAGACGTTCACCCTGGAGCTCTACGCCTGTGAGTTCTGCGAGCTCTGCGTTCAGGTCTGTCCCACTGATGCCATCATCATGCTGAAGACCTTTGACCTGGCCACCTCTGACCGCCGCGAGCTGCTCCTGGACAAGGATCGGCTCCACCACCTCGGGCAGAAGTTCGCCCACTCCTGGGCCACGGGGGGGCAGCTGCGCGCGATGCAGGCGCCTCCCAAGACGGAGAAGGCAGCCCGGAAAGAGGCCGAAGAGTGAGCCTCGAGACCGTGGCGTTCTGGGGGCTGGCCGTCGTCCTCCTCGCCTCCGGTCTCGCCGTGGTCCTTTCCAAGAACCTCTTCCACTCGGTTCTCTACCTGGCACTGGCGCTGGTGACCACCGCCGGGCTGTTCCTCCTTCTTGACTCCGAGTTCCTCGCCGCGGTGCAGGGCCTGCTCTACGCCGGTGGCGTGGTCACCATCGTGGTCTTCGCCATCATGCTGACCCAACGCCTGGTGGGGGAGCGACTGACGCAAACGAACCGGCAGCTCGCCAACAGTGCCATCGTCTCCGGTGCGGTGCTGGTGGCGGTTCTGGTCTTTTTGACTCGGGCCGATCTGCCCCGCGAGCGTCCCCCACTTGGCGACGCCGACCTCACCCAGGCCATCGGGCGAGAGCTCCTGACCGAGTTCGTGCTGCCGTTCGAGCTTTTGGCCGTGCTCTTCCTGGCCGCGCTTCTGGGGGCGACCCTCTTCGCCCGCCGCGAGGACTAAATAATTGGGGCTTCAGGCGTATCTCATTGTGGCCGCCTGCCTCTTCGCCATCGGCCTCTTCGGAGTGCTGAGTCGCCGCAACGCCATCGGCATCCTCCTGGGCATCGAGCTGATGCTGAACGCCGTCAACGTGAACCTGGTGGCCTTCGCCCGGTTCATGGGCGACGTCGCCGGGCTGGTGTTTGTTCTCTTCACGATCTCGATCACCGTGGCAGAGGTCGCTGTGGGGCTCGCCATCGTCATCCTGATGTTTCGCATCCGGCGCACGGTAGAAGCTGACGCCGTGAACCTCTTGAGGGGGTAGCTCGCCCCGATGCGCGCTGCCGGCTTCCTCGCGCTCGCCGCACTCTGGCTCCCGTTCGCCGCCTTCGTGCTGCTGGCCGTCGCCCCGCCGCTCAGGCGAGCCGGCCGTGCGGCCGGGGTGCTCTCGGTCCTGGCCATAGGCGCGGCTCTCCTCGCTGCGCTCCAGGCCTGGCGAAGCCTCGGCGAGCCTGTTCTGTGGACCCGGGCCTGGCTTCCGGCCGAGGCAGGGCCCCTGGCCACCGTGGGGATCCTGCTCGACGAGACCTCGGCCATGATGCTGGTCCTCGTGGCGCTGGTGTCGTTCCTTGTTCAGCTCTACTCGCTGGGCTACCTGGACCACGAATCCCCCCCCGCGCTTGGCCGCTACTTCGCCTACCATTCGCTCTTCGCCTTCTCCATGATCGGGCTGGTCCTGTCCCCCAACTTTCTCCAGATGTTCATCTTCTGGGAGCTGGTCGGCCTCTGCTCCTACCTTCTGATCGGCTTCTGGTACGACCGGCCGGAACCGGCGCGGGCCGCGGTGAAGGCATTCTGGACCACCAAAGTCGGCGATTTGGGCTTCATCATCGGGATCGTCCTCCTCTGGAGACAGACGGGCACCTTCGAGTTCTCCCGGCTCTTCGCCATGGCCGAGCAACAAGCGCTCCCCCTCGAGGGGCTGGCGCTTATCATGTTCCTCATCTACCTCGGCGCCGTGGGGAAGAGCGCCCAGTTCCCGCTCCACGTCTGGCTCCCTGATGCCATGGAGGGTCCCACCCCCGTCTCAGCGTTGATTCACGCGGCCACCATGGTGGCGGCGGGTGTCTACCTGGTGGTCCGCGCCTATCCTCTGTTCGTCTTGACCCCGGAGGTCCTCACGCTGATCGGGTGGATAGGAGCGTTCACCGCACTGCTCGCCGCCACGCTGGCCCTGGTGCAAACGGACATCAAGCGGGTCCTGGCCTACTCCACGGTCTCCCAGCTCGGCTACATGATGGCCGCGCTCGGAGCGGGGGCCGTTACTGCCGGCTTCTTCCATCTTCTGACCCACGGGGTGTTCAAGGCGCTCCTCTTCCTCGGGGCCGGCGCGGTGATCCACGCCGTGGGCACCAACGACATCTTCCGGATGGGGCGACTCTTCAGCACCATGCCCCAGACCGGCATCGTCTTCATCATCGGGGCGCTGGCGCTGGGTGGGATTCCTCCGTTCGTCGGGTTCTTCTCGAAGGAGGCCGTCCTCGCGGGGGTCTGGGAGGGAGGGCTGACAGTCCAGTTCCTCATGCTGGCGCTGACGGTGTTCCTGACTGTCTTCTATATGTTCCGGGTCATTTTTCTCGCCTTCTTTGGCCACCGGTCGGCCCAGGGGCACCCCCACGATCCGCCCCTGGTGATGGCGGGGCCGAACTGGCTTCTCGCCGTGCTGGCCCTCGGGCTCGGCCTGCTTCTTGCGTTCGCTGCGCCTGCCGAGGAGGCTCACGCGCCCGGCTGGCTTACCCCGCTCTCGGTCGGCCTTGCGCTGGGCGGGATCCTCCTCGCCTGGCTCACCTACCAGAAGCAGATCATCGCGTCCGAGGCGCTTCGGGCGGCCTTCGGTCCCCTCCACCGGGCTGCCGAGCGGAAGTACTGGCTCGACGACCTCTATGAGGGGATTTACCACGGCATAATCCTGGCGCTCTCTCGCCTGATCGGCTGGGTGGACCGATACCTGGTGGATGGAATGGTGAACTTCGCGAGCGCCTGGACCATGCGAGCGGGGAACCGGCTCAGGATGATTCAGACGGGCCTGGCGCAGGACTACCTCTACGGGGTGGCCGTCGGTCTGCTGATCGTCATCATCTGGACTCTCGTGTGATGTCCGGCCTCCCCGTCCTCTCGATCATCACCTGGGCGCCGTTCGTGGGGGCGGTGCTGATCATGTTTTTCTGCCGCTACCGCCCCCTGGCGGTGCGCCTCATCGCCGTGGCAAGCACCGGGCTTTCGTTGGTGCTCTCGCTCGCCGTTTATGTCGGCTACGACCAGGCGGCTGCCGGATTCCAGTTCCACGAGAAGCTGGCGCTGGTCCCGCCGCTGGGCATCAGCTACCAGCTCGGCGCCGACGGGATGAGCCTGCTCCTGGTGCTGCTGACCGCCATCATCATCTTCTCGGGGGTCTTCGCCTCCTGGACCGTCCAGGTTCGGAGCCA
>JBHIAB010000287.1:0-3581 GCA_046758385.1 Methylomirabilia bacterium | reverse complement strand
CCTTTGACCCCGCGCTGCGGGGTTGGAACTCTTCCGCACTTCCAAGTCACGCCCCCGATACGCGGAAGAGCTCTATCGCTGAGGCAAGCCCAGATCCAGGCGCCACAGTGGCGCAGAACCGGCAGGACACTTTCAGTATACCAGACGCGATGCGAAACGCTACCAGCGAATGCCGCCACGTGGGAGAGTCCACCGCCACGCGCGCACCCAGTAGTGCTCCGGGGCGCTCTGGTCCTTCATTTTGTCCTGTGCAGTATGCCGGGCCCGCCCGATCACACAGACCCCCTCCAGACACCACGAGCGCCGAGGGTGGCCTCGACACCCGTGGGAGGCTTATGGCCCGGTGCGCTTATCGCGGCGGTTCGGTCTCCAGGCGACGCACGTGAAGCCGGCGAGGCCAGCGCCGAGGAGGAGCAGGGACGCCCAGGACATGAGCCGGTCTTTAGAGGCGCGATGTCCGGAGAGCCGCTTGCAGCCACTCCTACGGCTTGGGCGGCTTGACGTTCAGGACCTTGACGTCAAAGTAAAGCGTTTTCCCCGCCAGGGGATGGTTCAGATCAAGGATCACGGTGCTCTCTTTGATCTCTTTGACACGGACGAGCATGGTCCTACCATCGGGCCGCCGCGCCACGAGCTCAGTCCCAACGCTGAGGGCGTCCGGCGGGAGCGCCTCCTTTGGTACCTCCGCCACTGCTGCCGGGTCCACGAGGCCATAGCCGTCTTCGGGCTTTACGGTGACCTGCTTCTCCTCGCCGGCCCGCATACCGTTTAGGGCCGTCTCGAGACCGGCGACGATCCGACGCTGCCCCTGCGTATACGCCAGGGGCTTTCCTCCTACGTTCGTGTCCAGCACCTTTCCGGTCTCGTCCTTCAGGGTGTATTCGAGCTCGACCGTGGAGCCTGCCTCGATGGCAGCGCTCATGGATTCCTCCTGGACTTGAGCCTGGGCCACGCCCAGCGCCAGCGTGAAGATCGTGAAGGTCACGAGTGCTCGTTTCATTGTCTTCCTCCCACCGGGGCGGCCGGTGTCGCGGTCCGCCAGAACCGTCGCGGCTTCCACGTTGCCCGTGGCCGAGAAAATCTGGCGGAGACGAGCGTTAGAAGTGGAAAACGAAGGACTACCGACGAAGAGTTTGTGTACCATGAGCGCCCCCTTAGCTATCTTCCGCCTGTCACGCACGCCCCAGAACGCGGAAGAAGCAGTGAAAACGCCGCCTGATGGGATGGCGGCTCCGAAGTCAACCAAGGATCACACCAGACACTTGGGAGTATACAGAACGGTGGCATGCGAATACGAGCTTTCCTGAACCGCCACCCCGGGGTGGTCCTTGCAACCCCTCCCGATCACACCCGGCTCCTCTACCACCCCGACTTCATCGTCTCCTACGGATGAGCAGAGAGACTCCCCGAGGGAGCGAGTTCGGGGATCATTCGACCTGCTACGGTCAGCACGAGAGAGGCGGTCAAGAGACGAGTCTAGCGGTCGTTCCCGTGGGTGCGGACCTTCAACGTCCGCAGCGTTCGTTGCCGGCGCACCGTGGAGTCGGCACTCGAGGAGCTTCCTGAGCGGGCAGGCACTGGCTGGTGAAGAACCTGCCAAAGAAGGGAGCATGTGATGGGGTGCATATGAGGCGCTTCGCAACGACTACCGAGCCAACGGGCGACGCTCAGCCGACCGGGTGGAGTTCGGCCTGGCCCACTTGCTTCCCTTCTTCGGCCACCGTCGAGCTGTCCACGTCACTTCAGCGGATGTGGCGGCGTACATCGGCCAGCGCCAAGCAGAAGATGCAGCTAATGGCACGATCAACCGGGAGCTAGCGGCCCTGAAGCGGATGTACTCTCTGGCCGTGGCCGCTGAGAAGATTCACCGCGCGCCAAGGATCAAGATGCTAAAGGAGAACAACACCCGGCAGGGGTTCTTCGAGCGGGAGCAGTTCGAGGCGGTTCGCAGGCATCTCCGAGAGCACCTGAAGCTGGTGGTCACCTTCGCTTACATCACCGGCTGGCGGATCATGAGCGAGATTCTGGGACTCCAGTGGCGGCAGGTCGACTTCAAGGCTGGGACGGTGCGACTCGAGCCGGGAACGACGAAGAACGACGAGGGCCGCACGTTCTTCATGACCCCCGAACTGCGGGCCACCCTGGAGGCGCAGAGAGCCCGCACGGAGGCGCTCCAGCGTAAGGGGCGCATCATTCCGTGGGTGTTCCATCGTAATGGGAAGCCGATAAAGGACTTTCGGGGAGCTTGGAAGACTGCCTGCAAGAAGGCCGGAGTCCCTGCCAGGATTCCCCATGACTTTCGCAGGACTGCTGTCAGAAACCTGGAGCGTGCCGGGGTGCCTCGGTCGGTCGCCATGAAGATGGTCGGCCATAAGACTGAGGCCATCTACCGCCGGTACGCGATCGTGGATGAGGCGATGCTCCCGGAGGGCGCGGAGAAGCTGGTGCGTGCGGAGCCGCTAAACCAGAGTGGTTAAAGTTTTGGTTAAAGTGAGGCCGAAACTGGGAGAGGCGGCGATGAGCCGCCGCTTCTAACTTCCTGATTTTAAATGGTGCGAGAGGGGGGAGTCGAACCCCCAAGGGTGTTACCCACTGGATCCTAAGTCCAGCGCGTCTGCCAGTTCCGCCACTCTCGCACGTTTAAGCAGGCCTCAGAAATCAGCCGCTTACAGCCCGACAGCTTCAGCGTTCACCCTTCCCACGGCTCGATTGTGCCAAAACAGTGCATGAAGGGCAGCCTCGGACACAATAGCATAGCGAGGATAGACGTGGGCGGCATGAGGGTGTCGCCTTCTCGTTGGCCCGGGCGGCAGAGGACTCCGTAACGTACGCTACCCACTGGCTCCAACTAGGCGCGGGAACCACAGGACGAGACTCGGGCTGAGGGAGGCAATGACAATCACCACCAGGTGACTGACCATGAACGGCAACGACTGACGGATGGCAGCCTCGTAGGGGACCTCGGCGATTTTCGCCGCCGTCATCAGCGTCATGCCCACCGGCGGCGTGATGTTGCCCAGGTTGAGAGCGAGCAGCATGACCATGCCGAAATGAAGTGGGTCGAACCCGAGCGCTACCATGGCGGGGGTCAGCACCGGCCCGGCAACGACGATCGCGGGCAGCACGTCGATAAACATGCCGAGCGCGATGAGCAGAAGGTCCACGGTGAGGATCTGAACCATGGGGTCCGTGCTGACCACCGCGATGATCTCGGCGGCCTCCCGGGCGATGCCCGATCGCGTCACGTACCAGCCGAGCACCGTCGAGGCACCGAGCAGGAAGAAGACCACTCCGGAAAAGCTGACGGTCGAGACAAGCGCTTCCCAAATCTCGCGCCAGCGTAAGCTCCGGTAGCCTATCACGCCGAGCGCGAGGGTGTAGGCCGCGCCGATGGCGGCAGCCTCCGTCACTGTGGTGGCGCCGCTCAAGATCCCTCCCAGGATCAGCACCGGAATGAAGACAGCGGCGAAGGCGCGGGCACCCGTGCGCCAGATTCCCAACAGGCTGATCGCCTCGTGCCGGGCGTAGCCACGGCGCCACGACAGCCAGCCGCTCGCTGCCAGAAGGGCGACGGCCATCAT
>JBHIAB010000286.1:0-3589 GCA_046758385.1 Methylomirabilia bacterium | reverse complement strand
TGAGAGCGGTCACCCGGCTCCGCTTCAGAGCAGCGCGGATTTCGCTGAGCCACCGAGGACGGTCGATCACTCCCAGACGATACCATGAAATTCAGAACTGTTCCTTTCGATTCTCATGGCGTGGCCCCGTTCCCCCCGAACGTCGATCTTGCCCGTCACCGCTGCGAAGATGAGGGCGGTGCGAAACTCCTTCAGGCGGGGGGCCGGGACCTGCAACTGTGCGCGATCGTGGCCAAGGCTGACGTGGTAGAGGAAGCGGAAGGCGTGGGCGGCCTGACTGCAGCTACTCCAGGCGAGCTTGCGGTCCTGGAGCAGCTGGGCGAGGGAGGCCTGGACCTCGTCGTGGGTGAGCTGGTCCGGCGGGCGCCGGTAGTACTTGGCCAGCCCCACCACGGCGCCGATGTAGGCCTCGTGGGGGCGCGGCGACAACCCGCGCAGGGTCATGTCGCGGATCATTCGGCCACGCAACTCGCTCATGAGGCACCTCCATCCACAGAATTTGGCACGGAGGCATTGTGAGCCGAGCTACGTGCGAGAGAAACGCTGGAGAGGACCGGGGGGAGGAGCCGCGTCGCGCCCGTGGGAGCGCGCGACGGTGAAGAACCAGGGTCGGTTCGAAACCTACCGCGTCAGCGGTTTAGTTCAACGCTGGCGCTCAGCGGCCGCCGAAGGCGGTCTGCTGAAGCGACCAGTTAGAGCCACGATCATTTTTCGGCAGGACGCTCTTGGGCGAGTCGCTCAGCGATCCACACGGCCACGAGGTGCCGGGTGCGCACTTGTTTGTGTCGAGCAACGCGCTTCAAGCGGTTCAGCGTCTGCTCATCAAGCGCGACCGTCAGTGTTTTCGGAGGCGGCCGCCGTACACGGACACTAACAGGCCGACCTTCGTTGAACAGCCGAGCAAAGTCCTCGTCGGAGAGCTCGTCCCATCCGACAGCCTCTCCTTTCAAAGCCCGCCGCTGGGCCGCGGTCAACTTCTGCGCCACTGCTGATACCTCCGTCGAGTATGCCGTTGCATGCCCCGTGCCGTCACGGCTCGCCAGACTCCCCTGCGGGGGTATGGGGCAATTACGGCAACCAAGTAGCGACCCCCACACGTCTGGCCAAAAACCATCCATCGGGTCTCCCGTATGCCGCGTCGCCGAGCGCGAACAAGCCATGATGGATGGCAGTCTTCATAAACGATCTCTTCGACTTCTTCTGGATCCACACCGTGCCGGGCATTGTGCTCGATGTTGTCGTCGTCCCACTCCGGCCCCAGCTCCCAGAATTGCACGGCCTAATGGTAGCATAGCGGACCGTCTGTTTCGATGGGCCTAAAGTTTAGGCTTTTATCCGTCGTGCGTCGAGCATGGCTCGTGGGACGTACGGGGATTATAGCGCGGGCCCGGGCGTTCAGGAACTGGAGCGAGCAGCGAAGGGGAGCGGGGGCTGAGGCGCCCCGTGCCGTACGGGAGGGTCGGCGCGCGACGGAGCGCGGGCGTGGGCGGGCTCACAGGTCGGTTCGAGACCTACCACGTCAGCGGTTTAGTTCAACTGCGCACCCCTGCTTGATCCTCGAGTCGGCGGCGACGGACTTCGGGATTCGAAGCGCGAGGCGGTTGCCCCACTTCCGGACTGCGACCCGCATGAGACACCTCGCGCGGCGGGAAACGAGAGGAGAATGGACTCAGTGGTGGGCTTCGAGGTAGCGTTCGGCCTCCAGGGCCGCCATGCACCCAGTCCCGGCAGCGGTCACGGCCTGGCGGTAGACATGGTCCTGGACGTCCCCCGCGGCGAAGACCCCGGGCACAGAAGTTTTGGTAGTGCCAGGAGTGGTCACGATGTAGCCGTTCGGATGCAGTTCGATCTGACCCTTGAAGATTGCGGTGTTTGGCGAATGCCCGATCGCGATGAAAAGCCCGTCGACCGGACGCTCGGTGACCTCCTCGGTCTTGACGTTCCTGAGCTTCACGCCGGTGACCTTCCCCTGCTCTGGGTCCAGCACGTCCGCGACCACGCTATTCCAGATGAACTCGATCTTGGGGTTCTTGAGCGCGCGCTCCTGCATGATCTTGGAGGCGCGGAGCGCCTCTCGGCGATGCACGACCTCGACCTTCCGGCCAAGGCGCGAGAGATAGAGGACCTCCTCCATGGCCGAGTCGCCCCCACCGACCACCATGATGTTCTGGTCCTTGAAGAAGAAGCCATCACACGTGGCGCAGGTGGAGACCCCCCGACCCATGAGTGCTTTCTCGGACTCCAGTCCCAGCAGCTTGGCCGTGGCGCCGGTGGCGATGATGACGGTGTGACACTCGAAGGCCTGGTCCCCCGTTTTGACAAGGAAGGGGCGCCGCGAGAAATCCACCTCCGTAACATCTTCGGGGATGATCTCGGTGCCCACCCGCTCCGCCTGCTTTCGAAAGGTCTCCATGAGCTCGGGACCCATGATGCCCTCCACGAACCCGGGGTAGTTCTCCACCATCGTGGTAAGCATGAGCTGCCCCCCCGCCTGGACCCCGCTGAACAGCAGCGGGGTGAGGTTGGCCCTGGCGGTGTAGATGGCTGCCGTGTAGCCGGCTGGTCCGGATCCGATGATGATTACCTTCCGGGGCATCGCCATGACCGATGACTCCTGCCTCTCAGTTCACTCCTTGAGATTAGGATACATTGCGGCCGGTTTGAGATTCAGAGCGCCTCACAGCCCGAGGACCGTGGCCAGCTCTGCCAAGTCCCTCAGCTCGTAATCAGGCTTCGGCACATCCTCGGGAAGCGGTTCCCCGTCCCGGTTGATCCAGGCCGCAGCCATGCCGACCCCTTTGGCACCCAGGACATCGATCTCCGCCCGGTCCCCGATGAAGAGTGCCTCTTGGGGGGCGACCCGTAAGTGCGCCAGGGCTGTCTCGAAGATAACCGGCTTGGGCTTTCGCCACCCCACTTGATCGGAGATCACGACGGTCTGGAAGAGGGAGGCGACCCCCTCGCGCTCGAGGATCCACTGGGCGGTCGGGGCGTAGTCGAAGTTGGAGACGATCCCGATCTGGAAGCGAGGGGACAACGCCTCGAGCAAGGCCCGGTGATGAGGCGGAAGTTCGGCAACCTTGGAGATCTCCCGCTTGTGGATGGACAAGAGCGCGGGGACCAGCCCCGAAGGCAGAGCGCTCGGATCCAGGCCGAGGTCACGCAGGAGAAACTCGAACCGTTCGGCCGCGGGCACCTCGCGGTGGTCGCTGGCCCGGATCCGCTCGGCCCACCGCCAGCTGGCGAGGAGGGCCTCGTGAAAACGCGCCAGGTCCACGTGGGGTGCGTAAAGAGCCAGAAGCGGGAGGAGCTGTCCCGCCGTGGTGCGCACCAGCCTTCCGTTCACGCGCAACTCCGGCAGGCGATCCCGGCGGAAGAGGACGAGGGTGTCGAAGAGGTCGAAGAGCACGGCCCGAAAGCTCATCGCACTAGCCGAGCCTCCTGACCTCGGCCAGGACCTTGTCCGGGTCGGGGATCTCGCCTTTGCCGTAGCGCTCTACGAAGCGCACCTTCCCCAGCTCGTCCACGACATACGTCGCGCGGTAGTTGGCGTTCAGCTCCGGCCACCAGATCCCGTACTTCTTGACGA
>JBHIAB010000285.1:0-3617 GCA_046758385.1 Methylomirabilia bacterium | reverse complement strand
CGGTGGATGTCTACGTGCCGGGCTGCCCCCCCCGCCCGGAGGCCCTCATCTACGGTGTCCTCAAGCTCCAGGAGAAGATCGAGAAGCAGACGATCGCGAAGCAGCAGGCCAGCGCGACGCGCTCGTTCATGGTTCAGGGTTCATAGTTCACAGTCAGAATTCACGGAGAGCGGCTGTCGGTGCCTTTTTCCCGTTGTGACTATGAACCATGAACTGTGAACCGTGAACCTGGAGGGATTGACCATGTCCCCACCTATCCAACTCATCGGTCGGCGGTAACGGCCATGGGCGTCACGGACACCCTGGGCCGATCCCTCCGCGATCTCCGGATCTCGGTGACGGACCGCTGCAACTTCCGCTGTGTCTACTGCATGCCGAAGGAGGTCTTCGGCCGCGACTACCAGTTCCTGGAGCGGAGAGAGCTCCTGACCTTCGAGGAGATCGAGCGCCTCGCCCGGATCTTCGTCGCCCACGGGGTGGAGAAGGTCCGCCTGACCGGTGGGGAGCCCCTGGTGCGCCGCAACCTGGAAGGGCTGATCGCCATGCTGGCCCGCATTCCGGGGCTCGACCTGACGCTCACCACCAACGGCTCGCTCCTCGCCAAGCAGGCGCGGGCCCTGAAAGCAGCCGGGCTCAAGCGCGTCACGGTGAGCCTCGACTCGCTCGACAACGCCGTCTTCAAGGCCATGAACGACGTGGACTTCCCCATTGATCGGGTCCTGGCGGGGATCGACGCGGCCGCCGCCGCGGGCCTCGCGCCGATCAAGGTCAACATGGTGGTGAAGCGCGGGGTGAACGAGCAGAGCGTGGTGCCGATGGCCCGCCACTTCCGCGGGAGCGGGCACATCGTCCGTTTCATCGAGTACATGGACGTCGGACACACCAACGGCTGGCGGATGGACGACGTCGTCCCGGCGGCCAAGATCGTTGCGATGATCGACCGGGAGATACCCCTCGATCCGCTCGAGCCGAATTACCCCGGCGAGGTCGCCAACCGCTGGCGCTACCGGGATGGGAGCGGCGAGATCGGCATCATCGCCTCGGTGACGCAGGCCTTCTGCCGCGACTGCACCCGCGCGCGGCTCTCGGCCGAGGGCTCCTTCTACACCTGTCTCTTCGCGACGAAGGGGCACGATCTACGCGCGCTGCTTCGCAGCGGCGCCTCCGACGCGGAGCTCTCCGACGCCATCGCCAGGGTGTGGCGCGTGCGCACCGACCGCTACTCGGAGATCCGCTCGGCCGAAACGGTGAGGCTCCACAAGATCGAGATGTCCTACATCGGGGGGTAACGCGACGCGTCATCGCTGGCGCCCGACCCTCACCGATCCCCATTTTTGTCTTGTGGTGTCCTTGCAAATTCTTTAACATCTGCGCCAGCATCCTTGCGAGGCTGCCGGGAGGAACACATTTTGGTCCAGGGTCCCCTACATCCCTCGTTTAGGCCGGAAGCTCCCCGTGATGCCTGCGGCGTCGGCTTCGTCGCAGATATGTCGGGCCAGCGGAGCTATGCGATCCTCCAGATGGGGATCGAGAGTGTGATCAACTTGACCCATCGTGGGGCGGTCTCGGCCGACGGCAAGACCGGGGACGGCGCCGGCATGCTGACGCAGGTGCCTCACCGGCTCTTCCACCGCGACCTGGCCAAGCAGGGGATCACCCTGCCCGACCCGTCCGATCTCGGCGTCGGGATGCTCTTTTTCCCCGGGCGGGACCCGGAGGCCCGGGAGCTGTGCCGGCGGATCGTCACGGGGAGCATCGCCCGCCGCGGGATCCAGGTCCTCGCCTGGCGCCCGGTGCCGGTCGACCTGGAGGCCCTTGGCGAGCAGGGACGCGCCTCGGCCCCCCAGATCGAGCAGGTGCTGATGGGGTGCCCGCCGGGGATGGGCGACGAGGAATACGAGCGCCTCCTCTACCTCTGCCGCAAGGAGATCGAAGAGCAGATCTGGGGGGAGCGGATCCAGGACTTCTACATCCCCTCCTTCTCCCATCAGACCCTCGTCTACAAGGGGCTCTTCGTCGCGCCGCAGCTACCCCGGTTCTACCGAGACCTACAGGACCCCTCCTACGAGACGGCCCTGGTGGTCTTCCATCAGCGGTACAGCACCAATACCTTTCCCACCTGGTTCCTGGCCCAGCCCTTCCGGCTGCTCGCCCACAACGGGGAGATCAATACGCTGCAGGGGAACCAGAACTGGATGTACGCCCGTGAGAAGGAGCTCCGCTCGGCGGTCTGGGGTGATGAGGTCTCCCGTCTCAGGCCCATCCTCGCGCCAGGAGGGAGCGACTCGGCCAACCTCGACAACGCCATCGAAGCCCTGGTCATGTCCGGGAGGGACGTCCGGCATGCCTTCATGATGCTCGCGCCCGAGGCGTGGGAGAACCAGCCCGGGATGGACCCGGAGGTGCGGGCCTTTTACGAGTACCACGCCTGCATCACCGAGGCCTGGGACGGCCCCGCCGCCCTTGCCTTCTCGGATGGGCTGACGGTGGGGGCGACCCTGGATCGCAACGGTCTCAGGCCGGCCCGGTACGAGGTGACCGAGGACGGCATTGTCCTGATGGCCTCCGAGGTCGGGGTGATCGAGCTGGAGGACCGGAAGGTGGTCATGAAGGGACGGCTGGGGCCGGGGCAGATGATCGCGGTGGACACCCGCAAGGGGATCCTCCAGCTCGACGAGGAGATCAAGCGCGAGATGTCCCGGCGTCGGCCCTACGGCGAGTGGCTGGCCAAGCACCTGTTCCGGCTCGACGTGCCGGCCCCCCTGACCCCCCCGACGCCGGAGAACGGGATCGCCCTCTGGCGACAGCAGGTAGCCTTCGG
Source organism: Methylomirabilia bacterium (assembly GCA_046758385.1). GTDB lineage: Bacteria > Methylomirabilota > Methylomirabilia > Rokubacteriales > CSP1-6 > JBHIAB01. The sequence continues at coordinate 796 of JBHIAB010000285.1, read as the reverse complement.
GTACACCAACGAAGAGATCGAGCTCGTCCTGAAGCCGATGTTCATGGAGAAGAAGGAGCCAGTCTGGTCCATGGGGGATGACACTCCGCTCGCGGTGCTCTCCACGCGTCCGCGCCTCCTGTACTCGTATTTCAAGCAGCGATTCGCCCAGGTGACGAACCCGCCCATCGATCCGCTGCGCGAGCAGCTGGTCATGTCGTCCTATATCTATCTCGGACCCAAAGGGTCTCTCCTCGAGGAGACTCCCGGCCACACCCACCTCGTCCACCTGCACAGCCCCCTCCTGCAGGACCACGAGCTCAAAGCGCTCCGCAGCCTCACGGACCCCCTCTTCGCCTCACGGACCCTCTCCACCCTCTTTCCGCTGGCGGATGGAGCCACCGGGATGGAGCGCGCGCTCGACGCCTTGTGTGAGGCGGCGAGTACGGCGGTGGATGAGGGGGTCGGGATCCTGATCCTCAGTGATCACGGGGTGGACAGCGAACGAATGGCCCTGCCCATCCTCCTGGCGGTGGGGGCGGTCCATCACCACCTCATCCGGGAGGGGAAGCGGATGCGGGCGGATCTCGTAGTGGAAACGGCGGAGGCCTGGGAGGTCCACCACGTTGCCTGTCTGCTTGGCTACGGGACCAGCGCCGTGAATCCCTATCTCGCCTTCCAGACCGTCCGGACCCTGGTCGCCGGCGGCCAGGCGGGGGCCATGAGCGCACACCAGGCGCTTAGGAACTACTCGGCTTCGATCCAGAAGGGGATTCTCTTTCTCTTTTTGCGGGCAGACCCGCGGGTCTGCCCCTAC
>JBHIAB010000284.1:0-3618 GCA_046758385.1 Methylomirabilia bacterium | reverse complement strand
TGCGTGAAGCTGGGAAGGGAGTAGCAAGAGAACCGCCAGGCCGATGAGATACAAGGGCATGCGCACACTATATCCGCCGGCGGAAGCGTGTAAGCGACGATAATGGGTAAAATTAAGGAGTCAAAAGAACCAGATTCTGGGAAAACTTCACGGAGGTAGGGCGACCCTGGATTTCCCGAGTAGTCGAATTTGGAAGATGTCATTTCCCACAAGCATGACCCACCTATAGGGGCGAAATTCTCACAAGCATGACCCAGGGGATCGGGGAAATTCTCATGAAGGATGACCCACCTTTTGTGAGCCCTGATCGACTCCCGAGGCCATTTCCGGCCATGCTCTACACCAAGGAGGTGCAGAGCCATGGCGTATCAGGAGGTGGAAATGTGGGAGATCCTGGATGTCCTGCGGCGAGTGGGCCGCGGGGAGACCAAAGCAGCGATCCGGCGGGCGACGGGGCGCACGCGAAAGACCGTTCGGCGTTACGTGGAGCGGGCACGCAAGCTCGGCTGGGATCCGGCTTCTGGAACCGAGCCGGATGAGGCGCTGGCGCTTAAGGTGGCCCGCACTCTCAAGCCCGTAGGGCGAAAGGCGTGGGCCGGGCAGAGCGAGCCTCGGCTGCTCGCGCACCGAGAGCAGATCCGGCAGTGGCTCGTTCCCGAGGACGGAAGCCGGGGGCTTCGCCTCACCAAGGTGTGCGAACTTCTCGGGCGCCAGGGGATCGAGGTCCCTTATAGCTCGCTTCACCGCGTTGCGGTGAAGCACTGCGGCTTTCAGGAGCGGCGGCGCATCACGGTGCGAGTGGCCGAAGTCGAGCCGGGCGAACTCGCCGAGGTGGACTTCGGACGGCTGGGAGTCGTGCCCGATCCCGAAACCGGGCGCCACCGAGTGCTTTACGCGCTTATTGTGACGCTGGTCTACAGCCGCCACCAGTACGTGCATGTGACCTGCTCGCAGCAAGTCCCCGATCTGATCGAAGGACTCGAGGATGGCTGGGAGTACTTTGGCGGGGTCGTTGCCCGGGTGGTGCTCGACAATTTGCGGGCGGCGGTGACCAAGCCCGACCGCTATGATCCGGTTTTCCAGCGCACGTTGGAGGAGTACGCCCGCTACCGGGGGTTCGTGATCGATGCCGCCGTGGTGCGCCATGCCACAGGCAAGCCCCATGTCGAGCGGCAGGTTCCGTACGTGCGCGAGAGCTTCTTTCGAGGCGAGCACTGGCACGACCGCGCTCACGTCCAGCGCGAGGCGATCCGCTGGTTGACAGGGGTCGCCGGACAGCGCATCCACGGCTCGCTGCGCGAAAAGCCCATCGTGCGCTTCGAGGTCGAGAAGGCGGCGCTCCGGCCGCTTGAGGGCGGTCGCTTCGATCCCCCGACCTGGGCCCCCTGCAAGGTCCACCCCGATCACCACATCCAGTTCGGTCGCGCCATCTACTCTGTCCCGACCCGCTACGTCGGGAAGAAGGTCTGGGTGAGAGCGGATCGGCGGCTTTTGCGGGTCTATTTTGAGGCCGAGCTCATAAAGACTCACCCCAGAAAGCCTCCCGGGGGCCGCTCGACCGATTACGACGACTACCCCAAGGAGCTTGCCCCGTACGCCATGCGCGATCCCGACCGGATGATCTCGGAGGGGCGCCGGCAGGGCAAGCACGTCGGGTGCTTCATGGAGCGGCTGCTCTCGGGGAGCTTCCCGTGGGCGCACCTGCGCCAGGCGCAGCACCTGCTTAGGCTCGCCAACAAGTACGGTCGCGAGAGGCTCGATGGTGCCTGCCGCCGCGCGCTTCACTTCGATCTCATTCACGTCGGGCGAGTCGAAAAGATCGTTGAGGCCGGCCTCGACCAGCAATCCCCCAGGACTTCCCCGGGCCAGCTCGTGCTGCTTCCCACCGCCCGATTCCTTCGCCCGGCGGGAAGCTTCGATCATCACGTGAGAAACCAACGAAAGGAGGACTAAACTGCCATGCTCGAAATCCGCCCATCGCTCAAAACCGTGCTCAAGCGCCTCAAGCTCTCCGGTCTGCTCGCAACGCTTCCCGATCGGGTCGCCTACGCCCGAAAGTCCAAGCTCTCTGAGCTCGACTTCCTCGAACTCGTGCTTCAGGACGAAGGCGAGCGGCGCGATCACAAAAACCTCTCCCTGCGCCTGGGTCGAGCCGGCTTCGAGGAGGAACAGACCCTGGAGGGCTTTGACTGGAATGCTCCGGTTAGCTTCGATCGCGATCGTGTCCGGGACCTCTTCTCGCTCGGATTTATCGAGCGCCAGGAAGACGTGATCTTTCTCGGCCCGGTGGGGGTCGGAAAAACCTTCCTCGCCTGCGCGCTGGGCCACGCCGCCTGCCGCGCCGGGCGCGAGGTGCTGTTTCTGCGCGCCGATCGGCTCCTTAACCAACTCCACCAGTCCCGAGCCGATCACTCCACCGACAGGGTCTTCCGAAGGCTTCTCGCCCCCGATCTGTTGATCATCGACGATTTCGCCCTTCGCCGCCTCGACGCCCAGCAGTCCAGCGACTTCTACGAAGTCATCCTGGAGCGTCACCGCCGAACCTCCACGATCTTGACCAGCAATCGCTCGATCGACGAATGGATCCCGCTCTTCGAGGACCCCGTGCTGGCCCAGAGCGCCATCGACCGGCTCGCCCACAATGCCTACCAGGTCGTCATGGAGGGCGAGAGCTACAGAAAACGACAGCGACCCGGTGAGCGCGCCGCCCGGCCACGACCACCCCGCAACAAGTCACAACGGACCAGAAAACGAATGGGAGGGGCATTGTGAGACCTCGCGATTTTGTGATATCGGAAATGTCATGGCTCGTCTCGGGCGGCCTCGGCTGCCGCATGCCCGTCGAAACGGGGTGTTTGTGCGCCTTTCCCCCACCGAATGGGGAGCTGTGGAGCGGGCGCTCGAAACCGAGCATCCCGTCTCAACCCGCCGGCCCCCGCTGGCGCAGTGGATCCGCGACCTGGTGGTGGCGCACGCCGGAGAGGTCCTCGGCGTGGAAGTCACCCGCGCAGCGTTACGTCACGCTAAGGGCGGGGTTCCGGACTGGAAGCGTTGGCGTATCGCCCGCTCTGTGCGTCGTGCCGCCACCCGTCGCCGCCAAAAACGCTGACGCACAGAAACCGCGTTGCCAACAGTCCCAGGCCGAGGAGGGATCTCCCCCCTTACTCTGCCGACAACGCAACATCAAAAAGACCAGAACCCGGGCAGGTTCACAACGTGGACACCACGTCCAGGCACTATCGGACGACTTCAAAATCAACAACAAAAGGAGTATCAGAGCTTGAACCAAAAACGCACGTCGTAGTATGACTCAGCTGGCCCCGGGAGACCCTGGGTCATGTTTGTGAGAAACCCCTGGGTCATCCTTGTGAGAAGTGACAGTAGCCCCTTTGTCTCCTTTTAGGCGGTACTGAGCATATTCTTTAATTTTGCTTATCAGGTACATTTCAAGGGCGCTATACGCTGCCAGCAAAATTTGGTTTCCTATATGTAGCAGATAACGTTTAGCGGTGAGATTTTTTTTCTCTGCATGGCTATAAGACAGACTCAGTACCCTAAGACCGCTCATTGCCTTATCGGTTATGATGTCTTGAATAAGAGATTGGTTGAGCTCTCTAT
>JBHIAB010000283.1:0-3630 GCA_046758385.1 Methylomirabilia bacterium | reverse complement strand
CACGACCCAGCCCCCTATTGAGATCTTCCTCGTGCTGGCGCTTCACAGCTTGGAGCTGTCTTCGAAGGGGTTCCTTTACCGCTACAGGAAGCACCGTATACCGGTCCCTGTTGCCTTTGCCGGCTCGAACTACGATCCGGTTCTGTGAGGAGTCGATGTCCTTGACCCGCAGGCGGCAGCACTCCAGCACTCGCAATCCAGCTCCGTACGGGACCCATCATCCAGGGAGAGAGGCCCTGGGTGAGGGGGCACCTCGAATGCTGCTGTCGCATTCGTGAATAGTGCGCGCCGGTGGGTTGGTGGCGGGCTTACACCTTCAGGAGCCGGGTCAGCGGGATCGTGGCGAGCACGGCAAAGCCGATCACGCCGAGCGTGAGGCTGACCCCGGCCCAGTCTGAGAGCAAGCCGTAGACGGGCGGTGCCAGGGCGCTCGAGCCGATCCCCACCGTGTAGAAGAGCCCGTAGGCGCGCGAGCGTCGCTCGGGGAGCACCAGATCGGCCACACTGCCATACAGAACCGATGAGGTGCCGTTGAGGGCCAGGCCTAGGAAGGGGAGGATTCCCAGCAACCCTGTGAGCGGCAGGGCCGGGAGGAGCAGAATGCCGCCAGCCGTCGCCAGCTCGGTGAGCACGACGGTCCTGATCACCCCGACTCGTTCCGCCAGCGCACCGCAGACGAACTTTCCCACTGCCCCACCGGCGAAGACCAGGGCGAGCGCCAGCCCCACTCCCGCAACGGTTGAGCCCTTGGCGACGAGCAGAAAGGGAAGGAAAGTCAGAAGCCCGGTGCGCGTGCTCTGGTCGAGGACGGCGATGGCCGAGAGCGCCTGAAACCCCCGCAGGTCCCGGATCCCCCAACGCCCGGCCTGAGTGTGCCCTCGTTGCTCCGGGGCGGGGGAGCCTTCCAGACTGAGCCGGGAAAGCATGAGGGAGATCACCCCCGCGCCCATGAGCCCAACGACCCCGTAGCCGCGCGTGGCCCACCGCCAACCGAGCGAGGACACGATCAAAGCCACCAGCGCCGGCACGGTTACTTTTCCCAGATCACCCGAGAAGTTGTAGGTCCCCAGCGCCATGCGCCGTGGCCCCGTCTCGTAGGCCTTGGACACGAGCGAGGACGAGAGCGGATGCTGTGCTCCTGAGCCCAGACCGGAGGCCAGGAGGATGGCCAGCATCAGGCTGAAGCTCCCCGCCGAGCCCAGGGCCAGGTAGCCGAGAGCGACCACGGCGGTCCCGCCCGCGAGGAGCCTGATTTCTCCCCAACGCTCCGCCAGCACCCCCGCAGGAACCTGAGATGCCGCCATGGCGCCCGAGTAGGCCATTCGCATGAGCCCCACCTGCGTGAAGGAGAGCGCGAACTCACCCGCCCACCGCGGGAAGAGCACGTAGAGGGCATCTGAGAAGCCGTCGTGCAGGAAATGCGTGGCCGAGCAGGTTGCCAGCGTCGCACGCGCCTGTCGGGGCGTCATGGCTCGAAGCCGTACAACCACACGTAGCTCTGCTGGTAGATCCGCCCGCCCTGTTTCCGGAGGACATGGGCCTCGGTGGCCGTCACCCGCTGGATCTCCACCGGGTATCCCTTGAGGAAGATGAACGGCTGATCTTGGATGAGTTCCTGGTACACCAGGCCACGGAGGTCCACGTAAGGGTCAAGCTCCGTCAGGCCCTGGAGCACCGCCTTCTTGGGGCCGAAGCCTGGGATCGAGGAGAGGTTCTGAAGGGCTTCGGGGAACCGGCCGGAGATGTGGAAGAGGAGGTGGCCGGTGGGCCGGTGGAGAAGGCGGGCCCCCGTCTCGATGAGCTCTCTCTTGATGAACTCCACGGGATGCTCGATCACGTTGAAGCGATCCTCGGCCGTCTGGGACTGGCCGGGGAGGCCGGCCGTCATCGGCGGGTTGGAGACGATCAGGTCCACACTGCCTTCCATCGGGTGCTGGCACAGCGCCGCCAGGCCGTCGTTCTCGAGGAAGAGCGTGCTCTCGCTCTCTCCGTTGAGGGTAGCGTTGGCTCGGGCGAGGAGCACCGCCCACGGATTGATGTCGACTCCCCACACACGCTCGACCCCGCCATGACGGCGGAGCTGCTTCGCCGCGACGATGGCCAGCACGCCGCTCCCGCTCCCGACATCAATGGCACGCTGGTTGGGTCGCGGCTCGTGGAAAGTGGCAAAGTACCGCTTGAGCCCCTCGAGCATTACCCGACCGATCCGCGTCGGCAATCTGGCGTGTGGAAGGCCGAAGAGAATAATCTGCTCGTCGAGCCCGGTCTGGCGGGGAGCGAGCCGCATTCCCGAGAGAGGGGAAGATGCGGCTTCCTGCTCCCCGCGATCGATGATTGCCTCAACAATGGCCACTGCCTGCGACCGCGCGCTCGGCGATCCCGCGAGAGCAGAGAGCGCCAAAGCAATGGAGGCTGGCCGGATGTGTGGAGCGTCGAGTTGCGCCCAGTCGAGCAGCCTGCCGGCAACCTGCTCCGGAGGGCGCTCGACCATGCCGGGGAGTAGCGTCCCCTCGAGCTCTTCGATGGCCTGTCGGAGGTAACGGTGTTCCGAGCTGTCCCGAAGGCTCGGGGGGATTTCGCCCATCATGCCCATTGTGGGTGAGGGAAGGATAACACAATGGAGATTGGCAACGCCACGAGGCCCAAGCTTCCCTGCTTCCTGGAACTACGAAAGAAGGAGTAGATCATTGACATGGACGGGCAAGTGCGCTAAGGTTCGGGAAATTTTTGCTTGGAGGGGATCGGATCGTGCGGGCGATGTGGGCAGTTGTCGCCAAGATCGACCAGATCAGCGACTGGGCGGGACGGACCGTCTCCTGGTTGACGCTCCTCATGGTGCTCATCACCGCCTACGACGTCATCATGCGCTACATCTTTCAAATCAGCTTCGTCTTCATCCAGGAGCTCGAGTGGTACCTCTTCTCCCTGGTCTTCCTCCTGGCTGCCGGTTACGGGTTGAGGCATGACTCCCACGTCCGGGTGGACATCTTCTACGCCCGTCTGGGCCCGCGGGGCAAGGCCTGGATCAACGTCGGGGGTGCGCTGCTTTTCCTCTTCCCGACGTGTTTCCTCCTGATCAACGCCTCGCTCCCGTTTGTCGGCAACTCCTGGGCCGATGTGGAGGGGTCCCCCGACCCCGGCGGCATTCCGTTCCGCTATCTCCTCAAGACGGCCATTCCCGTAGGCTTCGCGCTCCTGGCCTTTCAGGGGGTCGCCGAGTTGCTGAAAAACCTCGTGGCCGCGATCGGAGTGACGGAGTCCACCGAGGAGGAGGCCCACGGTGCTTGAACTCCTACCCCTCTGGATGTTCGTCGTCCTCACGATCATGCTCATGGCCGGCTATCCGGTCGCCTTCACGCTGGGCGGCGTCGCGCTGACCTTCGGGCTCATCGGCTTCGGGTTCAAGCTCTTCCAGCTCCTGCCGCTCAGGATCTGGGGGACAATGACCAACCAGGTCCTCCTCGCGGTCCCGCTCTTCGTCTTCATGGGAGTTATGCTCGAGCGCTCGGGGCTGGCCGAGGATCTCATTGACACCATGGCGCTCTGCTTCGGTCGGCTTCGGGGCGGCCTCGCCATCTCCATCGTCGTGGTGGGGGCAATGCTGGCGGCCTCGACGGGAATCGTGGGGGC
>JBHIAB010000282.1:0-3637 GCA_046758385.1 Methylomirabilia bacterium | reverse complement strand
GGCCCACTGTCCAGAGGGAGAGGCGAACGCGGAACTTTCGAGCGACCAGGTCCCGCACCGCTTCGCGGGTCCAAAGGGTAAAGGGCATCTTCAACTGGTCGGGACACCGATCCGTGATGAGGCGAACGATGCTCGCCGCCTGGTGGGGCTCGAGGCGGATGGGCTGCGGCCGGCCCCGCGGTCGCGAGCGGAGCGCCCGGAGGCCGCCCTCGCGCCAGCGCCGGTGCCAGCCGTTGACGGACCGCCGCGACACCCCAAAGACCCGCGCCGCTCCGGCCTGAGGCATCCCCGTGGCCACGGCCCGAAGCACCCGCTGGCGAAGGGCCTCCTGCGCCCCCGGCGAGAGCCGCCGCGTGTCGAGCCTCTTCACACCTCACACGATAGCAACAACCGCTCAGTATGAGCAACATTTTATGCTCTGATTAGTAACTCTTGAGCATCGTTATCGAGAGCGCATCTATGAGTAGTGTCCGATTCGACAGTGAAGATGGTGTAGCGACACTTATCATTGATAACCCGCCACTCAACGTTCTCAGCAATGGCGTACGAGGAGAACTTCTGACTCGCCTCAGCGCAGCTGCGGCCGAGGAGCGGATTCGCGCGGTTGTGATCTGCGGGGCCGGCGATCAGGCTTTTTCTGCTGGGTCCGATGTGCGGGAGTTTATCCGCGAGATGAAAGAATGCCGGGGTGGCGAGCGGGCTGAGCGGGAGCTCGACTTTCTCAAGCGGGTTGTGTCTTTCCCGAAGCCTACCATCGCTGCGATTGAGGGGCACGCGCTCGGTGGCGGCTGTGAGCTTGCTATGGCTTGTGACCTCCGCATCGCCAGCGAGAACTCGCAAATCGGCTTTCCTGAGATCAAGCTTGGTGTGTTCCCCATTAATGCGATCGAGGGGAGTCTGCGTATGTTCGGGGAGGCCAAAACCAAAGAGCTCATGTTCTTTGGGGAGGTGATCAGCGCTCCTGACGCACTCCGCATCGGCTTTTTGAACAGGGTTGTGCCAAAGGGCCGGGCGCTCTCCTCGGCTCGTGAGATGGCACACCGGCTCGTCCAGCTTCCTGGGGTCACACTCGTCGAGCTCAAGTCCCTCATTAACTACCAGTATGGTAAGCTCCTCGACGAGGGCGGGCGCCTGGCCAGGGATGCGGCGTCCAGAGTGTTTCGGACTGAGGATCTCCAAGAAGGCGTGGCGGCCTTTTTGGAGAAGCGTGCGCCTCACTTTCGGCACCGGTAACCCGCGTGCACGCACCCATGGATATGGCTTTTGGCTTTCAGCAGTACGTTGGGGGGCACGCTTCGGAGAATCTCGCACTCGCCGATGTACTCTAGGAGAGGGATATGGCCTTACAATCTGCGTCGGCCCGAGAGGCGCTAGAAGCGCTCGCGCTCGGTCAAGTAGTAACTGTCAGCAAGACGGTAGGCGAGACCGACATCTACCTCTTCGCCGGGATCTCGGGGGACTTCAACCCGAGCCACGTGGACGAGGAGCACATGCGGGGGACGCGGTATGGGCGCCGGATCGCCCACGGCGGGCTGATGGTCGCGTATATGTCCGCGGCTTCCTCCAAGATGATCCTCGGCCTCCCGGGGACGATAGTGTCATACGGTTACGATCGGATTCGTTTCCCCCGGCCAGTATTCGTCGGGGACACAGTGACCGTGACGTACGAGATCGCCGAGCGGGACGCCGCCGCGGGCAAGACGTGGGCCCGCGTGACGTGCACGAATCAGCGGGGGGAGGTGGTCGCTGCGGCCACGCACATCCTGAAGGTGCTCGACACCTGAGGCTGCCACTGCCCGGAGACGAGTTGACCGAGCTCAGATGGACCACCGACCCAAAAGCGAAGGAGTATCCCGATGTTGACCGAGGACCTTGTCCGAGACGCCGAGGCTCGCCTGCTGGCCCGCATCGACGGCACCGTGGCCGAGGTCGGGATGGGCTTTCCGCATGCAGCAGACGGGCGGATAGGCGGGTGGGAGGTTAAGCCCGACGGGTCGTGGACGGGAGGCTTTTGGGTCGGTTGCTGCTGGCTCGCTCACGCCCTGACGGGGGAGCCACGCTACCGCACGTGGGGGCTCGAGTGGGCCCAGCGCCTGCGGGGGCGTGAGAGGGACCTGACCCACGACATCGGGTTTCTCTTCCAGTACGCGGCTGTCCTCGGGTGGCAAACGGTCGGCGAGCCGGCGCTCCGCGCCCTCGCGCTAGCGGCGGCCGATCAGCTCCTCGCGATGTGGCTACCCAGGGCTCGGGTCATCCCCGTCGGGACGCGCGCGGACGTCTCGGCCGGCACCGACGACGTGACGATCGACTGCCTCATGAACCTCCAGGTGCTCTGGTGGGCGGCATGGGAGACCGGCGGGGCCCGCTACCGCGAGGTGGCGCTCGCCCACGCCGAGCGGACCGCGGCGTGGCATGTGCGGCCGGACGGCTCGTGCGTGCAGTCCGTCCACTTCGATCCGGAGACCGGCGACCCCGTGAAGAAGCACACCCATCAGGGGTACTCCCCCGAAGGGACCTGGAGCCGCGGGCTCGGGTGGTGCGCCTACGGATTCCTCGAGGCCTATCGTGCTACCGGGCGCCCGGAGTTCCTCCAGATCGCGCGTAACGCGGCCGAATATCATCTCCGCCGCATGCCCGACGACGGCGTGCCATTCTACGACTACGACGACCCGCAGATTCCCGGAGTGTCCCGCGACACCTCGGCTGCGGCGATCCTGGCGTCGGCATGCCTTGGCCTGGCCGAGGTCGAAGGGAACAGCCGGTTCCGCGAAGCGGCAGGGGGGATCCTGGAGTCGCTCATCCGGGGTTATCTCACGCCGCTCGGGCCGGACGACCGGCGTCCCCCCGGCATGCTGCTCCACGGGTGCTACAACCTCCATACCGGTGAAGCGCCTGATCACGAGCTGATCTGGGGCGACTATTTCCTCCTGGAGGCCTTGGCCCGCTGGCAGGGACGCTCCCCCAGAATATGGGGACCGCCTAGAGGGGCGGCCTACCCAGGCCCACGAGCTGATGACGAAGAGAACTGCACTTGATCGAGCTAAGCTGGTGGTTCTCGGGCCGGGCCAACGTCGTCGTCATCGATGCCTCGCGAATCACGGCGGCCCACACCTGGGCCAAGGATCACGAAATAGCCGGACCACCCCAGAACCATCCTCTGGGCGTCGGGGCCACCCTCGGCGCTCGTGGGGTTTCTGGGCGTGTGGGCCACCCCGCAGAGCGAGACTGCTCAGGTCAGTACTCCCCATCCCCCCGCCATCGCGTTTCCGTCCCGCGCTCTGACCCAGCCACGGCCACTCCCGCAAGCCTGGGTGTGGCAAAGGACTTCCTTTGCGACGGGTCACACCCGTAGGGGGGAGGGTCTGTTTGACGGGCAGTTACCGGTCAGGGCCGCACGAGGGGCGTGGCCGCGCCGTTTCCGCGGCTGAGAACTGCCTCCCGGCTGGGGACCAGTCAGGCGGGAACGTCCGCGAAGAGGTCAGCGGCGCGAGCTGGGGGCGGGCGCGCGCGCGGAACCTCGGTTGGAAGCCCGAGGTGCGCGAGGATCTGGCGGATTACCTGGGGATCCTCGATCGTTGCGATCAGATGCATGCGACGGCTATAGCGAGGACAGGCGAGGACGTCGAGCTGGAAGGCG
>JBHIAB010000281.1:0-3693 GCA_046758385.1 Methylomirabilia bacterium | reverse complement strand
TCGTCCGGGCCTGCCCCGGGGCCGAACCCGCGCCGGCGGCTCCCGGGCCTCCCCCCCCGGCCTCAGGAGGCATCGTGATGACATTTCCCAACACCGTCCTATGGCTGCCGTCGAAGCTGCTCGGTTTTGATTAGCTCGCGCCTCCCCGGCTCGATGTGGCCGTTCCTGGCTCTCCAGCGCGTGGCCATCGCCCTGGTGATGGCGTTCCCCGCGCTCGCGCTCTGGCTTCCGAGCGCGATGATCACGCAGTGAATGGCGGGGGGCCGGATTGATGATCCGTGCTGGTGAGTACAGCTCATGGGAGGAGGCATGCGCCAGGTTCCGGTGGCAGCAGCCCGCCCAGTACAACCTGGCAGAGGACGTCTGCGGCCGGCACGCGGTGAAGAACCCGGACGCCGTGGCCCTGATCTATGAGCCGACACCCGGGAGGGCGCGCTCCTACACCTTCGCCGAGCTCGATCAGCTCGCGCGCCGGTTCGCGAATGTGCTGGAAGCCCTCGGCGTTCAACGGGGCGACCGAGTGGCCATCATCATGCCGCAGAGGCCCGAAGCGCTGGTCGCGCACCTGGGGATCTACAAGGCCGGTGCAGTGGCAGTGCCGCTCTCCAAACTCTATGCCCCTCGGGCGCTTGAGTACCGCTTGGAACACAGCGGTACGTGCGTCGTGGTGGCCGATGCGGCGAACGCGGCCAAGGTGGACGAAATTGCGTCGACCCTCCCCGGCCTCCGGCACCTCCTGGTCGTCGATTCAGGCGTGACCCCCGTGCGCGACTTTGCCAAGCATCTCGGACGCGCAGGGGAGCGACACTCGGCAGGCGAGACGTGCGGGGAGGATCCTGCGATGACCCTCTACACCTCGGGAACAACGGGCCCGCCCAAAGGCTCGCTCGAGGTGCACAGAAAGCTCATCGGCTTCATTCCGCCGTTCCAGCTCCTCCACAACTTCGCCCCTCGTCCCCATGACGTCTATTGGACCCCGGCAGACTGGGCGTGGGTCGGCGGGCTCTTCGACCTCCTGCTGACGGCGTGGTGGTGCGGGTGTCCTGTCGTGGGGACTGCCCAGGACCGCTTCGACCCCGAAGAGGCCTTCGCCCTCATGGCCCGGCATCGGGTGACGGGCGTGTTCCTCCCGCCGACCGCGCTCCGGATGATGATGGAGGTCCCGAACCCGCACCGGTTTCGCCTTGCGCTCCGGACTATCACCAGCGGTGGCGAACCGGTCAACCCTGAGATCGTGGGGTGGGCTCGGGAGGTCCTCGATGTCCCGGTCCACGAGTTTTACGGTCAGACCGAGACAACCTTCTATGTCGGCAATTGCTCCGCCCTCTTCCCCGTCCGCCCCGGTTCCATGGGGCGGGTCTTCCCCGGTTACCGCGTGAGGATCATGGACGAGGAAGGCCGGGAGGTGCCCGACGGCGAGGTGGGTGAGATCGGCGTTCATCGCGATGCGCCGAGCGTGTTCCTGGAGTACTGGAAGGATCCGGATGCCACCCGCCAGAAGTTCGCCGGGGAGTGGTTCCGCACCGGCGACACCGCACGACGCGACGAGGACGGCTACCTCTGGTTCCAGGGGCGCAACGACGACCTGATCAAGAGCGCAGCCTACCGGATCGGCCCCGCCGAGGTGGAAGCGGCCATGGTCACGCACCCTGGGGTGGCAGAGGCGGCGGCGGTAGGGAGCCCCGGCCCGATACGCGGGCAGATCGTGAAGGCCTTCATCCGCCTCAAGGCCGGAGCGGTCGCTTCGCCGGGCCTGGTGACCGAGATCCAGGAAACCGTGAAGCAGCGGCTGGCGGCTCACCAGTACCCGCGGGGAATCGAGTTCGTGGAGGACTTTCCTCGCACGACGACCGGGAAGATCAAGCGGTCTGAGCTTCGTGAACGGGAGGTCAACCGCAAGGAGGCAGGTGAGAGGCCCTAGCCCGAATTATGCACATAATTCGGGCTAGAGGTGATGACGCGATACAGGTCGCGGCGCAGCGCGCCGCTCCGAGCGAGACGTAACGCTTCAAAGCCGCGATGCCAGGAGCCGAGAAAGGAGGCAGACATGCCACCGAAGTTGCCCATTCTCTACACCCACGTGATGGGAAGCCACGGCTTTCCCGCATGGTTCTGGACCGCTCTGGACAAGATCAAGGCCGGCGAGTACGGCCAGACGGACATCAAGGAGACCTTGGACGACGCCACGCAGCTCGCCATCCGGGACCAGGAGCGGGCTGGGGTGGACGTGATCTGCGACGGAGAGATGCGGCGCTTCTTCTTCGTGCAGACGTTCTACGGGAAGATGGCCGGCCTCGAGCCGCTGCCCCCGCTCAGGACGACAGGGCTCTATGCCTACGACAGCCCGCCCCGCCACCGCCCGACCGAACGCGTCAAGGTGCCGCAGGGACTGGGGGTGGTGGAGGAGTTCAGCTATCTCAAGACCCAAACGGACAAGCCAGTGAAGGCCACGGTCCCTGGGCCTGTCACCCTGTCAATCCACATCCAGCTCCGTCGGGGTGACGTCTACAACGGGGACCGTCTGGCGCTCGCCTGGGACTTGGTGCCGGTGGTGAACCGGGAGCTCAAGGCCCTCGTCGAGGCGGGGGCGGACTATGTGCAGATCGACGAGCCATCGGCTGCCATCGTGACCGGCAGTATCCAGGAGTACGTCAAGATGTTCAACGCCTGTGTCGACGGCGTGAAGGCGAAGGCGGGCTACCATATCTGCTTCGGCAACCTCCTCTCGCGCCCCCGCGGAAAACGGACCTACCGGCCGCTGTTCCCCGCTATCCTCGACGCGCGATGTGATCAGTTCGTGTTCGAGTATGCGAACCGTGAGATGGCCGAGATCGAGCTGTGGAAGGAGGTCGGGGTTGACCGCGAGGTCGCCTGCGGCGTGGTGGACGTGAAGTCCTTCTACATGGAAACGGCGGAGGATGTCGCGGAGCGCCTCCGACTGTGCGCCAAGTACATTCCCGTGGAGAAACTCTCCGCCATCCCCGACTGCGGGTTCTTCCCCGTGCCCCGGTGGCTGGCGGCAGAGAAGCTCAAGCGCCTGGTCGCTGGCACACAGCTCGTGCGCAACGAGCTCGCGATCACATGAGCCCGGTGGGCGGCGCACCGGTAGAGGTTGAAATCCGTTCATGGAGAGAACGAGACGATGAACATCGTCGGCAACCGAACCCTCAAGTCCGCCCTCGAGGACAAGGCGCGACGGTTCCCGGCCAAGACGCTCCTCCTCTTCGAGGACGCCACCGGGAATGTCGAGCAATACACCTACGAGGCCTTTGATCGGCGCGTGAACCAGGTCGCCCACGTCCTGCTGAGGCTCGGCCTCAGGCAAGGCGACACCTTCAACCTCCATCTCCGGAACTCCTCCGAGTTCCTCTTCTGCTGGTTCGCGGCGGCGAAGACCGGAACCGTGATGGTGCCGACCAACCCCGACTCGACGGCTGAAGAGATGGAGTACATCCTGAATCACTCCGAGGCGAAAATCTCGTTCGCCCAGGGCTCCTCCACCGCGCCGGTCCTCGCCTGTCGCCCGCACTGCCCTGTAGCATCGCCATGTTCCGGATAGGGCTCCTGAGGCCGGGAGGGAGAGGCCCGGGAGCCGCCGGCGCGGGTTCGGCCGGGAGCGGGACCGGAGGAGGGCTTTTGTGCTTCCTATGCCCCCGCCAGCATCTCCAGCGCCCGCAGCAGGCGGCGCTGCTG
>JBHIAB010000280.1:0-3738 GCA_046758385.1 Methylomirabilia bacterium | reverse complement strand
CACTGTAGAATGGTGTCCGCCCCGCGTTTTGACCCAGTGTCCGAGGGAGGAATCTTGATGAGCAAAGAGACCACGATCCGAGTGCTCAGCCCCGTCGGAGAGGTGCGGAACGCGCAAGTCACGGTCCCAGCTCTCCCCGGTGACCTCGCAGGGCGAACCGTCGGGTTCCTGGACAATACCAAGGCCAACTTCGACCGTCTGGTGGGGTTCATGGGGGAGATGTTGACCGAGCGCTTCGGCGTGCGGGCGGTGGTCCACCTGAAGAAGGCCAACGCGTCCGTCCCGGCTGCCCCCGAGATCCTCGCTGAGCTGGCGAAGCAGTGCGACGTGGTCTTCGCCGGCTCGGCTGACTGAGGGTCCTGCACGTCGTGGAGTCTCCACGACGCCGTTGAGTTGGCCAAGGACGGCACCCCGGCCGGGCTCATTGCCACTGCGAGCTTTCAGCACTTGGCGGTGAGCGGGCTTCAGGCGCGCGGCGTGGCAGGCCTGCCCTTGCTGGTCGTGGAGCATCCGCTGGGAGGCGAGCGGCCCGAGGGTGTCCTCCGGCGCGCCCATCAGGCCGTGGAGCAGCTGGCGAGCCTGCTCGGGCCCGCGCAATGAGCCTGAGCTCGGAGATGGTCGAGCTTCCGGACTCTTCGGAAGCCGTACTCGCCGCCTTCTGCGAGCGGGAGTGGTGCGACGGGCTGCCGTTCGTCGCCCCGACAGCTGAGCGGGTCGAGGGGATGCTGGCGGCCGTGAGGGGGGATCCGGCCGAGTCGCTGGGTCTCATGCCTCCGCTCTGGCGTGAGGTGACGCTCGAGAAGCTCGCCGTCAACGCCGTGATGGCCGGCTGCTTGCCCGAGCACTTCCCTGTGGTCGTGGCCGCGGTGGAAGCGGTGCTGGAGCCGGCGTTCAACCTCTACGGGGTTCAGGCCACAACCCATCCCGTCGCTCCGCTTCTGATTGTCAACGGCCCCTACGCGAAGAGCATCGGGATGCACGCCGGCTCGGGCTGCTTCGGCCCAGGCTGGCGGGCCAACGCCACCATCGGGCGGGCCATCCGCCTGATCCTCCTGAACGTCGGCGGAGCCTGGCCCGGTCGCCATGACATGGCGACTCAGGGGAGTCCCGCGAAATTTTCCTATGCGATCGCCGAGCACGAGGCCGCCAACCCGTGGGAGCCGCTTCACGTGGAGCTGGGGTACGAGCCCGAGGAGAGCATCGTGACTGTCTATGGTGGCGAAGGTCCCCACAACGTCAACGACCACGTCTCTACGGGCGCGTCGGGCATCCTCCACACGGTCGCCGACACGGCTGCCACCCTGGGCTCCAACGTCGGGTGGTACCTCTCGCAGAGCCAGCTCCTGGTCGCGCTGGGGCCGGAGCATGCTGCGACCGTCGCCGGCGATGGCTTCTCCAAGGCCGATGTCAAGGCCTTCATCTTCGAGCAAGCCCGACTCCCGCTTCGGACGCTCAGATTGGGTGGGATGTGGGGAATTCAGGACTGGCCGCGCTGGATGCTGGCGGTGACGGACCCGGAGACGCGCATGCCGCTGGTCCGCTCCCCCGAGGAGATTTACGTCGTGGTGGCGGGCGGGGCGGGGAAGCACTCCGCGGTCGTTCCCAACTGCACGTTCAGCCGCGCCGTCTCCCGGCCCATCACGCGCGTCCGGTAACCCTCTTCCGAAGGCACTGGAGGCTTTTGATCGGCGCCTTCCCGCTGAAGATTCGTGGGGGAGAGGGAGCCCCCGCGAGGATTCTTGCCCTCGAGGAGTCGTGATGGCCGACGATCGCATCATCGGATTCATTGGATTGGGACAGATGGGTGGGCCCATGGCATCCCGCCTCCTGGATGCTGGCTTCTCCCTGGTGGTCCGCGACCTCCGCCCAGAGGCTGCCAAGCCGCTCCTGGACCGTGGCGCCGCCTGGGGAGAGACGCCCCAGGCCGTGGCCCGCAGGGCCCAGGTGATCATCACCATCCTCCCTTCCTCGGCCGAGGTCTGGGCGGTCATGGAAGGTCCCGAAGGGCTCCTCTCGGCGCTCGAGCCCGAGAGCGTGTGCCTGGAGATGACGACCGGGGACCCATCCATGACGCGGGAGTTGGCACGGGCCGTGGCCGCACGCGGTGCGGTGCTTCTCGATGCTCCGGTCTCGGGGGGGGTGAAGGGGGCTCGGGAGGGCACGCTCAGCATCATGGTCGGCGGCTCCGAGGCCGTGCTGGAGAAGCTCCGCCCGATCCTGGCTCACATGGGCTCGAAGATCTTCCACGTCGGCCCGGTGGGGGCTGGGCATGCCATGAAGGTGGTCAACAACGTCTGCTCCGCTGCGTCCCTCTTGGCCACGGCAGAAGCGCTGACGGTGGCAGTCAAGTCGGGGATCGACCCGGCCCGTGCCGTCGAGATTCTCCAGGTTTCGTCGGGCCGGTCGAATGCCAGCGACTACAAGTTTCCCCAGTTCGTCCTTCCCGGCCGCTTCGACGCCGGGTTTGCCATCAGGCTCATGGTCAAGGATCTGGACGGCTACGTCAGGCTGGCACGCGAGACGGGGGTGCCCTCGTTCCTCGGGACCGCCGCGGCGGAGTGCTACCGGTTGGCCTTGGCGCGGGGGATGGGCGAGGACGATCACACGGCGGTGGTCCGGTTGATGGAGGAGTGGGCGGGAGTTCAACTTCGCAAGCGATGAGGGAAGAGCCATGAAGCGTGTCGGATTCATCGGCGTTGGAACCATGGGCACCCCCATGGTGAGCAATCTCCTGAAGGCGGGCTTTTCGGTGCTGGCTTACGACGTGAGGCCCGAGGCCCTGGACGAAGCGGGGCGCCGCGGGGCTGGAGTGGCCGGTTCGGCGGCGGAAGCGGCGAAGGATTCAGACATCGTCGTGACCATGCTTCCGTCCTCCTCCGATGTCGACCTTGCCTATCTCGGCCGGGGCGGTGTCCTCGCCGGCGCGCCCCCGGGCCGGCTTTGCGTGGACATGTCGACGATCGACCCGGGGACGTCCCGGAGAGTGGCCGAGAAGGCAAACGCACAGGGAGTACGATTCCTGGATGCCCCGGTGTCGGGCGGCGTGACCCGAGCGGTCGAGGGAACGCTGACCATCATGGTGGGAGGGGACAAGCGAGACCTCGAGGAGGCACGCTCCGCGCTCTCGTCGTTGGGCTCCACCATCATCCATGTCGGCCCGGTGGGGTCAGGAGAGGTGGCCAAGCTCTGCAACAATCTCATCGCCGGGGTCGCCACGGTGGCAGTGAGCGAGGCCTTCCGTCTGGCGGAGCGGTTCGGCGTGGACCCCAAGGTCCTGACCGAGGTGATCCAGAACTCTTCGGGTCAGACCTGGGTGATGGCGCACAACCACCCCGTCCCCGGGATGGTCGCCAAGGCGGCCTCGAGCCACGACTACGCGCCGGGGTTCATGACCGACCTCATGGCCAAAGACATGGGGCTGGTCGTGATGGCGGGCCGCGAGCAGCGCGTTCCTCTGTTCGCGGCCTCGACCGCGCTTCAGCTCTACCGGCTGGCCTCGGCCCAGGGACTGGGCCGGAAGGATTTCTCCTCCGTCTACACCCTGCTCGCTCCGGCCTCCGGGCACGCTCCGGTGTAGCGGGCTGAATCCGGGACCTGACGCCTGGGAGGCCGGGCGTCAGGTTTTTTGTGGGTTGACCTTCCAGTAAGCTAGAAGGCTTATTATCATCGGTGAGGAGGGCACATGCGAGAGCGGGGGCTCAGAATCGGTGAGGTGGCTGCCCGCGCGGGCGCGAATCC
>JBHIAB010000279.1:0-3786 GCA_046758385.1 Methylomirabilia bacterium | reverse complement strand
GAACCGGTCTGGCGGGGGTGGGTGAGGTGAGGAACTGAGAGAACTCCATCTGATCAGCCTTGAACCCTACGGTTGCCAGGTTGGCGAGGTTGTTTGCCAAGACCGAAAGCCGCTCGAGTTGAGCGTCCATTCCGGAAGCCGCAGTGTAAAGGCCGTTCACCATGGTGATCTCTCGACGGGCAATGAGAGCAAGGCCAATGCCAGAACGGGCAGGGCAGGATTTTCAGTGACTTACGGAATGGAAGGGGCGCGCCTCACAGGATGGCGCGCGGCAAGAAGGCTGGCCAATGGCTATTCTTGCCGGATCAGCCTCGGAGGGGGGGCTCTGCCCCCCTACACTCGCCTGCGGCTCGCGCTCTCCGCAGCCTCGCTAAAGCGAGACTGCTTCGCGTGCCGATACCTCCCCCCATCGTTTGCGCGGGCAAAGCCCGCGCTCGATCGCGGTCGGATTCGTTCGGGAGGGCATCCCCGGCGCATGGCGGAGCCCGTGTGGACTGCTTGGTCGGGTGTGGCCGAGGTCTTCGTCGGAGAGTTTGCGGGGGTTTCGCTGTTAGCGCACGATCAAAAACTCGACGCGACGGTTGCGTGGCTGGCCTCGAGTGGCGTGGTTTGGCAGAAGCGGCCGGAACTTCCCCATCCCCCGGGCCGTGAGCCTGAGAGGCGAGATGCCGTAGCGATTCATCAGGTAGCGGACCACGCTGGTGGCTCGCGCGGTGGAAAGCTCCCAGTTGGACGGGTACTGGGCCGTCCGAATCGGAAGGTTGTCCGTGTGACCTTCGACTTCCAGCATGTTTGGAAGCGAGGCGAGGAAGGGGACGATACGATCCAGGAGACCCTTGGCGGAGAGCGTCAAATCCGCCTTTCCAAGCTCGAACAACGTCGCGTCGCTGAGCCGGATGACCAGCCCTCGCTCACTCATCTCGAGTTCCACCTGAGATCGGCCGATCTCCGGACCCAGGGCCGAGGCGAGCTTGGCTTCGAGCTCCCCCAGCACCGACGGATTTACGGGCCCCTCCGATCCACCTGGTCGCTCCGGCAGCGGGGGGGCCCTGAAGGCAGAGCGGATCGATTCCCCGACAGAGCTGATCCGCTCCTGGTTCACGATGGAGGAAGCCGCCAGCACGATGAAGAAAGCCAGGAGCAGCGTGATCATATCGGCGTAGGTCAGGAGCCACCGGGAGGCGCCCGTCCCTTCTGGCTCGTCTGCCTCTGAGGTTCCCGTGAAGGGAATCCGGGGCAGGCGGGGCTCGCGTCGTCGATCCTGGTTGGGTGGCCCCGAGAGGGTCGAATCGTTCACCGACCGCGAGGCACTCATAGAGGAACTTCCTCCCTGCTCTTGGTGGCGACCGTCCCGTTCGTGGGCCCGGGCAGCTCGGTGACGTTCAGCAGGGCAGCCAGGCGTTGCTGCATCAGCATGGGGTGCTCCTCGGTCTGGTAGCCGATGATGGCCTCCACGATGGCCTGGGAATGTCGGAGGTCCTCGTCCCCTTTCTTCCGGAGGTTCGCGGCGATGGGGAGGAACACGACGTTGGCAAAGAAGATGCCGTAGAATGTCGCCATGAAGGCCAGGGCGATGCCCTGACCGAGCTCGGAGGTGTCACCGCCGAGCTTCTGCAACACCGTGATCAGTCCCATGACCGTTCCGATGATGCCCATGGTCGGCGAGTATCCCCCCATGGTCTGAAAGACCGTGGCGCCGCGCCGGTGTCCTTCTTGGCGCTGGGTGATCTTCGCGCCCAGGATCTGACGCACGGTCGCTTCATCGAAGCCGTCCGCCACAAGCCGGATCCCCTCCGTGAGCAGTGGGTCTTGCTCCTCCATGTCCAACTCCTGCTCGAGCGAGAGGAGCCCTCCCCGTCGCGCCTTGTCGGCCAGATCCACCAGGGAGGTCAGGAGGGGTTCGCGCTGGTTTTCCCGAAGCGTGAAGGCTTGGCGGAGGAGGCTCGGGATGCGCCGGATCGCGGAAAACCCGAGGCCGAGGGTCGTCGCTCCCAAGGTTCCGCCGATGATCAGGGTGAACGCTCCCAGGTTCAGGAGAGAACCGAGACGCCCGCCCTCGGCCAGGTTGGAGGCGACGAGGGCGAGGAGGCTCAGCAGGAGGCCGAACAGTGTGCCAACGTCCATCAGCGCTTCCCTTCGCTCTGAGGGGTTGAGAGCGGCCGGCCAGGCATTTCCACTGGGGCCATCGTGTGTTGTGCGCCTCGCGGGGGTCCGGGCGGGGGGCGGCGTGCACGGCTGGGCACTCCCCAGCCGTCCCGGGACCCCTAGGCAATGGGAGCTATCGGCGTCGCGGGGGTGAAATCGGAGGGGTGGCGCGTATTATGACGCCTTGCGTTGTCCCGAGCCCAGGGTCACCTCGCGAAAAGCTCTGGCCGCCACGGAATAGGTGGGCAGCTCGTTTGTTCGTCCCTGGTGGTGGATCAGGCCAGTCCGGGCATCCAAGACGACAATGGCGCTTCCCAGGCGGGGCCAGGGTCCGAGCGGCCCCCGGGGAAGCTCTGCCAGCGCCGCCGACCAGCGGGGTACGAGAGCGACAAACAAGTCGCTTCCCCATTCCCAGAGCCCGCGGCAGAGCCGGCCGGCCTCGGTGAGGGCCCGGAACGCGGTCGCGCTGGCCTGGTCGGAATCCCGCAGCACCTTGACCCACATTCGATGGTCTCCAGCACCCGGGAGTCGCCCCGCGAGGTCGAAGCACCGGGCGAGCTTTCCGCCCTCCATCGGCTGGAGTTGGGGTGACAGGAGAGCCGCGAGCCGTTCGGCTGGCGCCGTCACGCCGGGCCGACGGAGCGCTCCGTGGCCTTTGCCGACGGGCGACCTGGTCCGTATGCAGTCATAACGCTGCCGGCTCTCCGAGTCGGTGAGGATCGAGTAGGCCTGGGTGAGCGATTGCGCCGCCCTCGTGTCCCCACCCACATCGGGATGAGCCATCCGGATCAGGGCCCGGTAGGCAGCCTTGATGACCGCCGAGTGAGCAGACGGGTCCACTTGAAGGGTGCGATAGAGATCAGTCGTGCATTCTCCCACCCCTGGGTGTGTCACGTCCACCAAACCCCCCTTCGCGAGTTGGGGGGGTTCGAATTTGGTCATCGCCCGCCGATAGCTCTTCATGACCGATGTGAGCGCGGCGGGCGAGACCACTTCGCCCCCCTAGACGAAGTATGCCGGCGGCGCGAAGACCGCGACGCGCCGGCCCCCTTGTCTTCACCGTAGAGTGCCTACCGGCGCCGGATCAATACGCAAAATTTTGGCACCCGCCGATTTTCTGCCTGGGGATTGGGCGTTCACGCGCTTCTTCTGCCCTCTCCCTGCCAGGAGGAGGCTGGGTGAGGGTGCGTCGGCGGATTGGGCCCCCCTCAGGCTGGCTCTCTCCCCCAAGCGGGAGAGGGAGTCATGGGCAGACGAGCCTTTCTTCGCCGTGGGATCGATTCGCGTCGGAGTGGACTTCGAGTCAGAAATGGGCTCAGGGGTCGTCCTGCCGCTGCCGATTACTCCCGTGTGGCTGAGGGGCGGACGAGAGAGACAGGCGAGCCGCCCAGAAGCCCGCTGGATCCCTCAGTCGTAAGGCTCCGCACCCACGTTCGGGCGTCGCTCACCTGGCAGCACGCCCACTCACCAAAAAGATTTTTGCCAGAGCGCCGACGGGGTGAGGGGCAACCGAGCCGACGGCTCCTCCGACGGGAGGAGCCCTCGGCTCCCCATTTTTTCCTCGAACCCACCTAGGTCGCGCGCTTCGAGCGCGGGCTTTGCCCGCGCAACCCTCCCGGGGGGAGGTTCGGAAGGGGGGCG
>JBHIAB010000278.1:0-3798 GCA_046758385.1 Methylomirabilia bacterium | reverse complement strand
GTGGTGGCTGAGGAAAGGCATCATGCCCTCGTTTAGTGGCGTCGTTGACAAGTGGGGGGAAGACGACTACGTCACATACAAGCTTGATGAGATTCGCCGCCGCTTGAAAGATCACGAGTTGGATGCACTCACTCTTGGTGTGGTGGAATTCGAGGAAGATTGGGGCCGGTTTCTTATCTGGGTGGAAGATCACGTTCACAACCTGGATGAATATCTCCAGCACTTCCGAGAAGTTCCCGCACCTGCTATCCGTCACACCGGTGGTAAGTGGGAGCTGCGCGTCTGGAGTTGGGATGATAGCCCTCTTCCGGCACCAGGCGCAGGTCCATGGGGACCCTTTACAGGAGGCTTCAACCAGAGGTGGGTCCAGCATCCATACCTGACCAGGATCATGGACCAAGTCCGCCCGCGCATGATTCAGGGAACGAAGGATGCGATCGCACGCCTCTGGGCGAAACGTGAGCCGCTTCGCACGCCGAGCAATCAGCAAGTGTCTGTGGCATTGCCTGCGCGGGGCTATGGCGCTCTCGCAGCGAGGTTTCACATGCGCGTCGCAGACCTGCGACCGACCAACCGGGCGCGGTTCCAGACAGACTTGGACCAAAAGCTGTTCTCGCACTTCGACCCGGAGAAGCAAATTATCGGGAAGCATTTCCGAAGGAAGTGGCTGACCGAAGATCCGTACCTAATGGTCTTCGATAATTTCCCAGCGCCGCCTGGCTTCGTGCTGGTTAGCGGTGCCAACTATAACAGCTACGCCTCGATCCGTTCGAGGGACACGTTCTCCTTCGATCCAGCAAAGACTGTCGAATTGCCAAACCCCTCAACCGACCCCGACACGGGTCTAAAGCTGAGTAGGTACAATGACGAGCAAAGGCGCGCTCACGAGGACGTCTTGGCCGGACGAGCTAGCAAGCAATATGACGAGGACGGAACCGGTCGGGTGGTGTACTGGGGCTGGGGTCCAAACGTATGGGGAGTCGGATTGGTTCGAGTGTCCGATCTGGTATTCGAGGGAGTTCCGTCGGCACCTACTAATCTTCGCGTACAGTGACAGACGAGCTAGTCGGGTCAGTCGCACCTCACACCATCGCGTTTCCGTCCCGCCCTCTGGTTTCCAGCGCCAGGACCGAAAATCTGAGCCGCGCACACGCGGCGTCCTGTGTGAAAAATGTGGTCAGAGAACTATTTTCTTGCCACCGAATTGTCGGGCCAGTAGCGTGGGGCAACCTTGAGCATTGAGAGAACCCCCGATGGCGCGCGCACCGCGCATTACGATCCCTGCCCTTCCCCATCACATCATCCAGCGCGGGAACAATCGTCAGGGGATCTTCTTTGACGATGACGACTACCGCTTTTACTTACAATGCCTTCGACAGGCCAAGGACAAGCGGTTGGGGTCATTGCTTGACCATACACTCCTTGCGAGGACAGCCTATCTTCGGCGCACCCTGAGGGAGGGAGCGGTGGATGCCCTGCGCATACAGGTCGCCCCGGGCGGGAGGCCTTAGAGAGGCCTTTCGTAGTTCCTACGCTCTCGGAGTACTTGACGTCCCTCACATTGGCCGACCAGTGCCTGCTTTTCCAGTTCCTACGCATGGAGCCTGATCGAATCCGCCTCAGGGCGGCTTCGTCTTCCTGGGCTTCCGCCCCACTCCATTGCCTTATCGCGGTGGATCGAGTATGATACGCAGAAGAGCAAGTGCCTGTGGATACAGGAGGGAAGCAGTGGCGGAGCGGGGGACCGGGCCCAAGACGGCCACGATCCTGAGACAGATTCCCGCCGTGGAGGAGCTGCTCCACCAGGAGTGCGTGCAGGCCCTGCTCAGAGTCCACCCCCGCTGGGTCGTCCTGGATGCTGTCCGGGAGACGCTGAGCGCGCTCCGGGAGCAGCTTCTCCGGGAAAGCCGCAAGGGAAAGGCAGAGCCCGAGGGGATCAACCTCCCCCATCTTCTCGATCGCATCCGTCTGGAGACGACGCGACGGGCCCGTCCGAGTCTCAGGCGCCTGATCAACGCGACGGGGATCGTGCTGCACACCAACATCGGCCGAGCCCCGCTGTCCGCAGCGGCCGTGGCCCGCCTGGAGGAGGTGGCCCGCCACTACTCCACCCTCGAGCTCGACCTGGAAACAGGGGAACGCGGATCGCGCCAGGTCCACGTCGAGTCACTGCTCAGAAGGCTGACCGGGGGAGAGGCGGCCCTCGCCGTGAACAACAACGCCGCCGCCGTGCTCCTGGCCGTCAACACCTTAGCGGAGGGGCAGGAGGTGGTGGTCTCCCGGGGCGAGCTGGTGGAGATCGGTGGGTCCTTTCGCATTCCGGATGTGATGGGCAAGGCAGGGGCCACCCTGCGCGAGGTCGGAACGACGAACCGGACCCATCTCAGGGACTACGCGACGGCGCGCTCGGAGCGGACCGCGCTCTTCCTGAAGGTCCATCCCAGCAACTTCCGGATCGAGGGCTTTACCGCCGAAGTGCCACTCTCGGCCCTGGTGGCGTTGGGACGCCCACACGCCCTCCCGGTGATGTTCGATATGGGGAGCGGGGCCCTGATCGACCTGAGTCCTCACGGCCTCACGGCAGAGCCAACGGTCGGCGAGGCCCTCCGGGCCGGGGCCGACCTGGTGACCTTCAGCGGGGACAAGCTCCTGGGGGGCCCGCAGGCCGGGCTGCTGGTGGGCAAGGCGGAGATCATCGCCCGCTGCCGGAAGAACCCCCTCGCCCGCGCCGTTCGTATCGACAAGCTCTCCCTCGCCGCCCTCGAAGCCACGCTCACCACCTACCTGGATCAGGACCGCGTGGCCGTGGAGCTCCCCACGCTGCGGATGATCAGCGCTTCGGGCCTCGAGGTCCGAGAGCGTGCCCAAGCCGTCCTGGCCGCCCTCGGAGAGACCTCGAGTGGGGGGTTCCGCGTCGATCTGGAGGAGGAGCGAGCCCGGGTCGGCGGCGGGGCGCTCCCGACCGAGAGCCTGCCGACGACCTGCGTGGTCCTGATTCCCGAGGCCCTTCCGGCGGAGCGTCTCGAGGCCGCCCTGCGGGCGGCCGAACCACCGGTCCTCGGCCGCATCCGGGATAACAAGGTCCTCCTCGACATGCGGACGGTGCAAACCGAGGAGGTCCCACTCCTCATCGGGATCCTCCGCCACCTGATGGATCAGGAATGAGCCATGAGCGACCCCAGTGTGTCTATCCCGGCGGGCCACAATCTGGACGAGATCCTCAAGCTCGCACAGAGCGATCAGACTGATCCACACCTCCTGGAAGAGCTCGCTGGCTCGGTCCCCTTCGACGCGGACATCTGGCACGCCCTCTTCGCCAACCCGCGAACGCCGCGCGGCGCCCTCCTCCATCTCGCGGAATCAGCCCCCACCTCCGTCCTCGGGCTCCTCTTGCAGCAACCCGGCCTCATTCGAGGTCCGGCCGTAGCGGGGGCGATGCTCCGGAACCCGGCGGCCACCGAAGCACAGCGACAGCGTCTCAATGCCCTCCTGGCCGATCTCCAGCGCGAGGGGGAGGACCACAAGAAATCCCTCCTCCAGCAGATCAGAGAGATGACCACCGGGGAGAAGCTCGCCCTCGCCAAGAAGGGCAACAAAGAGGCCCGGACGATTCTCATCAAGGATCCGAACGAGATCATTGCCCTGCAGGTGGTGAACAGCCCCCGGCTCACCGACGCGGAGGTTCTCGGGTTCGCTCAGATGCGGGATGTGTCGGAGAAGGTCCTGCGGGCCATCGCCGAGAAGAAGCGCTATCGAAGCCAGAAGGGAGTCGTGCTGAGTCTGCTCCACAACCCGAAG
>JBHIAB010000277.1:0-3827 GCA_046758385.1 Methylomirabilia bacterium | reverse complement strand
CCAATTCTCCAAACAAGACACAGAGTTTCATTCGGTTGGCTCGAGGAACTTCGGATTAGCGGCGACCGAGCGCGCGCTCCATTCGGGCGATCGCGATGCGATAGTCCGTGAGCGCCTGCGCCTCGGTGGCCTGGGCCTGGGTCAGGGCCACCTGCGCGTCGGTCAGCTCGAGGATGGTCCCCACTCCGGCATCGAACCGGCCCTGGGCCAGCCGGAAGTTTTCCTGCGCCGACTCGACGGCCTTTTTTGCTGCGCCGATCCGCTCCTGGGTCTCCTGGAGGTTCAGATGGGCCTGGACCACTTCCTGGCTGATGGCGAGCTCGAGCGCCTGGACCCGCGACCGCGCCGCCTCCAGGCTTTTCTTCACCTCTCTGAAGCGCGCGATGCGGCTGCCACCTTCAAAGAAGGACCAGTTGAGCGAGACCCCTAGCTCCCAGGTCTCCTCCAGATCAGTGACCCTCTGGGGGTCCCTGAACGTCCCGCCGTACGAACTGAACCCGGAGACATCGGGAAAGAAGTCGCGGAATGACCGCCGGAGCGAGGCCTCCGCCCCGGTCACGAACGCGTTGATCCGCGCGTACTCGGGCCGCTGCTCGAGGGCCTCGGGGAGGAGCTGGCCCTGATCCACCGGGTAGGGCTGATAAAAGAGAATGTCCTTGACTTCCGTGGGAGCGTCAACGGTGATGCCCATCGCGGTGTTCAACGCCACCCGCGCCAGTCGCACGGCGTTCCGTGCCCGGATCAGGTCCACACGCGCGTTGGCCACGTCCACCTCCGCGCGCGTGACATCTGACTTGGGCCGGCTCCCGACCTCGAAAAATCCCTGTGCGCTTTTCAAGTTCAGCTCGGCCCGCTCGAGCGCGACCTCATCCACGATGACGAGCCGTTTCGCGAAGAGGAGGTTGAAGTACGCTTCCTTGACGGCCAGGATGACCTGATCCTTCTGGATCTCCGCGTCGAGGCGGGAGACCTGAGCCTCGGCTCGCGCCACGTCCGTGGCGGCAAAGGTCTTGCCGAAGTCGAAGAGGATCTGCGAGAGGGTGACACGCGCCGTGGTTGTCGTGCTGAATAACGCTTCCATCCCAGCCCCTCCGATGGCAGCCGAAAAGAACTGGGTCTTCTGCCGGCTGGCAGTCCAGCTGCTTGTGAGCTGCGGAAGGATGGGGGCGAGCGCCTGGGTGACCCGAAACTGGGCTGCCTCGAAGGCGCGGAGGCGCGCCTGGATGCTCGGCTCGGTGGCCAGGGCGATCGCGATCGCCTCAGCCAGCGTCAGCTCTCGCCCCTGGACCCGTGCCGGTGCAACTCCCGCCCTGTTTCCCGGCGCTCCGGTGTCTTGGGCGGCGACGGGCCAGGGCACGGCGAACGGCAAGGTCAAGACGACGGCGACCGCCCACCAGGCCATCGTGCGGGTGTGTCGACGACTGGTCATGGCGTGCGCCTCCCGCTGGCAAGACGGCTGTTGGCGTCAGTCACTGATGAGCCTCCTTGGGTCTCCTCGGCCTCTTCCCTTTTTCTCTTCTTGAGCTGCGGCTTCGACGAGCGTTTCCAGCCCCGTGATGAGCCGGTTTCGGTCGCGAGTGGGCATCCGCGCGAGCACTGGCTCGAGGCCCTCGATCTGGAGCGCATAGAGTTCGTTTACCAGCGCCTTCCCTTCCTCTGTCACCTCCAGCGTGTAGACTCTCCGGTCGGCAGGGTCGGTACCGCGGGTCAGGAACTTCTTCTGCTCCAGGCGGTCGACGATCTGGGTGATTGCCGGGAGCGTGACGCCGAACGCCTTGGCGACTTCCCCCATGTGGCAGCCGGGGTGTTGCGCGACGTAGGAGAGCACCTGGGACTGCGCGTATGTCAACTCCAGCTCAGCCGCCTTCTGCCACAGAAACTGACGGAAGGTCGTGCTGCCGAGCGCGTGGAGCAGCTCCAGCAGGCGCTGGGCGTCATG
Source organism: Methylomirabilia bacterium (assembly GCA_046758385.1). GTDB lineage: Bacteria > Methylomirabilota > Methylomirabilia > Rokubacteriales > CSP1-6 > JBHIAB01. The sequence continues at coordinate 1,888 of JBHIAB010000277.1, read as the reverse complement.
TGATACGGCCGGCCTGGTGAGCGCCTCGCGCGCGATTCTCAAGTCGGTCTTGCCCGTTGTCACGCCCCTTGCCTCCGGTTCACGGACTCCTTCACGCCCGCGAAAATGGCGTGGGATGTGGCCTCAGGAGGATTGAAGAGGACGAGCGGCGGCATGCGCCTCGCCATGCCCTCATAGTATATGTCCTTGATAGTTTAGACCGTTAAAAGCTCGTTGTCGCGTGACCGCGGCGCCAGTCCAAGAGGCGGCCAAGCGCCACGCGGCCGATTTTCCTTGACAGACCCCAAATGTGGGGTGATAGCTTATTATTTGTCTACATCTTGTGGTGCTCTGATCTGGGATGGCGACGAGAAAGGGTGCTCGATCATGAGGTTCTGCCGCCCCGTCGGTTGCTCACCCCTATCGCTGAACGCCTAACGCTCCTGACAAGCCAAGGATGAGGAGGCCGTATGCTCTCTGACACACGCCCAGCATCCCATAAGTGCTTGGTTGGCGAGACCCTGGTGATGACCGACACGGGTCTCACGAGATTGGCCGAAGTCGTGGCCGGCACCTCGGTCATGACCGATGAGGGCCCGTTCGGGGTGAGCGCGCTGCGTGACAACGGGGATCAACCCGTCTTTGAGGTGCGGACCCACTGCGCCCTGAAGGTCGGTGGGACGGCCGAGCACAGGCTGCTGGTGGTGGGCAGCGATGGCGCGCACCTATGGCGGACGATCGGTGAGATCGAGGAAGGGGATTGGCTGGTCGTCAAGCCTGGCTTCTGGAATGGGGGGCAGACCAAGCTTCCAGAGTTTGCCGTTAAACGGGCACGTGGGGGGAATGGGACGAGCGTCAGGATCGCTGAGCATCCGCTGCCCCAGGAACTGACACCGGAGCTGGCCGAGCTCATTGGCCTCTACGTCGCCGATGGATCCAACCATCGCGATGGCATCCGGTTTACGGTCGGCGCCGACTCCCTCGAGATCGTCCAGAAGATCGAGGAACTGAGCCTCCAGCTCTTCGGCAAGAAGCCCAGGATCTATGCCTACCGCAACGCGCGGGCTGTCGAGGTCTCCATCCTCAGCGCACGGATCAGACAGTGGTTTGACTTCCTCGGGATCGCGAAGGCGGCTTCGGGTGAGGCCCATGCCCCTCAGATCATCCTTCGGAGCCCGGAGGTGGTGGCCTCGGCCTTTGCCCGTGGTCTATTCACCGCCGACGGATGCATCGGGGAAAGTGGTCATATCACGCTGGCTACCCCCTCCGAAAGGCTTGCCGAAGAGGTCCAGGTGATGATGCTTGCCCTCGGCATCCCGACCCACCTGCGGCTCGATGTGGCGGAGACGGGATACCGGAGCTATCAGCTGTCGGTCTGCACCAAGGCTGGCTTCCGAGCTTTCAGGGAGAAGATCGGCTTTCTGGACCCCACGAGGCAAGCGAGGCTCGTCGGCGCCGATGAGAGGCAGATCTTTGGGAAGGGTGAGGGCGCTCCAAACCAGCGCAGATGGCTCAGAGCCTGGTACGATGCCGTCCCCCGAGGTGTGAGGGCCCATGCCAAGGTCCTCTTCGGCGATATCCTCCATAGAGTGAGGGACCCGAGAGAGATCACCCAGCAGGCGGCGGCTGCCGTCATGGAGAGACCCTCCGCCTTGGCGCCAGTCCTGAAGGAGCTTCCGGCCGAGGACTGCTTCTTCGTTCGGGTGACCGCCATTGTATATGTGGGGATCCGCCGTGTCTACGATCTCACCGTGCCGCTGAAGCACGCCTATCTGGCCAGCGGATTCGTGGCGCACAATTCAGGCGGCTGACTGCCTTAGTGCGCTAAATGGAGCCCCATGATTTGGAGTGATGAAGCAGGCCATCCCAGGCATGCGCCGGGGCGCCCTCCCGCGCTCGGGCCTCCTCG
>JBHIAB010000276.1:0-3873 GCA_046758385.1 Methylomirabilia bacterium | reverse complement strand
CCGATCGCAGGCCCGGCCCTCGCCTCGCAACCCACGCTGTCGCGCTTCGAGAATGGAAATTCTCTCTGTCAATGCGCCACTTTTTCTCTCCGATTCTCGGATAAGATGCGCCACCTCCTGAGGATGCTGGGGCGGTTCTCGATGGGCGGGCTCAGGGCCCGCCGGAGAGCTTCCTCGGGCTGCAGGCCCGGTTCTCGGCTGATTGGCCGCGCGAGCGAGGGCCGGGGCGCCTCCAGGGGCGACGTTCGGTCGGGGGGTGGCTATCACCCTATTCCCCTCCGGAGGCCGCTTCTGGCCCCTCGGGCGATTCCGGCGGCCGCGGCTTGCCGCGCAGCCGGTAGCTGTCACCCTTGAGGTAGTAGACCTCGCCGTGGTGGAGCAAGCGGTCGACGAGGGCGGCGGCCAGGGCGCTGTCGTGCAGCACCCGGCCCCACTCGGTCAGGCTCTTGTTCGAGGTGATCACGGTCGCTTTCTTTTCATACCTGGTGGCGATGACCTCGTAGAGGATGGGGCCGATGTCGGGATCGGCGGGCAAGTAGCCGAGCTCGTCCAGGATGAGCAGGTCACTCTGGTGGTAGGGCTTGAGGATCCGGGCGCGGCCATCCAGGCCCGGGGCGCGGACGACGCGGGTGAGCAGGGCCTGCACGGTGGTGAAGCGCACCGTGTAGCCGCGCTTGAGCAGGGCCAGGCCGATGGCCACGGAGAGGTGCGTCTTGCCCAGGCCCGTGGCGCCGACCAGGGCCAGGGCCCGGCCCTGGGTGATGAAGCGGTCGTCGAGGTAGCGCAGGAAGACCTGGCGGTTGAGCTCGGGGCGGAGGCGGAAGTCGAAGTCGTCGAGCGTCTTCTCGAAGGGGAAGGCAGCGTCCTTGAGCCGGCGGCGGAGCTGGTTCTCCTCCCGGGCCAGCAGCTCCTCTTGGAGCAGCCCGCGCAGGAAGTCCGGGTAGGGCATCTGGCTCTCGGCCGCGCGGTCGAGCCAGTCCTGGTGGATCTCGCGGATGCGGGCGAGCTTGAGCTGGGTGAGCATCTGGTGCATGGCCGGCCCTCCTCAGCGCCCGACGAAGGCCTCGTAGGCCGCGAGGTCGCGGTCCACGGCGGCCTGGTCTGGCACATCAGGCAGGGCCAGCGCCGGCTCGGCGCCGGCGAACAGGGTCAGGTACTCGGCGCCGCACGTGCCGCGCGCAACGCAGGCCGCCGCGGCGCGCCGGAGGCCGTCGCTGCCGAGCTGGGCTTCGAGCGCCGTGCATGCCGCGAGCTCTTCGGCCAGCACCCGGCGGCGGCGCGGACTGAGCACCGTCACGTAGGCGGTCACCTCGGGGCCGAGGGCGCAGAGCCGCTCGCGCTCCAGGACCAAGCGGGCCCGGGGGCGCTCGCGGAGGGCCGCGAGGTAATGCGCGGGATCGCGCTGGCGCTGCCCCGTGCCGGTGAGGCGCGCGTGCTCGGCCAGCGGCACCCCATCATGGCTGATGCGGATCACGTCGCGGAGGAGCCGGACATCGACGGCTTGGCCGCCATGCCCCACGGGGACCGAGTACTGATTGCCGTCGACGCGGACCAGGCTCTCCCGGTTGACGGTGGCCACGCGGTAGAGCCCGTACGTCGCCGCCGTGGTCGTCAGCGGCCCGAAGGCCGCGCGCTCCTGGGGCAGCAGCTCGATCGGCCGCTGCCCGTGCGCCTGCGAGGGCTGGGTAGCCTTGTGCCGCTCCCAGGTGAGGCTCTGCTGGGCCAGGTCCTCGTCGTCGGCGAAGCTCCGGCCCGGGAGGAAGTTCGTCTTGACCCACTTGACGAGATTCTCGACGCTGCCCTTCTGCTGAGCAGCCCCGGGATCACAGAGCTCGGGGTGACAGCCGATCTCCGTGGCGAAGCGCCAGAAGGCGGGATTCCATCGGGGCTGGCCGGTCGCCTCGCGCCCGAGCGTGACCGTCTTCATGTTGTCGAACACCCAGGCCCAGGGCACCCCACCCCAGCCCTCCACGATCTCGAGCATCGCCCGCAGGAGCGTCTCCAGGTCCATCTGGGTCCGCCACCGGACGGCGCTCAGCCGGCTGTACTTCAGCCGGCCGGCCAGGAACACGCGCTTCACCATCGCCCCGCCCAGGGGGATGCGCGCGTCGCCCCAGTCCCACTGCACGTACTCGCCCGGCAACCCCTCGAAGCGGATCACCGGCGCGGCGCCGGCCTCGAGCTCGGCCCGGAGCCGGGCCACGAAGCGGTAGAAGGTGGAGACGCCCCCGGCGTAGGGCGCGGTGGGATCCTGTCGCGCGAGCTCCAGCATGCGGGTCGTGGGAATCGCCTCCCGGATCCAGCTCACCAGCGCCTCCCGCTGCGGTTCCAGCGCCCTAGCCCGCCCCCGCCGGCGCCGCGGCGGCTCCGTCGCCTCCGTGAGCACCCGGGCGACGGTGTGGCGGTCGCAGCCCACGAGATCGGCGATGTGGGTGTTGAACTGCCCCTGCTGTCTCAGGAACTTGATCGTGCTGCGTGCCATGGCTGTAAGCACCCTCCTTGCCTCCGTGAGTGGAATTGGCCCTCACGGAGACGGTGCCCCAGCAGGTGGCGCATTCCGAAAGAGAAAAAGTGGCGCAAATTAACTGAGAATTTACAAGAATGCCGGGGGCCCGCGGGAGTTGATCGCCCTGGGGCACGTGCTGGCCGATACGGTCATCGCCCAGCATCGGCGGCGGCTCCGGGGCCGCGCCGAGCGGATCACGATCGACCTCGATCCCACCGACGACCCCACCCACGGCCAGCAGGAGTTCACCTTCTTCAACGGCCACTACGACACCTGGTGCTACCTCCCGCTGGTGGCCACCGTGACCTTCAACGCCGAGCCCGAGCAGTACGTGGTCGGAGCTGTGCTGCGCCCCGGCAACAGTCCCGCCAGCCAGGGGGCCATCGGGCTCTTGCGGCGGCTGGTGCGGAAGCTGTGCGCCGCCTTCCCTGGGGCCGCGCTTCGCGTGCGGCTGGATGGGGGCTTTGCGAGCCCCCGGATGTTCGACTTTCTGGAGGCCCAGGGGGTCGAGTACCTGGTGGCGATGGCGAGCAATGCCCGGTTGCAGAAGCGGGTGCGGCGCTTGCTGGGCAAGGCCCGGATGCGCTCCAAGGCCACTGGCCGGACCGAGCATCTGTATGGGGAGACGCGCTACGCCGCCCGGAAGTGGTCCCGCAAGCGGCGGGTGATCATGAAGGCCGAGGTTGTACGGCATCCTGGCCGCAGCCCCAAGGACAATCCCCGCTTCGTGGTCACCAACCTCCGGGACGATCCCCAGGGGGTCTACGAGTGCTACTGCCAGCGGGGAGACGTGGAGAACCGGCTCAAGGAGCTGCATCATGGGTTGGAGATGGACCGGACCAGCTGCTCGCGGTTTCTGGCCAACCAGCTCCGTGTCCTGCTGACGCTGGCCGCATACCTCCTGTTCCAAGAACTGCGCCGGCGGGCCCGAGGCACGGCCTGTGCCGCCGCGCAGATCACGACCCTGCGCGAGCGCCTCATCAAGCTCGCCGTGTGGGTCGAACGGTCGGTGCGCCGGATCGTCCTGCACTTGCCCGCGACGTTCCCGTGGCTTCGGACGTGGCGGCAGATTGCCCGCGCCGTGGGCACGACCTCCTGAGCCGACTCCCGAACGGCACCACCTCGCATGACAACGGAATGAGTCTCCTCCCTCACCCGCTGATCGCGACCGCGCAGGGGCCACCCGGCGGCCGAGGTACGCCCGGTTCTTCAATTGGCCCTCCCCAGGGGGTGTCACGCCGACCGAAGCAGCTCTCGCAGGCTCAAATATGATCTTCGCAACGACTATTGATGCCGTTCACGAATAAAGCAGGCTAGCCCAACTTCCGCAGTTGAGGAATCATCGAAGTGACTTTCCCCGTCTGCCT
>JBHIAB010000275.1:0-3875 GCA_046758385.1 Methylomirabilia bacterium | reverse complement strand
CCCAGGATCCCGATTGAACGAACCCTGATACCGCTCGCCGTGTCCGGCACTTCACCCGGTTGACCGAGCCAGAGGAACAAGGAGGTCGGAATGTCGGAGCCGCCGATCAATGTCCAGCTCGATGCCGCCTACGAAGCCTTCCTCGGAGCGCACGGGGTCGCTCCCAATGCGCTGTTCATGCCCTATCGACTGTGGGAGGACACGTCGCGAGAGGTCCTGCTGGACCCCGGGCGCCCATGGCAATACAAGGGGTGCCCGATTCGTCTGCTCTCTTCCACGGAGTACGCGGCATACTTTGCGCTGGTCGAGAAGGTTACCGTGAAACGGAGGTAGCCCCCGCCCACGCTCCGGCGAAGACACTCTGCCTTCTCCGCGAACGTATTCCCGGCCCGCTGAATCTCACATTCGCCCCGTGCTATCATGAGCTATGCGTGGGACCATGAATTCTCGTCGATCCCACCCGACGTTGCGAGCGGCAGGATGCCCCGGGCGTGAGTCCCGAAACCGTTCCTGGGCCGGGCAGCGGCGCCTCAGAGAGGAGAGCAAGCGATGAGAGAAGTTGCCATCATCGGCGTGGGGTCCACCCCGTTCGGCAAGATCGAGGGGACGGGGATCGTGGAGTTGGCCGTGGGTGCGTGTCGTGAGGCCCTCGCTGACTCCAACGTCTCTCGGGAGAAGATCCAGGCCCTCTACTTGGGGAACTTCGTCGGCGAGCGACTCGCCAATCAGGGCGCGCTGGCTGCCGTCGTGGCTGGCCGGCTGGGCTTCACCGGCATCCCATGCACGAAGGTCGAGGGGGCGTGCGCTTCGGGAGGCATTGCCCTCCGCCACGGTGTGCTGGGCATCGCCCTCGGCCTCTACGACTTCGTCCTGGTGGCGGGAGCCGAGAAGATGACCTCCTCGCCCACCGCCGAGGTGACCGCCGCGCTGGCCACCGCCGGTGATGAGGGGCGTGAGATGCGGTCCGGGCTCACCTTCCCCGGCGCCTTCGCCATCATCATGCGCGAACACATGGCCCGCTACGGGACCACCCGTGAGCAGATCGGGCTCGTCTCGGTCAAGAACCACGGCTTCGGCATCGTCAACCCCAAGGCCCAGTTCAGGAAGCCGGTCACTCTCGAAGAGGTGCTGAACTCGCGATTGATCGCCGACCCGATCCGCCTCTACGACTGCCCGCCCATCTCGGACGGCGCCGCGGCGGCGGTCCTCTGTCCCGCGGAGTGGGCGCGCGACTTTCACGAACGCCCCGTCCGGGTGCTCGGGAGCGGGCACGCCTCCGGCCCTGCTACGCTCTGGGAGATGGAGGAGCTCACCTCATTTTCGGCGACCGTGCGCGCCGCGCGCGAGGCGTACGCCACGGCGGGGCTCGGCCCGACCGACGTTCAGGTGGCGGAGGTCCATGACTGCTTCACCATGGCCGAGATCATCGCCACCGAGGATCTGGGGTTCTTCCCGAGAGGGAAGGGCGGCCCGGCGGTCGAGGAGGGGCTGTGCGGCCTCGACGGGCAGGTGGCCGTCAACCCCTCCGGAGGGCTCATTGCGAAGGGGCATCCGGTCGGTGCCACCGGCTGCGCCCAGGTCTACGAGCTGGTCACACAGCTCCGCGGCCAGGCCGCCACTCAGGTGCGGAAGGCCGAGATTGCCCTGGCGCACAACCTGGGAGGCACCGGCGTCGTGAGCACGGTCACGATTCTCGGCAAGATGTGAGATGCTCCGGGGGCGTCGCTGCGCCGACTGTGGGAAGCTCTCCGTGGATGAGGGGCGTCCCTGCCCGGCCTGCGGCGGTGACGGCGGCACCCCGGTCGCCCTCTCCGGGCGCGGCCGCCTCGTCTCCTGGACCACCATCCGCGTCGCCCCGGAGCGCTACGCCGCCGAAGCCCCGTATGCCGTCGGCGTGCTCGAGCTTGAAGAAGGGCTCCGCGTCACCGCCCGCCTCGCGGGCGACCCGGAGCACCTGAGCGCCGGTCAGCCCGTCACCTTCGCCTCTCTCGATCCTGCCCGGGGCGCGATCTTCCGTCCTGCCTGAAGCTCTGCCCACCGACACCGTCTCGAGCGCGGGGCGATCGTACCCCCGAATCGACAGCTGACGCCTCTGTTTCCGTCACGATGACCCTTGACACGCCTGACCCCCTCGGTGATGGTAGAGCCGGTTTCAGCCCACGGCGGCGTGTTGCTTCTTGGCGTGCACGTCTTATGAAGATGGAGCCAGGAAATGTACAAGAGAGCCGATCGCACCAAGCCGTTTTCCTTTGCCGCGCTCTCGGTGGCACCAAGCGATCGAGCTCTACCAAGAGGCCTATCGGCTTTCCGGCACAGTGGACCATCGGGCATACCAGGCGAAAGCCCTGATGGGGTGGGCACGGGCTGAGTTGTACGGCACCAAAAACCTTGGCGCGGCGGCGACCCACATCGAAGAGGCTCTCCGGCTAAGCGAGGGTCTCGAGGACAAGAGCTATCTCTTCGATGCGCTCGATTACCAGGCCCAGATTCGGGTCAGCAGTGGCGACCTCGTCGCTGCCGCGGATGCCCTCAAGCGCGCCTTTTCTCTGGCCCCAGCACTCAACGACCGGACACGCCTTTTTTTCGGTCATCTGGACAGGGCAGAAGTCTTCCAGAAGGTCGCGGAAAAGTGCGACTACCAGAGGGCCTTCAAGCCTTGCTATCAGGCACTGGAGCTCGCCAAAGCCGATTACGAACAGGCCCGCACCCTTGCCAGACAGCTCGGATACCACGGCCTAGCCAGACAGGCGGAAGGCTTCCTGCAAAGGCTGGAGATGCGCCGGACACTGATCCAATCGCAGGAACGGTTTCACGAAGCGCTCGTCCAACAGGGCATATTCCATCCGAAAAGACCGGGGGATGTGCTGGTGCAAGAGCAATACATCGCCGGCGGTCAACACATCCCTCCAGGACTGATAGGACTCGTTCACCAAGCAGGATTTGCCGGTGCCAGGGATGCGCGGAGCTTCTATATCCGAGGGCTGTTTCACGAAATGCAGGGAGACAATGACGAGGCGCTCGCCTCGTATCTCGAGGCGGTCAACCTGCTCGAGGTCGACCGCCGCAACCTCCGCGACGAGAAGAGCCGCGGAACGTTCCTGGAAGACAAGATTGAGTTCTACTACACGCCGATCCTGCACCTATTGGAGCGTCGCCGCTTTTCAGATGCCTTCGAGCTCTCCGAGCGGTCCAGATCCCGCGCCATGGCGGATCTCCTGGCAAGCAAGGAGCTTGCGCTCTCCAGACCCGAAGACCGACACCTGTATGGAAAGTCGGTGGAACTCCGGGCGAATATCGCGCTTCGACAAAAGCAGCTTTTCGAGCTCAGGAGCGGAGCAGATGGCAAGAAGCACGCGAAAAAGATCGCCAGAGCAGAGCGCGAAATACGCAAGCTGGAACGGGAACACCGGGAACTTCTGGCCCGGATGGCTGAGGACGCCCCCAGGCTTCAGGAGTTACTGGTGTCCGAACCGGTGTCCCTAGAGCGATCACAGGACTCGATGGCGCGGAACGGGTATGAAGTCTTGCAGTACTTGGTGCTGGAAAGCGCGGTGATTCTGTGGCATATCAGCAGCGACACCATCCACGTCAGGTCGGTCTTTCTCCCCCGTTCGGAGCTGATCAAGAAGGTCACGAGCCTTCGGAGTGGCCTGGTCGACAGAAACGCCAAGTTCGACGAGGACACAGCCAGGGAGATGTTTCTGTTTTTGATCCAGCCAGCGCTGAAATGGATCAGAACGAACCACCTGGTCATCATTCCACACGAGGCTCTGAACTACATCCCGTTTCAAGTGCTTCGAAATCCATCAAACAACCGTTACCTAGGCCGAAGTTCCTCGAGCCAACCGAATGAAACTCTGTGTCTTGTTTGGAGA
>JBHIAB010000274.1:0-3917 GCA_046758385.1 Methylomirabilia bacterium | reverse complement strand
GAGCGTCAAAGGTTTTTTCCCGCTGGCACAGGGGATGCACGACGCCAATCCAGAGCAAGGCGGGCTGGATCCCGGGCCAACCCGCTGCCGGGGGAGTGACATCGTGCGAAGGAACAAGCCGATCCCGGAGCGGTCCTCTGGGATGAGCGACTCCAGGGGGAGGGGTGTCACCACGTGTGCGACCGGTGCCTGTCACGAGGAGCTGGCTTCCTAGCCGACCTGCGCCTTGTCCACCGATCACAGAACGATCGCCAGACACTGCTTCTTCCTCGGCCTGTTCATGGCGCTCATCGGGGGGCCCCTGACGATGTTGATGCGCGGGGAGCTCGTGCGGCCCCAGAGACCCATTCTGTGATAACCCCATTCGATCGAGGAGCCGCGCAATGGATGAGTCCATCGCCCACGAGACCTTAGGAGAGCTTGCCCAGACCCTCCTGGCTTTCGTTGAAACCTCGGAGCCGACCGGTGAAGCGCTCCGTCGTCTGACAGAAGCCGGATATGAGGTCCGTTTCCTCGTGACGGCGGATCTCAACGGCGAGATCGGTCAAGGTCCGCTGTGCCTGCTCGAGCTTACCGTCGATCACCATTCTGAGGGATCTCACCCCGACGATCCGGCCGATCCGCAGGCCGTCGTTGACGAATTCTTGGCCCATCTGGAGACGGAACCGAGGGAATGTGAGTGAGGCGAGAACCGGTGCGGCCGAAGAGCGCAGCGCGCATACCTGCGCGCTGAGGAGAAGCAGGGGTTGTCGAACGCCTGATACCGCTCCTCTTGGGCCTGATCGTTGGCCCGTTGGGGACATCCCTTGGGATCGGAGCGGCGCCATTCCTCGCCCCGCTGCTCGTGTTCCGGTACCATCTCCCCCTCGGCCAGGCTCTGGGCACTGCCCTGGCCATTGGCTTTCTCACCAGCGCATCCTGCACGACCACGTTCTTTCAAGGCTACCGGGCCGCCTTTCGACCGATCCAGCCTTTGGTCTGGGCGGGAGTCGCCGGCAGTCTGCTCAGCTCACTGCTCCTGCCCCCGATGACGCTGGCAAGGTTTCCCCATCTGCTGGCCATCCGGCTCATCGGCAGCGCAGCTTACGCACTGTTGAACCGCGCGTGGGCTCCCTCCGCCTTCGCGCAGGGCCCGGAGGCGCGACTCTCCCGCGCCTGGGCATCGCGTGCGACCTCCAATGGCTGGCAGAGGAAAGCCATCGTGACCGCCCTCTTCGCCGGGGGAGTGGCGAGATCTCTCGGGGTCGGGGCGGGTCTTGTCTTGGTCCCATTCCTGGCCCTCGAGTCTGGGGTGTCCTGGCCCGTCGCCCTGGTGGCGGCTCAGGCGGCGGACGTGCCCGTGACCTTCTCCAGCTCGCTACTGTTTTTACACCATGGTCAGCTGAACTTCCCGCTTGCAGTGTATGTCGGAGCGGGGAGCATGGTGGGGGCTCGCGTATTTGCTCACCGCGGACGGTACGCTTTGGCATGAAACTTCCCGTGAGGCCCGACGCGGCTCGCCCGGACGGCTCCCGCAGCTGTGAAGTGCGACGCATTAATGAACCACCGCCATTGGCGCGATCGCCGTGTGCCTGCCGCAAGCGGGGGAGCAGCGCCACTAGGCCCACGATCACGTCCTTATAGACGGGCTCCGGCGTCTCGGCCTAGCCGAGCACAAACCACCCTCCCGGACCCAGAAGCCCTCGACCGCCACGATCCAGCTGCCGCCTGACGGCGCGTCGGCATGAGTCCCACGCCGGACCCAGAGACCTCGGTGTTCTTCTGCCTACATGACGCACGGGCCATCATGAGTCTTCCCGGCCGCCGGGGACTGCAAAGCTTGCAGATCGAACACCTAACACTTCCAAGTGCCTGAGCCTGTAGATCGGGAACTCGCTCACTCGCGATCCTGAGGTCGCCCGTGGAGATTTTTCGAAAGCTGCTCCATACTTGCGACGTATATCCCGGCAGATCCACTAACGCTCAGGCAGCCCTTAGGGTTCAGCCCCATTCCAATGACCTGCAGGATTTGCAGACGACTCAGAGACTCCCACATTCGTATGGGCTCACTGTTCGAGGTTTTCCCCACTGGCACACGCCATGCAATTGTCGAACCCGTCACGATAGAGAGGAGGGCGGGAACCTCACACGGCCGCGAAGTTTAGAAGAGGTTCCCGGGGGCGGGCTGCCGGGATCCGCGTCGACCCATGGCAGAATCAAAGAGGAGCTCATGGAAACCCTCCAAGAAGAGGACTCTCAGGCGCGGTCGAAGTTCGAAACGCATCGTCCCGAACCCTCTGGGAACAATCGCCAGGGTTCGGACCTGCTGCGGCTCTACCTTCGGGAGATTGGTCAGGTCCCGCTCCTGACCGCCGAGCAGGAGGTCGAGCTAGGGCGCCGAATGGAGGACGGAGAGGCCCGCCTCTGCCGCGCTCTGTTCAGCCTCCTGTTCGTAGCCCGTGATGTCTTGGCCTTGGCGGAGCGACTGCGCCAGGACCACCAGTCCATCTCCGAACTTTCCCGCAGCAACCAGGTGCCTGGCGCCTCGAAGGCCCGGCGGGTAAACGCGGCCCTCGGGGCCCTGCGGCGCGTCGCGGAGGAAACAGCCCGACCGGAGAAGGCCTTGGGTCAGGCGAGCAGCCAGGCCAAGCGGAGACGGAGCCTCGTGCGGCTCGGCCGGAGTCATGAAGGGATCGCCCGGAGGCTCAAGGCCCTGGACCTCACTCAAAGCCTCATCGAAGGGCTTGCCGCGAAGGCCCGCACCTACGGCCAGCGGCTGGCCGAGCTGGAGGAGCGGATTGCTCAGGGGCGGAATGGTGCCAAGCCCTCTCACCCCACCCTGCAGCGGCAGGGTCGGCAGCTAGCGGCCGAGGTGGGGGTGCCCCGACCGGTCTTCAAGGGCCTGCTCGCCGAGATGGAGGCCGGAGCGCGCCAGGTCCGCCAGGCGAAGAAGGCCCTGATAGAAGCCAATTGCCGCCTCGTGGTCTCCATTGCGAAGCGGTACGTCAGCGAGGAGATGCCGCTGCTGGACCTGATCCAGGAAGGGAACATCGGGCTCATGAAGGCCGTCGATCGGTTTGAGTATCGCCGGGGCTTCAAGTTCTCCACCTATGCCACCTCGTGGATCCGGCAGGCCATCATGCGCGGGATGGCCGCCCGCGGCCGGACTGTCCGGCTCCCCGAGTATCTTCTGCATAGGCTGCAGCGCATCAAGCGTGCTAGTCTGACTCTCGCCCACAAGCTGGGACGTGAGCCCACCCCAGAGGAGATGGCCCAGCACATGGGCATGCCGCCCGAGATGCTAGAAAGGCTCCTAAAGTTGCCGAGGAGGCCGCTCTCGCTGGAGATCCCTGTCGGGGCGGGCAGTGAACTTCGAGACTTGCTGGAGGACCAGACAGCTGGCTCGCCGCTTGATGATGTGCAGTCCAAGGAGCTTGCCGAGGAGGTGCGCCGGGCCCTGGCCACCCTCACGCTAAAGGAGGCGCGGATCCTCCGCCGGCGGTTCGGGATTGGCGTGGACGGCGCGCAGACACTGGAAGAGGTCGGCACAGCCTACGGGCTCACGCGGGAACGGATCCGGCAGGTGGAGGCCATCGCCCTCAAGAAGCTCGCCCGTGGCCGGCGGAGGGGGCGGTTCGCGGGCTTCATTGGTGTCTAAGCCAAACCTTATACCCTACTTTCCGCAGATCTCGCCGAGCATATCGCGCCACAGCGTAGCGCCCGGTCGCCGTGGGGTCACGGCGGCCGCGCCTCGCGCGCGAGGGCACGGCGCGAGACGTTTTGCATCCGACGCAGCAGAGATTTGAGCTTGCGGTACTCCACGGTGCCTGCCTTGTAGATTCTCGCTTCCTGCGGGCTGAGCCGATGGTAGACGGTCTTGCCTGTGTCAACCGACCTCGAAAAGCGCGGAATTTTGGACCGGGTGGCGAAAGAACCAC
>JBHIAB010000273.1:0-3927 GCA_046758385.1 Methylomirabilia bacterium | reverse complement strand
AGGCCATGTAGTGGGGAAATCGACCGACCTCGACCTTGTGGCGCAGCTCGAAGAAGCCGTCGCCTCTGCCAAGGAGGATGTTCAGCCTATGCGACCCCAGCGTCCCGACGACCAAATCGGGCACGGTGTCGCGGTTGAGGTCCGCAGAGGCGAGGCTATGGGGGCCGCGATCAACCCGGTATCTGGTCAGCAGTTCGAAGTTTCCACCTCCTCGATTGAGCAGGATGGCGATCTGGGACTTCGCGGCTTGGGCCGCCGCAAGATCTGTCCGCTCATCCCCATTGAAGTCCACGGCCACGACCGACGCCGGCCCGTGGATGCCCGTGATCTCCTTCGCTGCCGTGAAGCCGCCATGGCCGTCCCCAAGATAAACAGACAGGCTGTGGGCGCCGGTGTTGGTGATGACGAAGTCGAGCTGCCCATCACCGTTCAGGTCAGCCGTGGCAACCCATGTTGGGCCCTGGCCGACCGGATAGGAGTCGTTGCTGCGGAAGGCCCCTTGCCCATCACCCCGGAGCACCGTGACCTTTCTCTCTGCCGAGGCAGGGACGATTACATCGGGGGTCCCGTCCCCATCCACGTCGGCGATCGCAATGGCGTGAGGGAAAAAGCCCGTAAGGCCCAAGTTGGTGTCCGCATTGGCCACCACGTACCAAGGTGTGACGGCCAGGACCGCTAGCAGCCCGAGCCACACCCGCCTCACCACTTCTTCCCGTCGCCAGTGATGGCCCGGAGGTAGGTGATCAACGCCGCGACCTCCGCCTCGCTCATTCGGAAGCGAAAGGCAGGCATAAACGGGGTCCGCCCAACCGCCTCCCCGCCATCCAGGATGATCCGCTTCAATTCCGCATCATCCAGCGCGGGCACCGTTTCGGCCAGGTTCGGCACAGGCACGGGAGGCTTGGCGACCTTCTGAGTCCACTCCCAGCCGTGCCCGTCGCTTCCGTGGCAGAGGACGCAACGCTCGACGTAGAGCTCCCTGCCAAGCGCCGCGGGATCCTCGCCGGCCACGGCCAACCCCGCCGTGTCGAGGGCCATGAGTCCGATCAACACCAAAGCCACAATGCTGACCACCGGCCCGCGGGGGTTGCGCGATGTCCCCTATCCCCCAAGGCCGCTGATGGGCGGGAGAGTGGGCATGCCAGGAACCGGCCACACGGAAGGCGGGAAGACGAGGGGCGCCTTCATATCCCCTCCCCAGACGACGACATACCGGAAGATCAGGCCACCCACAATCACCAAGGCGAACTTCAGATAAAGAATCCATCCCAGTCTGGCGTGGAACATCCACTCGGCAACCGCGTGGATCACGCTGGCCAGGAGCGGGAGTGCGAGAGCTGTCACGACGAACCCCCACCAGAACCAGGGCGCCAGGTCACCTCGGATGACCAACTTGAACGCGAGCTGCTGCCCAAGCGTGCCCACGGCAAGCGAGGCAAAGAACAGGTACACCCACACCCCCTCAGCAAGGATAGTTACAACGTCGGCAAGGCTTGCCACGTTGACAACCGACCAGCTCTGATCAGGCGTTTTGTCAGCGGCCAAGATCTGCCGAAGGCGACCTGCGACGAGCACGACCAGGCCGGAAGCCGCGAGGCCCGTGGAGAGCCCCGAAAGCACGAAGAGCACGGGGATGTACGTCTTGTCCCACAGGGGAACGAACCATCGGCCCCCAGGGACCGTCCACGCGGCCGAGAGCAGAAAGCCGGTGTAGAGCGACATGAGCACGCCCAGGGGAACGCCAATCGCCGCCAGCGTGAGCCTGAGCCCGCGGCCCATGTTGAAGTACCACGCGGCGGCATAGGCGACGCTCAGGGCCGTGAAGGCCCAGATAATCCACCCTCCGATCGTCAACCAGGATTGATAGTTGGTGAAGAAAATCGGAAAGGCGAAGCCGCGCTCAGGCTTGCCCAGGTGAAAGGTCAGGAACAAGCCCCCGACGATGATGGTGGGGAGCGTGAGGTAGGCTGAAACCTGAGCGAGGTGCCGGAACCGCTCGCGCGTGCCCGCCAACAGGTCTGCCAGGGCGGCGATCGTCATCGTGCCGCCGGCGAGCCCTCCTAGGAAGAGGTACCAGGGAACATTGAAGCTCAGACCCCATTTCTGCTGCCAGAGAACGATCGGTTCCATCGGCGCATCCACCCTTTCGCGTGCCAGCCGAGCCCTTCGGCAGAACCTCGGAGGAGGGCCAAGCCTCCCGTTACGATACCAGGATAACAAACAAACCCCCACCGGGGTGTGACCCCCGGTGGGGGCAAGAATCAAATGCCCTCGCAGCTCGACCGGTGATGGGCCTTACCGGACGCCGGGATAGGCCTGCTGCCAGCCCCAGGCGCCGCCGCCGGAGCCGCGGGCGGCCATGCGCTGCCGAACCACGTTGGCCACCTCCTCGGCATCGCCGGCCACCAGAGCCTTCGTCGCGCACACCGAGGCGCACGCGGGAAGCTTCCCCTCAGCGATGCGGTTGGCCCCGTACATCCTGCGTTCCCGCTCCGAGAACGGCACTTCCGGCCCGCCGGCGCAATAGGTGCACTTGTCCATCACGCCGCGGGCGCCGAACGCGGAGCCCTTGGGAAACTGCGGCGCGCCAAACGGGCACGCGTAGAGGCAGTAGCCGCAGCCGATGCACGTCTCCTTGTTGATGACTACGATGCCGTCCGGCCGTATAAAAAGCGCGTCCACCGGGCAGACGGACACGCAGGGGGCCTTCGAGCAGTGCATGCAGGGGACAGCCACGTTGGTCTCGCCAGGCACGCCCTCGTTAACGGTGACCACGCGGATCCGGGCGATGCCGGGCGGGACGTTGTTCTCATTCTTGCACATCACCTCGCAGCCGCCGCACTCGATGCACCGCTTGACGTCGATGTAGAACTTGAGCCGCGCAGGGGAGAACTTGCCCTCCGGTCCCCGAGCCTGTCGGAAGGGAATCGTAACGCTCTGTGCTGCCATCCTCGTCACCCCCCTACGCTTTCTTGATCCGGCAGAGGCCGGTCTTGGTTTCCTGGATCTGGGTCACCCGGTCGTAGCCGTAGTTGACGACCGTGTTGGCCGACTCACCCATGGCGAAAGCCGCGGTCCCCTCGGGGAACTTGTGGGCGTACGACTTGCCCTCCATCACCCCGCCCCAATGGTACGGGAGGAAAACGGTGTCGGGACTCACCCGCCGGGTCACCTTGGCCTTGACCTTGATCCGGCTCGGCTTGCCGTCGAGATCCTCCGGGGACTCGATCCAGATCCAGTCCCCGTGCTTGATCCTGTTGTCGTTAGCCAGCTTCGGGTGGATCTCCACGTACATCTCGGGCTGAAGCTCGACCAGCCACCGCACGTTCCGCTCGGCCCACCCGCCGCCCTCGAGCTCCGCCTGTCGGCCGGTGGTGAGGATGATCGGGTAGCTCTTCACCCAGTCCCGCTTCTGAAGGCTCTTGAAGAGCGTCGGCACCCGATAGTGATCCTTCACGTCGTCATAGGTGGCATACTTCGCCAGGAGGTCCGGCCGCGGGGTATGGATGGGCTCGCGGTGGACCGCGATGGGATCGGGGATGTTCCAGGCGTTGAAGCGGGCACGGCCGTTGCCATACGGCGCCAGCCCTTTGGCGATCATTTCCTCGAAGACCTGCCCGGTCAGATCGGTCTTCCAGTTCTTGGCCTGGGGATAGCCGCCGTTGATGGAGCTGCCGGGCGGCGCTGAGCCCTCTCCGGCCAGCAGTGTCCGGCCATCCGGGGCCTTCGGACCCCACCGAGCCCGGAACCCCATGCCGCCTTCTGCCACCGGGACGCCGATCCGGTAGAGGATGGGGCTCCCGGTGTGCTTCGCGGTCCAGCACGGCCAGGGGAGACCCCAGTACTCGCCATGGACCGGCCCCCCCTCGGCCCGCTTGGTCCTGACGTCGAAGGCGTGAGCCCACTCCTGCTGGCGCTTCATCCGTT
>JBHIAB010000272.1:0-3949 GCA_046758385.1 Methylomirabilia bacterium | reverse complement strand
GTGCGCTGGCACCGGGACATGTTCAGGCACTACTGGACCCGGAAGGCGCGGAAGCTACGTCCCGGCCGCCCCGGGCTCAGCGGAGAGATCCGAGAGCTCGTGCACCGAATGGCCACAGCCAATCCCCTCTGGGGTGCTCCACGCATCCACGGTGAGCTGCTCAAGCTGGGTATCCCAGTCTCCCAGCGAACCGTCTCGCGGCTCATGCCGCGCCGGCCCAAGCTGCCCTCGCAGCCCTGGCGCGCGTTTCTGGAAAACCACCTGAAGGACCTGGTCTCCATCGACTTCTTCACCGTGCCCACCGCGGGCTTCCGCGTGCTGTTCACCTTCCTCGTGGTTGCCCACCTCTGGAGGCGCGTGGTGCACTTCAATGTCAGGGAGTATCCCACGGCCGCATGGACGGCCCAGCAGGTCGTGGCCGCGTTCCCCTGGGAGAGCGCCCCGCGCTACCTGCTCCACGATCGCGATGCCATCTACGGCCTCCAGTTCCGTCAACGGGTGGAGAGGCTCGGCATCACCGAGGTGCTCACGGCTCCGCGAGCGCCCTGGCAGAATCCGTACGTCGAGCGGCTCATCGGCTCCATCCGGCGGGAATGCTTGGACCACGTGGTGGTCCTGGGCGAAGCGCACCTGCGCCGGATCCTCGATCGGTACCTCACCTACTACCAGCGCTCCCGCACTCACCTGGCGCTCGCCAAGGACGCCCCGGAGCCGAGGCCGGTCCAACCGCCGGCCTTGGGCGAGATTGTCGAGTTGCCTCAGGTCGGCGGGCTCCACCACCGGTATGAGCGGCGGGCCGCCTGAACGCTAGCCATCGGGCAGAGAGCGGTAAGGCCGCGTAGAACCGCTGTCCCAAGTCAGCGAGTCAAGTGTCTTCTAGGACGTTGTCCACGCTATCGGCTGTGAGGTCGAGCTATCCGCCGGATCCATAATGGGGACGAAACCGGACGGATCAGTCGAGCAATGACATTTTGGCAACGGACAGCAGGGAGATAGAAGACAGTTCTAGGCAAAAGGAACAGGTCTTGGTAAAAAGGGAAGGCTTGATGGAGGCGCGATAATGGCCGCCGAGACGCCGAAGGCGGGCAGTTAGCGGTATTTGCCATGGGGTTCGGATCGACTACCGAGCGGGGTGCCCCAAAGTGAGAAGGGAGGGTGCGTATGACTAAAAGCCAGGTGTCCTTCGGTCTCACGCTGCCGAACCGAGGCGTCCTGTTCGGCGCGACCTCGGCATCCGAGCTGCTCGAACTGAGTGAGATGGCGGAGAGCGCCGGATGCTTTGATTCCGTGTGGGTGGGCGACAGCATCATGGCGAAACCTCGGCTCGAGGCCATTACCCTCTTGACGGCAGTGGCGGCACGCACGCGGCGCGTGAAGCTCGGCCCGGCGTGCCTCGCCAGCTTCCCGCTCCGCCATCCGGTGTTGCTTGCCTACCAGTGGGCAAGTCTCGACCTGATCTCGGAGGGCCGGACCATCATGGTTGCCTGCATGGGTGGTGGCAGCCGGGAGGCCGGTGGCGACTTCTTGAACGAGTTCCAGGCGATGGGTGTGGGCGTGGGGGAACGGGCTGCCCGGATGGAGGAAGGGATCACGATTCTCCGACGGCTCTGGAGCGAAGAGGGGGCGACGTTCCGTGGGCGCTTCTATCAGTTCGAGAACGTTACGATCCTTCCCAAGCCCGCGCAGGCTCCCGGGCCCCCGATCTGGATCGCCAACAACCCCCAGGCCTTCAACGTTGGCACTGCTGTGCTCTCGCGCGCAGCCCAGCGCGTTGCGCGACTGGCTGACGGATGGATGACCACGTTGGTCACGCCCGAGGAGTTCCGCGAGGGATGGGAGCGCGTGCGAGGAGCGCTCAGGGCGGCGAAGCGCGATCCAGATCAGTTCCCAAACTGTCTCTACTTCAACGTGCACATCGGCGAGGACCGCGCGCGAGCGTACGAGGAGTCCAAGAAGTTCATCGACCTTTACTATATGACCGATTACCCGAAGGAAACGGTCGATATGTGGATCGCGTACGGTGACGTGAGGGCCTGTGCGGAGCACATCAACCGCTTCATCGACGCGGGCGTTCGGCGCTTCACCCTCCGGCTCACGTCATGGGATCAAAAAGGCCAGCTCCGACGTGTGGTGGACGAGCTGATGCCGCGGTTGGCGGGGTAGGTCCCGCCGGGAAGAGGCAGTGAATCCAGAGCAGGTGGCGGGCCAGAAGGAGGGGCGGGATCGAGGTTTGGGCGGAGGCGCCATGCCGGCCGATCGTCTCAACGAGGTCGGTGTGCTGAGGCGCCGCGAGATCGAGGCGCGGATCGTCGCCCCCCTCCTCGAGGCCCTTGCCCGCGAGTTCGACCGGGATGGTGTGTTGAACGTCGCTCGCGACGTGATCATCCGGATCGCCAAGGAGCAAGGCGCCCAACTTGCAGAGGCCGCCGGTGGTCGCACGCTCGCGCACTTCGCTAGTTCGCTGGACCTGTGGAAACGGGACGGCGCGCTGGAGATTGACGTGCTGGAGCAGACGGAGGACCAGTTCTCGTTCAACGTGACGCGCTGCCGGTATGCGGAACTCTACCGCGCGCTAGGGATTCCGGAACTGGGAGCAATCCTATCCTGCAACCGGGACTTCTCGTTGATAGAGGGCTTCAATTCCCACGTGCAGCTCACGCGGACGCAGACGATCATGGAAGGAGCTGTGTTCTGTGATTTTCGCTACGTCCGCAATCCGAACCGCCCGGCCTCGGGTGGCGCCAAGCCAAGAGCTGACGGCCGCGAGGTCCAGGACTGTGCGACCTGATCCAGCCCAAGCGGCCGCGTGACTCCGGTTCGCCAGACCCGCGAGTCCACAACTTGGTACTTGACACGGAGTTACGGCGTTATGTATTTTGCATACAATATTCACGAATGGCTATGCCTGGACAGTCACGAGTGCCCGCCGTCAGTCCGTTAAAGCGTACCCGCCTGGTCGATAGGGCCGCTTCGGTTCTTCGGGAGGGGATCCTAAACGGGAGACTCGCCGCCGGAACGAGACTTCGCCAGATGGAGTTGGCCAGAAGGCTCGCGATCAGTCGGACGCCATTGCGGGAAGCGCTGATGAAGCTCGAGCAAGAAGGGCTGATAGAGCGGCTCCCGGGAGCTGGCCTCAGAGTCAAGCTCCTGGAGCTGGACGAAGCCGCCGAGCTCTACGACATTCGAGAGGTCCTCGATGGGTTAGCCGCACGACTCGCTGCCCAACGGATCTCCGAGTCGGAGATCCGGGCACTCGAGCGACAAATCCGCCGCATGAATGAGTGCCGGGCCTCCCAGGACGCCCACCAGTGGTTCGTCGCCCACGTGGCCTTCCATGACGACATTTTCCGGGCCAGCGGGAACAGGCGGCTCCAGGGTCTCGTGTCGGTCGTGCGGCTGTCCATTCAGCGCTTTCACCCCGTCCTACTGAGCACGCCGAACCGGCTGAATGACGCCTTCGGCGAGCACCGGGGGATCTTCGATGCGATCCGGACCCATGATCCCGAGGCTGCTGAGCGACTGGCTCGCGCCCACATCGCGAATGCCAGGGAGATCGTGTTGAAGGCGATGTCCCGGGCGCCCGGAGCGACCTCAGCGCCTTAGGACGAGGGACTCGCATGTCTCTGTTTAAGCCCGACAAGAAGCAAAGCGCTCGGAGCGCTGGCAAGTGGGACGTCGTCGTCAGCGAGGACATGTGCAAGGCCTGTAGCTTCTGTCTCAATATCTGCCCGGTGGATGTCTTCGCCTGGCGGCAGGCCGCAAATAGGATCGGATGGTTTCCGATGTATGTGGCCCATGAGGAACACTGCATCGGCTGCATGCTCTGCTACCAGATCTGCCCGGACTTTTGCATCCACGTGGGCCTTAAAGAGGCTCGAGAGACGGTCGCCACCGGCTAAATGGAGCCCCATGATTTGGAGTGATCAAGCAGGCCATACCAGGCATGCGC
>JBHIAB010000271.1:0-3966 GCA_046758385.1 Methylomirabilia bacterium | reverse complement strand
CATTTCAGACCGCCGCATGTTCACCGCCGCTGTTACAGATTCTGGTGAAGACCGATTTTTTCATGGCTCATTCCCCCTCCGTGTGCTCTGGCACGAACGACCCGAGCAGACACAAATGTGCCGCCTCGCGACCTGCTCCACCACAGGCTTGGCCGCTTGGCTGCCTAGGAGCCACTAGCACAAACCCTCTTCACAGACCCCCTAGGCCGGTCCTCCTCACTCGCTCTGGCTTAGTACACGCCTCCCTTCGCCTCCCGCAGGAGCTTCGTGTCCAGGGCTTCCTTCCTCCCGACGAAGTCGGGCTCCCGGGGGATGGTGCCCCTCTTTTTGTGGATCCGCGCGATGTTCTGCAGGTGCCTCAGCATGTCGCCGCTCAGCTCGGGGGCGATGACGAGTTTCCTCAGCATCTTCTTGGTTGAGTCGAGGCTCAGAGCATAGGCGGGATAAAAGCGCTCCTCCCCCAGTCCGGCCCCGGGCCGAACCTGCTCTGTGCTCTCAAGGCCGGAGTTCCGCGTGACGTTCCCGCCCGGTCGGGCGAGGCTGGCGATCAGCCCGGTCCTAACAGGGTCGCCAACTATCGCCATGACGATCGGGATCGTGCTAGTCGCATGCTTGGCCGCCCGGGCTGCTGGCGTACTCGCTGTGACGATGACGTCAACCTTGAGACGGACGAGGTCCGCCGCGAGACCGGGGAGCCGATCGGACCTCCCCTCGGCAAATCGGTACTCAATGGCGACGTTCTGACCCCCAGCGTAGTCGAGGTCGCGCAAGCCCCGCCGGAGCGCCTCGACTAAGTGCGCAGCCCTGGAAGGGGAGGAGCCCCCGAGAAAGCCTATCCGCGCGACCTTCCCCGCCTTCTGCGCCTCGGCCGGCGGCGGCGCGGCGAGCAGGCCAAGGGCGAAGGGGAGGATGAGCACGGCTTCTCTGACCTTCACGGTCGCCTCTTCGCTTTCCTGGTGCTCTCAGACCCCAACGCCTTCAGCTCGGCCTCCGCCTGCTCCAGCCAGAAGCGCATGTTCATCTCGCGGAGCATCGTGGCGGCGGTGGTCAGGTGCTCCTGAGCCTTCGGGCGGTCCCCGGTGCGCCGGTAGAGCTTGCCGAGACCGAGGTGGCAGTGAGCGACGAGGGGGCGCATGCTCAACTCCTCGGCCAGGGCGAGAGCCTGCCGGTACGTGTCCCCGGCCTGATTGGCCTCGGCGGGCTCGTGGGCGTGGACGTCACCGAGCACTTTCAGACCCCAGGCTTCCCAGCCCCGCGCCTCCTGAGCGCGCGCCAGCACCACGGCCTGCTCCGCCTGCTCCCGCGCCGCGGCGACCCGTCCGAGCATGAGATAGGCCTCGGCCAGAAACGTGATGGACAACGAACGGAAGCTCAGAATCCGCATCCCCCTGAACGCCTGGACCGCCTCCTCCAGCAACGACGCCGCCTCGATCGCGCGCCCCGACCGGAGAGAGGCGGCACCCAGGGACGTCGCGACGTATGGCAGAGCCAGGCGATTCCCCGTCGCCCGGCACAGCGCGAGACCCGGCTCCACCGCCCGGGTTGCCGCCACGAAGTCCCCGAGGCGCAGATGGGCGTACGCGAGGCCATAGCGGGCCCAGACCTCGCTGTAGGGATGGTCGGCGATCTGGGCAATCCGGAGCCCCTCTTCCCCTGCGGCGAGAGCCTGCGCGAACTCTCCCAGCTCGGCCAGGACATTCGCCAGGATATAGCGGACGAGCGCGGCCGGCAGCCCAGCCAGCCTGAAGCGCTCGCCGAGCGGCGCGCCCTTGACGAGGGCGATAGCCGCGCGCAGGGGGTCGGCCGCCCGGCGCGGGTCGCCAGCGAACCAGAGCGCCGTGCCGAGATAGTAGTTCGCGACGACGCGCAGCCCGGGGTCCCCGACCCCCTCACCGAGGGTACGAGCACCGTGCGCGGCGTCGATCGCCCGAGAGTGCTCGCCGAAGAAGCTATAGAGGAGCGCCAGATACGCAAGTGCCCACCCGAGCCGTCGCTGGTCCCCGAGCCCCTCCGCCAGTGCGCGCGCCTGGTCCAGGACCTCGCCCAGCCGCGCGAACTCGCCGAGCGGGTGGAGGGCGTTCCGCTGGTCGAAGCACAGGTCGATGAGCTGCTCGGTCCGCTGCCGGCTCTCAGGCAACTCTTGGAGGGCGGCCCGCGCCTGGTCGAAGTGGGCGAGGGCCTCCCGGAGGGCCGAGCGGTCGAGCGCCCGGGTCCCCGCCTGCCGGCCATACCGGACCGCCTTCTCCCATAGCTGCCCGCCCAGCGCGTGGTGCGCCAGCCGCTCCACGTGCTCGCTCAGCCGGTCTGGGTACAGTCGCTCCGTCGCGGCCACGATCCGGGCGTGGAGCTGGCGGCGCCGGTCCTGGAGCAGACTGCCGTAGGTCACCTCGTGCGTGAGCGCGTGCTTGAAGGTGTGCTCCAGGTCCGGGAAGAGCCCTGTCTCGTAAAGGAACTCCGCCTCCTGCAGGTGGGCGAGCCCCCGCCGGAGGGCCTCCTCGGGTTGATCCGCGATCGCCGCCAGGAGCGCGTAGGGCACGTCCTTGCCGATCACCGAGGCCGCCTGCAGGAGCCGTTTCTCCTCCGCCGGCAGCCGGTCGATCCGCGCTGCCAGCATCGTCTGCACCGTCGCCGGCACCTGCAGCACCTCCACCGGCCGCGTCAGCCGGTACGCTCCCCGCTCGCCCGCCAGCGCCCCCGTCTCCACCAGCGTGCGCACGCTCTCCTCCAGGAAAAACGGGTTGCCCCGCCTCACCAGCATCTGCGTCAGGGGCATGAGCCCCGGGTCCGGGCCGAGGAGCGCCGCCAGGAGCTCCGCCGCACTCTCCGCAGGCAGGCTGTCGAGTCGGAACTGGGAGTAGGCCGTCTTGCTCCCCCAGCGGTGCTCGTACTCGGGCCGGTAGTTGACCACGAGGAGCAGACGAGCGGACCCCAGGCTCTCCACCAAGCTGTCCAGCAGGGCCTGGGTCTCGCCATCGACCCAGTGCAGGTCCTCGAAGACCACCAGCAGCGGCTGCACCTGGCTCTCCCGCAGCAGCAAGCGCTTCACCGCGTCCAGCGTGCGCTGCCGGCGCTGCGGCGGGTCCAGGTGCTGCCAGGCCGGGTCCTCGACCGGCACGTCGAGCAGCGCGAGCAGCGGGGGCAGCAAGGGCTCGAGCGCGCGGTCCAGACCGAGCACCCGCCCCAGCACTTTGGCGCGCATCTCCCGGTGGTCGTCCCGGTCGCCGATCTTGAAGTAGCCCTTGAGCAGATCGATCACCGGCAGATAGCTGGCCGCCTTGCCGTAGGAAACGGACGAGGCGTCCAGGATCAGCCAGTCCTGCACACGATGGGAGTGGGTGAACTCGTAGACCAGCCGCGACTTGCCCACCCCGGCCTCGCCGACGATGGCCGCGATCTGGCCATGACCGTTGGCAGCCAGCTGCTGCGCACGGCGGAGCTGCTCCAGCTCGGGGTCGCGGCCGACGAAGCGCGTCAGCCCGCGCCGGGCGGTCGCCTGCAGGCGGGTCCGCGCCGGGCCTGCCCCCGTCACCTCGTAGACCTCCACCGGGTCGGCCAGCCCCTTCACCGGCACGGGGCCAAGCGGCTTCACCACGACGAAGCCTTCCACAAGGTCCAGGATCGAGGGCGTCAGGAGGATGGAGCCGGGATCGGCGAGTTGCTCCATCCGCGCCGCCAGGTGCGTCGTCTGGCCGACAGCGGTGTAGTCCATGTGCAGATCGCTGCCGATGGCCCGCACGACGACCTCGCCGGAGTTCAGCCCCACGCGGACGCGGATCGTGACACCGTGCTCCCGCCGGACGCCCTCGGCGTACCGCGTGACCGACTCCTGCATCCTCAGCGCCGCGTAGCACGCCCGCACGGCGTGGTCCTCGTGGGCCACAGGTGCCCCGAACAGCGCCATGATGCCGTCCCCCATGACCTGGTTCACGGTCCCCTCGTAGCGGTGGACGGCCTCCATCAAGCGTT
>JBHIAB010000270.1:0-3977 GCA_046758385.1 Methylomirabilia bacterium | reverse complement strand
GAGGAGGGATTTATGAGAGTCGTCGTGCCCAACACCACCTATCGCACGGAAGGGATGCGGCTGGCGTCACGGCCGGACTCGCTCAAGGGCAAGACGGTCGGGTTCCTAGATGGCTGGGGGCGCCGTCAGCAAGATGGCTCCTACGCCATGTACCCGCTCATGGAGGCGCTGAGGACCCTCCTCGAGGAGCGGCACGCGACGGGCGAGGCGATCTGGATCAAGAAGCCGAGCATCTCGAAGCCCGCCCCAAAGGAACAGATCGGCGAGCTTGTGAGCCGGGCAGATGTAATCGTCAACGGCGAGGCGGCGTGAGGGTCCTGCACCTACGCGTCCGTGCTCGACGCGTTTGACTTCGAGACGCAGGGAAAGCCCACCATCACCATCTGCCACGACACCTTCGAGCGGGCCGCCCGTGAGCACGCCAGCGCCATGGGGCTGCCTGACCTCCCGCTCCTCGTCGAGCCCGCTCCCAGAGGCGGCAACCTCACCGCCGAGGCCCGCGAGGTGGCCGAGCGAAGCTTGGAGCGGGTCGTCGCCGCCTTGACGATCCGCTGATCAGGGGAAACGCATGACCACGTTCGCTTCGCCTGTCATGGAGGTGTCTGACTTCTGGGAGTGGTATGAGCTGGCGCTCAGGAATCGCTGGACCGACGGGCTGGTCGTGGCCCCGCCCACCGAGTCGCAGGTCACCCGCATCATCGAGTGCGTGGGGCGGGACCCGGAGGAGGTGCTCGGAGTCGTGGGGCCGAAGGATGGTCTGGCGACCATCGAGCAGATCGCGATCAACTGCGCCATGGCGGGGTGCGAGCCGGAACACGTGCCGGTTGTGATCGCGGCGCTGGAGGCCATGCTGGAGCCCGAGTTCAACCTGCATGGGGTGCAGTCGACGACCAACCCGTGCTCCCCCCTGGTGATCGTCAATGGCCCCATCGTGGGGGAGCTGGGTTTCAACGCGAAGGAGGGGGCCTTCGGGGGAGGCTCGCGGGCCAACGCGTGCGTGGGCCGCGCGGTGCGCCTCATCCTCTGGAACATCGGGGGCGGGATCCCGGGCGAGACTGACATGTCGTCGCTGGGGCAACCGGCCAAGTACCTGTTCTGCGCGGCCGAGAATGAGGAGGAAAGCCCCTGGGACCCGCTGCACGTCGAGCGCGGGCTTCGGCATGAGCAGAGCGCAGTGACGGTCTTTGCGTGCCAGTCACCGGATCCCATGTTCGTGCCGGGTGACGCAGCTCGGATCCTGAGGATCCTCGCCAGCACCCTGCCCACCACCGGCATCAATATGTTCCACACGGCCGGCCAGTTCCTGCTCTCCTTAGGGAGCAAACCCGCCCGGGAGCTGGCGCGTGCCGGCTACTCCAAAGGCGACGTCAAGCGCTGGGTCTGGGAGCACGCCCGGTACGAGGTGGGCTGGCTCCGGCGGAGCGGAGTCCTCGTGGAGGGCGAGGCCCACATGTACTACTGGGGCCACGGGGAGGAGGGCGTCCCCGACCTTCGCCGGCTCCCCGACGGTGCGCGTCTGCCCATGGTGAGGAGCCCCGAGATGATTCACGTCGCGGTGATCGGCGGCGCCTCGCAGTGGTGGGCCGGGATGTCTGCCGGGTGGGGCAACTACGGCGGCTACGCGGTCACCAAACCGATCCGCCTCCCTGGGAAAGCGTAGCCTCACTCCGCTGTCCTCACACCGGTGGGTGATCCTGGCGGTCTCGACCTTCGCCTTCCTCCAGGTTCACATCCACCGGGTAGCGTTCGCCCCGCTCATTCCCACCTTCATCGCCGATCTGGGGCTCACCTACGCCGCCGCGGGAGCGATCATGACGGCTTACTTCTGGACCTACGCCGTGGCCCAGATCCCAATCGGCGTCCTCACAGATCGTTGGGGTGCGCGCCGGGTGATGATGGTGTTCGTCGCCGTCCTCGCCCTTGGTGTGGCGGTGTTTCCCTTGAGCTGGAGCTGGGGGCAGAGTGTCCTGGCGCGGGCTCTGGTGGGGCTGGGGGCGGCAGCGGTGTGGGTGCCGAGCGTCAGGCTGATCAGCGAGTGGTTTCCGGCCCGCGAGCGCGGAAGGGCCATGGGCATCGTCTCGGCGGGGGGAGGCTTGGGGGGCACCTTGGGGCTTCTCATGATCCCGGTATTGGCTGACCGCTTGGGGTGGCGCCTCGGATATGCCACCATGCTGATCCCGGTGCTGCTCAGCCTGACCCTGATCGTCCTCTTCATCCGGGCCGCGCGGACGGAAGACATCGCCGGCAAGGAGGCCGTGCGGATCACCGGTGACCGTCCTACCGGAAGTGCTTCTTTTCGGGGAAATCTCGGAGCGCTCCGGCAAGTGCTGGCTACCCCAGAGCTCTGGCCGTTCAACGTGGCAGCTCTGCTCTTCTACGGAGCGTTCTTCAGCCTCGTCACTTGGGTGCCGACTTACCTGGTCAAACATGGGGCCTCGCCATCCCAGGCTGGGCTCGTGACGAGCCTCATTTCCGCCAGCACCATCGTCTCCTGGCCGCTGGCCGGTCTCCTCACCGATCGGCTGGCTCGACGCAAGGTCGTCGTCCTCGGGAGTCAGGTGTTGACCTGCCTCTTCACCCTGGTCTTCGCCTTGTTGGTGCCAGGGCTCCCGATCTGGGCGGCGGCGGCGGTTGCGCTGGGGACAGGGATCGCCGTGGGCGGGTTGATCATCCCTTTCGTGATGGTGGCTGAACTCTTCCCTCCGGAGCTCGCGGGCACCGCCACCGGCGTCCTGAACACCTTCTTCTTCATCGGCGCCCTGAGCATTCCCGTGTTGCTTGGACGAGTGGTCGATCTGACAGGGAGCTTTCGCTGGGCCTTGGTCGCGGCGGGCTGCGTTCAGGCCCTGGCAACTGTCGCTGCGTGCTTCATGCGAGAGACCGGGGCAGGAGGAAGATTGCTTCGACCTTGACTCGATCCGGATCTTCGTCGCTTCCTTGCGGCGAGGCGTCGTCGTGTGTATCCTCGGGGGTCGTCGGCTGACAGGCTCTGATTGGAAGGTGGCTGGGTGTCCGGGGCGTTACAGGAGAAGGTTGCCATCGTCACGGGAGGCGCGCGCGGGATCGGTCGCGCCGTAGCGCTCGCCTTGGCCCGGGAGGGCGCCAAGCTGGCCCTCTGCTCTCGCACGGCCGAGGAGCTGAAGGCTGCGGCTGCCGAACTGGAGCGCCTCGGGGCTCAGGTCATGGCCCGGCCCGCCGACGTCAGTCAACCGGATCACGTCGCCGCCTTCGTGGATGAGACCGTGGGCCGGTTCGGTCGCCTGG
This sequence comes from Methylomirabilia bacterium, assembly GCA_046758385.1. Classification (GTDB taxonomy): domain Bacteria; phylum Methylomirabilota; class Methylomirabilia; order Rokubacteriales; family CSP1-6; genus JBHIAB01. The sequence continues at coordinate 713 of JBHIAB010000270.1, read as the reverse complement.
ACGTGCTGGTGAACAACGCCGGCGTCGGTCACCCTCACGTTCCGCTGCTGGAGCTTTCGGTAGAGGAGTGGGATCGGGTGCTGTCCATCAACCTCCGGGGTGCCTACCTCATGGCCCGGGCCAGTATCCCCCACATGGTCAGGCAGAGAGAGGGGAGCGTCATCAACGTCTCCTCCTGGCTGGGGCGCGACGCGCTCACGGGGTACGGGGCTTACGGAGTCTCCAAGTGGGGGATGGAGGGCATCACGCGCTACCTAGCCCTGGAGCTCAAACCGTTCGGGGTCCGCGTCAACTCGGTGCACCCCGGCTACGTGGCCACCAAGATGACCAACTATGGCGGCGCCAAGCCGGAGAGCGTGGTGGACCTCTTCGTGTACCTGGCTTCGGACGCCTCACGGGGGATCTCCGGGCAGGCTCTGGACGTGGAGACCTGGAGACAGGAGTTGCAGACACACCGTAAATGACGATTGAAGGAGGATCAACCATGGCAACGGTGCTGTTCGTCGTCAAGGCCTCGATCACGCCCGACCAAGAGGAGGCCTTCAACCGCTGGTACAACACCGAGCACTGCCCCGAGGCCCTCCAGTTCAAGGGAGCCGTCAGCGCCCGCCGCTACAAGGCCTTCATGGGGGAGGATCGGTACCAGTACATGGCGGTGTACGAGTTCGAGAGCGAGGAGACCTTCCAGAAGTTCCTGGAGTCTGACCACCTGA
>JBHIAB010000269.1:0-4042 GCA_046758385.1 Methylomirabilia bacterium | reverse complement strand
GCGAGGTCCTGGACCGGCCGCTGGTGGGGAGCCTCGACCTCCTGGAGCGCTCGCCGGAGGGCCAGCTTGTCGTCGTGGACATCAAGACGGCGGGGCGGAAGTACACGGACCTCCAGGTGGAGGCCTCGCTCCAGCTTTCCATCTATAGCTACGCCACGGCCATGAACGGCCTGGCAGATCAGGAGGAGTTGAGGCTCAGGTTCGATGTGCTGACGAAGACCAAGCAGCCCGAGCTTCACCGCTATTGGACTACTCGCGACAGGGCGGCTAACCTCCGGCTCTTCAGGCTGGTCTCGGAGGTCCTGCGCGCCATCGAGGCCGGGGTCTTCCACCCGGTGGTCGGGTGGCAGTGTCAGGACTGCGCGTACAAGAGTCGGTGCTGGGCGTGGGGGTGAGCATTCGCGCCGTGCTGGCCGCATGCGCCTGATCGCCACGATCGAGGACCCGCGGCTCATTCGCCAGATCCTCACGCGCCTGGGGCTCCCCACCGAGATTCCCCAGCCCCGGCCCCCGCCGGCGCAGGCCGCTGACCTCTTCGCCGACATCCCCGCCTGACTGCTCCCCTGCCGGGCTCGAACTCTCCGCCGCACCCTCGGCCGCGGTGACGCTCCCGCCACGCCCCTCGTGTCGCGTGAGGGGGTGATTCCCGCCTCGCGGCCGGGGCCCACGCGGCCTCAGTGCTCCCCTTGACCGGCGCTTCATCCGCGCTGTAGCATCGGCCATGTTCCGGATAGGGCTCCTGAGGCCGGGAGGGGGAGGCCCAGGAGTCGCCGGCGCGGGTTCGGTCCCGGGGCAGGCCCGGACGAGGAGCGCCTTTATCGTGCCTATGCCCTGAAACCGGCCCGGCATGGAGCAATGGTGGATCCTCCGCAGCATCCAGTTCACGGGCGAGCAGGTCATTCCCGCGCTGTGCGCGTAGCGTTCGGCGCCGACGAGGAGACCCGATGTCGAAGAACGCCGAGTTACTGAAGCGGGCCTATCAGGTCCTCCCCGGCGCCTCGCTGGGCTCGTACTACCTGCCTGAGGGGGACGAGCTCGTGATCGAGCGCGGCGAGGGGAGCCGCGTGTGGGACGTCGAGGGCCGGGGTTTCACCGACTACATCCTGGGATCGGGCCCGATGATCCTCGGTCACGCCCACCCGGCGGTCGTCGCCGCCATCACGCGACAGACCACGAAGGGGACGACGTTCTACGCCCTCAACGAAGTGGCGATCGCCCTGGCCGAGAAGATCGTCCAGGCGGGTCCGTGCGCCGAGGCGATCAAGTTCTGCGGGTCGGGAGCTGAAGCTACGTTCTACGCGCTCCGCCTGGCCCGGGCGGCGACAGGCCGGCCGAAGATCCTGAAGTTCGAGGGCGGGTATCACGGCCACCACGACTACGCGATGATGAGCGTGACACCCGTGCGCCTGGTCCCTTTTCCGACGCCCGTGCCCGACTCCGCCGGCATTCCCGACGAGGTGGAACGGCAGGTCCTGGTGGCCCCCTTCAACGACCTCGACACGACTGCCGACCTAATCGAGCGTCATCGCCACGAGCTCGCTGCCGTGATCGTCGAGCCGCTCAGCAGGATGCTCGAGCCGCGTCCCGGCTTCCTCCAAGGGCTCCGACAGGCCGCGCGCCAGGTGGACGCCGTGCTCATCTTCGATGAGGTGGTGACGGGGTTCCGCGTCGCCTGGGGAGGGGCGCAGGAGCTGTACGGGGTCACCCCGGATCTGGCGTGCTACGGCAAGATCATCGGTGGCGGGCTGCCACTGGCCGCCGTCGCGGGCAAGCGCGAACTGCTGGAACTGGCGAACCCGCGCAAGAAGGGAGCGCCCGACTACGCCTATGTGAGCGGGACGCTGAACGGCAACCCCCTTTCGGCAGCGGCGGGCCTCGCGACCCTGGAGGTGCTGGCGCAGCCGGGTAGCTACAAGCGACTGCGTGAGGTGGGGGACAAGTTGCGCGCCGGGCTCCGGGAGGTGGTGGGCCGCCGAGGCATCCAGGCGCAGGTGCTCGGCACCGGACCGCTCGCCAACATCTACTTCACCCCCGATCCGATCGTGGACTATCGGTCGAGCTTGAAGGCCGACTCGCGGATGACGCAGCAGCTCGGCCGGGCGCTCCTGGCACGAGGCGTCCTCACGAACCTCGCGGCCAAGATGTACCTGTCGCTCGCCCACAGCGATGCGGGCATCGAGAAAACGGTCGAGGCCTTCGACGAGGCGCTCGGCGAGATCGTGCGGGGCCGCTGTAGCATCGGCTCCTGAGGCCGGGGGGGGAGGCCCGGGAGCCGCCGGCGCGGGTTCGGTCCCGGGGCAGGCCCGGACGAGGAGGGCCTTTATCCTGCCCTATGCCCCGGGAAACCTTGTCAATGGCGGGTTCGAAATCGGGAGGACGGCGAGATGGCGCATGACGGGCCGGCGTATAAGACCATCGCGGAGCTGGGTCGGGATTACCGCTCCGGAAAACTGAGCCCGGTCGAGGTCATCCAGCATTTCCTCGGTCGGATCGAGGAGCTGGACACCAAACTCCACGCCTTCATCCACGTCACACGCGAGCGCGCCCTGGCGGAGGCAACGGCGGCGGAGGCGGAACTCAAGGTTGGCCACGACCGGGGGCCGCTCCACGGCATCCCCTACGCGGTAAAGGACCTATACGACGTGAAGGGCTGCGCCACCACGGGAGGCTCGCACCTGCTGGAAACCAACGTCGCCCCAGCCGACTGCGCCGCGGTGAACCGGCTGGCGGGCGCGGGGATGGTGCTGCTGGGCAAAACCCACACCGTTCAGTTCGCCCTCGGCGCCATCGGCATCAACCACGACCACGGCACGCCCCACAATCCCTGGCACCAGACGGCGCATGTCCCCGGCGGCTCCAGCAGCGGCTCGGCCGTCGCCGTGGCCGGAGGCCTGGCCCCCATGGCACTGGGCAGCGATACGGGCGGCTCGGTACGGATCCCCTCCGCCATGTGCGGAACGGTGGGGTTGAAAACGACGGTGGGCCGGATCAGCCGCGCCGGGGTGTTCCCCTTGTGCTGGACGATGGATTCGGTGGGGCCGCTCTCCCGGTCGGTCGAGGACGCCGCCCTGACCTACCAGGCTCTGCAGGGGGAGGATCTGGCGGACCCCTCCACCCGCGGCGTCGGGCTCCACGACGTGATGGGAAGCCTCAAAGACGGCGTCAAGGGGTTGCGGCTGGCCTTCGGGGAGACGGCCTTTTTCGACGATTGCGACGTGGAGGTCGCAAAAGCGGTGCGGGAAACCGGCAAGGCGCTGAAGTCCCTGGGGGCGCAGGTGGACGGCATCGAAACGCCGGAGGTGCAGGAACTCCTGCATCACCGCCATGTCCGCTCGATTATACTGGCGGAAGCCCGCACCTTGAACCTGAAGCTGGTGGAGGAGCACCCCGGTGAGATTGACCCCATCGTCATGCAACACCTGGAGATGGGAGGGGGCTATTCCGCGCCCGAGTATGCGGGCGCGCTGCACATGATCGCGGGGGTGCGAAAGCGCTTCGCCGAGCGGTTGCGCGACGTGGATGCGCTGCTCGTTCCGACGACAAAGCTGCCCGCCCTCCCGGTGGCCGAGGTGGATGCGGACCTGGAAAGCTACAACCGTTACTATCCCTTCTATCTGCGCAACACGCTGGTCGGGAATTACCTGAACCTGTGCGGAGTCTCGCTGCCCTGCGGTTTCACCAAAAAAGGGTTGCCCATCGGTCTGCTGATCTATGCCAAGCCGTTCGCCGAGGAGGTCGCCCTCCGTGTGGCACACGCCTATGAGCAGGCCACCCAGTGGCACGAGCGCCGCCCCGACCTCTCCTGGGCGGGTTGAACCGGGGCCGCTTTCGGCTGAGCCCGACCCTGCGGAGCGACCCTGCCGCCGCCATTGAAGTTCTCGCCGCACCCGTATAAAAACACCAATAGCGCCGCCGTTTGGGTAGTGGGTCAATTTCGTTTGTTACGGTCGGAAACCGCAGTTTCAGGAGCCCGCGTTCTGTAGCATCGGCTCCTGAGGCCGGGAGGGGGAGGCCCGGGAGCCGCCGGCGCGGGTTCGCCCCC
>JBHIAB010000268.1:0-4052 GCA_046758385.1 Methylomirabilia bacterium | reverse complement strand
TCTGGAGCGGCTGTACGCCATGCCGAGGGCGACCCTGAAGATCACCCCCCACAGCGCAACCAGCTGGGATTTTGCCAAGGTCCGGATCTGACGTCCTGTGGAGCTCCCCCGAGGCCGGGTGGGCGAAAGTCTTGATAGTTCGCCTGAATGAACCATAATTTGCCATCCACCTCCTGCTTGAGCGGGATGGTGGTAAACGTCCCCTGGGTCTCGGGAGTGGCGGCAAACCCGGCGGCTGGCTGCCAGAGGCTCAGGATGAGGGGAAGCCAAACCACCCTCAGCCACCGTTTCCCTGGGGGGCGGCTCACACCCACGGCAGAACCACGCGGCGGCCGTCTCATGAGGCGGGTTGGAATGTTCATCAAGCATCGGCCATGCTCCTCGAGGGGCTCCTGATGCCGGGAGGGGCAGCGCCGGCAGCCGAGGGCGCGGGTTCGGCCCGGGGCGGGCCCAGCTGAGAAAGGCCCTTAATAGTGTCTACGCTCCGAACACCCAGGCCCTGGCCGACCGTGCTTGACCCCTCCGGTTCCGCGGGCTAGTCTAACCGCACCGTTTCGTACCCTTCACCAGTCCGGCTTGCCTGAGGCTCAGGCATGCAGTGTTCGCGGTGCCAGGCCGAGACGCCTTCTGACGCGGCATTCTGCCCCAAGTGCGGGGCGAAGCTCAGCGTCGTCTGCGCCCAATGCGGGACCGCGAACGCGCCCGACCATAACTTCTGCAAGCAGTGTGGTCAGCGACTTGCGGCCGTCTTGGCAGAAACGTCGGCCGCTACTCGGTTCGCCTCCCCCGAGTCCTACACCCCCAAACACCTCGCCGAGAAGATCCTCACCTCCAAGGACGCGCTGGAGGGGGAGCGCAAGCAGGTCACGGTGCTGTTCGCCGACCTGAAGGGGTCCATGGAGCTGTTGGCCGACCGAGACCCCGAGGAGGCGCGGAAGCTGCTCGACCCGGTGCTCGAACGCATGATGGAGGCCGTCCACCGCTACGAGGGCACCGTGAACCAGGTCATGGGCGACGGCATCATGGCGCTCTTCGGTGCACCGCTCGCCCACGAAGACCATGCCGTGCGGGCCTGCTACGCGGCGCTCAGGATGCAGGAATCGGTGAAACGGTACGCAGAGGAGATCCGGCGCTCCGTTGGCGTCCCGATTCACATCCGCGTCGGCCTGAACTCGGGTGAGGTGGTCGTACGGTCCATTGGCAGTGACCTCCATATGGATTACACAGCGGTCGGACAGACAACCCACCTGGCCGGGCGCATGGAACAGATGGCGATGCCGGGGTCAGTCCTATTCACCGCCGATGCCTTGCGGTTGGCTGAAGGCTATGTGCAGGTCAAACCGCTCGGGCCGGTCTCCGTCAAGGGAGTGAGCGAGCCCGTTGAGGTCTATGAGGTCACGGGTGCGGGGCTGGTGCGGAGGCGCATGGAAGTCGCTGCGGCTCGCGGGCTCACCCGCTTCGTCGGGCGGGATGCGGAACTCGACCAGCTCCGCAAGGCCCTGGAGCGGGCGGCGCAGGGCCACGGCCAGGTCGTCGGGGTCGTTGGCGAACCGGGCGTGGGCAAATCGCGCCTGTTCTACGAGTTCACGCACTCGCATCGCACCCACGGCTGGCTGATCCTCGAAAGTGGCTCGGTCTCCTACGGCAAGGCCACCACCTACCTCCCGGTCATCGACCTCCTCAAGGCGTACTTCCAGATCGAGACCCGCGACGATGCCCGGAAGATCCGTGAGAAGGTCACCGGGAAGCTCCTGACACTGGATCGGGCCTTGGAGCCGACGCTGCCCGCCTTCCTCTCCCTTTTGGAGGTGCCCGTCGAGGACCCTCACTGGCAGGACCTCGATCCCCCCGAACGCCGCCAGCGGACCCTGGATGCCGTCAAGCGCCTGTTGTTCCGGGAGAGCCAGGTCCAGCCCCTCTGTCTGGTCTTCGAGGACCTCCACTGGACCGATTCCGAGAGTCAGGCGTTGCTAGACAGCCTGATCGAGAGCCTACCGACTGCCCGCCTCCTGCTGCTGGCGAACTATCGCCCCGAGTATCAGCACGGCTGGGGGAGCAAGACGTATTACAGCCAGCTCCGGATCGACCCGCTGCCCGCCGAGAGCGCCGACGAACTCCTTCAAGCCGTGGTGGGGGACGGCGCTGGTCTTCAGCCGCTCAGGCAGCTCTTGATCCAGCGGACCGAGGGGAACCCCTTCTTTTTGGAGGAGAGTGTCCGGACGCTCGTGGAGATGAAGGTCTTGGTTGGCGAACGGGGAGGCTATCAACTCGCGAAGCCCATTGGGGACATTCAGGTTCCGGCCACGGTCCAGGCGGTCCTAGCGGCCCGGATCGACCGGCTCCCGTCCGAGGAGAAGCGGCTCCTCCAGTCCGCGGCAGTCATCGGCAAAGACGTCCCTTTCGCCCTGCTCCAGGCCATCGCGGAGATACCAGAGGACGAGCTGCGCCGCGGGCTCGCGCACCTCCAAGGCACCGAGTTCGTCTATGAGACGAGTCTCTTCCCGGAGCTCGAATACACCTTCAAGCACGCTCTCACCCACGAGGTGGCCTACGGAAGCCTACTGCATGAGCGGCGGAGAGCTCTCCACGCCAAGCTCGTGGAGGTCATCGAGCGGCTTTACCCCGGCCGGCTAGTTGAACAGGTCGAACGGCTCGCCCACCACGCCCACCGCGGCGAGGTGTGGGACAAAGCTGTGGCCTATCTCCGCCAGGCGGGAGCGAAGGCGGTAGCCCTCTGCCTGGACCGTGACGCTGTCACGTTCTACGAACGTGCCCTCGACGCGGTTGACCACCTGCCGGACAGCCCTGAGCGAGTTGGCCAGGCGATTGATCTCCGGCTCGAACTCAGGAGCCCTCTCTGGCGACTCGGGAGGCTCGATCGCCTCTTTGAGCTGTTTCGAGACGCCGAGCAGCTCGCCCAGGCCCTCGGGGATCCGCGTCGCCTTGATAAGATCTACGCCTTCCTGGTCCAGTACTACTGGGCCACGGCCGAGTACGGGCGGGCGATCGAGTACGGCGAGCGCTGCCTGGCCACGGCGGGGACGCTCGACGATCTGGCCCTCCGGGTCACAGGCAACCTCTACCTCGGCCATGCCTACCAGAGCCTGGGGGAGTACGCCCAGGCCGTGGACTACCTCATCCGGAACGTCGAGCTGCTTGAAGGGGAGCGCGCCACCGAGCGGTTCGGCCTCTCGGGGCTCCCGTACGTCGTCTCGTCCGCTTGGGCCGTGTATGGCCTGGTGGAGCTGGGCGACTTCGACCGCGGCCTCGAGTACGTGAACCGGGGAGCGCGCGTTGCGGTCGCCGCCGACCATCCGTACAGCCTCGCGGCGATCCGAACCGCGGAGGGATACCTTCGGGCGCGCCGGGCGGAGACGGATGCGGCCATCGCGGTCCTGGAGCCAGCATTGGAGATCTGCAGGAGCAAGAACTTCGCCGGATGGACCATGCTGTCCGGGACCGCACTCGGGATCGCTTACACGCATGCGGGCCGAATTCCCGAAGCCATCAGCCTCCACCACGAGGCCATTCGACTTCAGGCAGCCGCTGGCGCCCTGACTGAGCGATCAGACTACTGGAACAATCTGGCCGAGGCGCAGCTGCTCGACGGCAGAACGGAGGCCGCGCGAGAGGCCGGCGAGCAGGCACTCAAGTTCGCCACCACTCATCAGGAGCGGGGGCGGGAGGCGTGGGCGCGGTGGGTTTTAGGTATCGCCGCCGGCCAGGAGGAGACGCTGCTCATGGCTGCCCGTCTGGCTGAGACGCTCGGCATGCGCCCGCTCCTGGCCCGCTGCCACCTCGGCCTCGGCAAGCTGTACCGGCGCACCGGGGACCGCCCGAAGGCCCAGGAGCACCTGACCACGGCCACCACGATGCTCCGCGAGATGGACATGCGCTTGTGGTTGGAGCAGGCGGAGGCGGAGCTGAAGGCGTTGGGCTGACGCCTCCTGTGCCTCCCATTTATTCGTCCGATCGGCATTCACGTGGCCACGCGGGCGTATTCGTGATGGAGCCCACCCACGCGTGGCACCTCCACCACCCTGCCCTGGCTC
>JBHIAB010000267.1:0-4073 GCA_046758385.1 Methylomirabilia bacterium | reverse complement strand
GTTCGGCCTCCTGGGCGGCCAGTCTAGCTCTTTCGGCCTCCTGGGCGGCCAGTCTGGCTCGTTCGGCTTCCTGGGCGGCCAGTCTGGCTCGTTCGGCCTCTTCAGCGGAAATGCCGGCCCCGCTGCCAACCCCGCCAATCGAACCGGCCCCAGAGCTGCCCGAAGCCAGATCCGATGACCGGTCCTGGGAGGTTCCAGGTTGCTTAGGGCATCCGGCCAGGAACAGAGCCAGCATGACCAGGGGAAAGATCAGCGTCATCTGCGTTCTACGTACCATCAACGTCGCGTCCTCCTTCCATTCGAATTGGCCCTCCGGAGCGTGGTGCTTCAGCCCAGAGTAGTCCCGCTCCAGGTGTAGCAAAGACCATACCGGATGCCTGGACCTGCAAAATCAAGTACATCCGTGAAGGCGGCTGGACCAGAGTCGCAACCTGCGACAGGCGGGTGTCGCAATTGTCGCGTGCGACGGTAGGTGGGATCAGGGTGCTGGCAGGGCCGAGGGCTAGGCGGCTCGGCCCGGCTCTGCTCTTGTCAGAAGATCGCTTCCGAAAGGCGCGGTGTCGGGGATCGGGAGTCGCCGGCGGAGGCCTATTCCGAGCCCCGGGCGTTGGCGGGGCTTAATAAGCGACAGACCGCTCAGCGCACCTGCCGCCACTCACCGTGCCTCTCTCTCAGCGGCGGTGTCGGGCCTGAGCCCCAGGGCCATGATCTTCCGGTACAGCGTGGCCCGATGGATCCCCAGCGCCCGAGCTGCGCGGCTGATATTCCACTGCGCCTGGCACAGAACTTCGAGGACGTACCGCCGGTCCGCATCGGCGAGGCTCCTGACGTCGCCGGTGCCCGTGCGGTCAGCCGGCGCGGGTTCACTCAGAATGTAGGGGGGGAGGCTGTCAGGCGTGATGGTACCCCCGGGAGTCAGGATACAGGCCCGCTGAATCACGTTCTCCAGCTCCCGGACATTTCCCGGCCAGGTGTGCGCGATGAGGAGGGCCAGGGTGTCAGGCGAAACTTCCTTGGTGGGGATTCCCGCGCCCCGGCAGAACCGCTCCACGAAGTGGGCGACCAGGAGCGGGGTGTCTCTCTTCCGCTCCCGGAGGGTTGGGAGGTCGATCTGCACGACGTTCAGGCGGTGGAAGAAATCGCGGCGGAAGTTTCCCCGCTGCACCATGGTCGTGAGGTCCCGGTTGGTGGCGCTGATCACCCGAGCGTCCACGCTCATCGCCATGTTGCCTCCGACCCGGGTCACCCGACGCTCTTGGAGGAACCGCAGGAACTTCGCCTGGACTTCGGGGGGCAGCTCTCCCACCTCGTCGAGGAAAAGGGTGCCTCCGTCGGCCTCCTCCAGTTTTCCCTGCCGCCTGGTGACGGCGCTGGTGAAGGCTCCGCGCTCGTGCCCGAAGAGTTCGCTCTCGAAGAGGGAAATTGGCACCGCGGGGCAGTCGAACACCACGAGGGGTCCCCCGGCCCGGGGGCTGCCGATGTGGATCAGTCGGGCCACCAGCTCCTTGCCCGTCCCGCTCTCGCCGGTGATCAGGACTGTGGCGTCGGTGGGCGCCACCCGTTCGATGATCGTGCGCAGCGCGACGATCTTCGGATCCTCGCCGAGGAGTATAGGCGCGTGGGGGACTCGGAAGTCAAGGCCGACCCGAGACGCGGCGGGCTGCCCTTTCAGGCGATGGGACTCGGCTGCCGCCCGCAGCACGCGCTCCAGCTCGGCGACGACGAAGGGCTTTTGCAGGTAGTCGTGGGCTCCCAGCTTCATGGCAGTCACCGCGCTTTCCACATCCGCGTGGCCCGTCAGGATCACCACCTCGCTCTCGATCCCGCTGTCTTTCAGCGCCTTCAACATTTCCAGGCCATCCATGTCGGGCATCTTGAGATCGAGGAGGACGACCTCGAAGGTCTCGGCTCGAATGAGGCGAAGGGCCTCTTGCCCCGAGGTTGCGGTGGCCACCCGGTGTCCCAGTCGCGCCAGCACACCCTCGAGGAGGGTGCAGAGCTGCACCTCGTCGTCGACGACTAGGACCTTCAGGGCATCCAGCTCTGAGTGCCCGTGATCCCACAGGGCTTCGGACCCGGCCCCCGCTTTGACGGGGCCCCGACCAAACTGCTTGCCCTGGTGGGGACGAATCACCTGACTCATCCGGGCCTCCGAGCGTAGCTCAAGACCCGGATCGAGGGACCTCCCCAACGCTCCAGCCCCTTGGCCGGGGGTGTCCAGATGCCCGCAGCCTGGGCACTGGCGGCAGGGGTCCTGATCGCAGCCAGTAGCAATTTCAGCCCATTTTTCAGTGAAATCGGCCCCGTCCCCCCTATGGATCAGGCTACTTGGGATAGGAGTGAAGACTAATGCATCGTATCACGGAAGACGGCGCGCCGATAACGACCGCCGAGATCGCCTCAAATGCCGGCTGGCGGCCGCATCCTTCGGCGTTGGGGAGACCCGCCAGCGCTGTTTCAGCTGGCGGGGCGCGCTACAATGCCTTGTGTTGTTCGATACGCACACGCACCTACACTTCGCCGAATTTGCCGCTGACCGTGAGGCTGTCCTCGAGCGTGCCAGGGCAGCGGGGGTACGGCATCTGCTGACGGTGGGCACCGATCCGGAATCCTCGGCCCAGGCGGTGGCCATGGCCGAGGCTCACCCTGGAGTCTACGCCTCAGTGGGGATTCATCCCCACGATGCGGGGGAGGCGGATGAGGTCGCGCTGGCCGAAATCAAGCGGCTGGCCGAGACTTGGCCCCGGGTGGTGGCCATCGGGGAGATCGGGCTCGACTACTACCGGAACTTGGCTCCTCGCGACGTGCAGACAGAGGTCTTTCGCCGCCAGCTTCGTCTGGCTCGACAGCTCAGAAAACCAGTCCTGATTCACTGCCGTGAGGCACACCCCCAGACCCTGGAAATCCTCGGGGAGGAGCGGATCCAGGACATCGGCGGGATCATGCACTGCTTCTCCGGTGACGAGGCCGCGGCCCGCCGGTGCTTGGACCTGGGGCTGTTCATCTCTCTGGCCGGCCCGGTGACCTATCCGAACGCCCGGAAGCTCCCAGGAGTGGCCAAGCTGGTTCCCGAGGACCGGCTCGTCGTCGAGACCGACTGCCCGTACTTGCCTCCTCAGCCCTACCGAGGCAAGCGAAATGAGCCCTCGTACTTGTCCATCACGGCTGCGAGCGTAGCCGAACTCCGCGGCCAGCCCCTGGACGCCATCGGCCCCGTGATGTCCCGGAACGCCCTCACCCTCCTCGGGATTTCCGACACCTAGCTGCTGGGCGGTGCCAGGATGGACCTGCGGGCGATCACCTTCTACCTGCGCGGCCGCATCAACCTTGGCCTCGCCGCCCTCCTGAACGCGCGTCGCCGCGTCCGGGTCACTCCGCTCTCCCCAGAGACCGTCCTCGTTCAGCCCTCTCCGCCCCCGCTCGACTACGTGAGGCTCCTCGAGGGCCGCTCGAACCTGGAGCGGCAGCAGGTCCTCGGCCGCCTGCTCGAGGCGCGGGGCGTCCCGCTTCGTCGTCTTCCCTTTGCCGGCCTTGGAGGGCGCGGAGAGAACTTCATCGTGGAGCTGGGACAGGGCATGCGGACGCTGATCTTGGTCGCCCACCATGACGCGGTGCCGGGGAGCCCCGGAGCCAACGACAACGGCTCGGCGGTAGCCGTCCTGCTCGATCTGCTCCGGCGCCTCGGACACGATCCGCCTCGGCGGCTGCGCGTGCGCTTGCTTTTCACGGGAGCGGAGGAGATAGGCTACCTGGGGGCGCGCTGCTACGTGGAGACCGCGCCGCTCAGGGACGTCGTGGGAGTGGTGAGCCTCGAGCTCTGCGGGATCGGCGAGACGCTCGCGATCTGGGACGTGCCACCTTCCGATCGGGCACCAATGCTCCAGGTGTTCGCCGGCGCGCTGGAGGGGCTGGGGTACCGGAGAGACGACACCTATCATGTGATCGGCAGGATCCCGGTGTTCGGGAGCGACCACCGGGCCTTTGCCGCCCTCGGGCTCCCGGCCTACGGCCTCACCGTTGTGCCGAGCCGTGAAGCCGAGGCGCTTCGCCAGTTTATCTTCAGCCCGCTGCGG
>JBHIAB010000266.1:0-4100 GCA_046758385.1 Methylomirabilia bacterium | reverse complement strand
CGCCCCGGGTGAGGGTACAGCTCACGATACCCCGCCCCCGGCGCGGTGCCCCACCCCCGGGGCGCCCCGGCGCGCCGGGAAACCCGGGAACGCGACTCTCGAGCCATAAGATTGCCATTCTCGGAGTTTGTGAATTTGCCACTTGCACGGTCAGGCGGCCGGTCTCATGAGTAGCTGGCACAGGTTGGCATCGTTTGTGCCCGGGGCCCTGAACCGATACCGCCCGTCGGAGACCGCCATCCTGACGGGGGCCGCGCTGGCCGTCGGGTTGGGGGCGGGTGTGGGGGCGGTCGTCTTCCGCTGGCTGATCAACTCGGTCACGCACGTGTCATTCTCCTGGCTCCCTGAGGCGTTCCCCGGCGTGGGTCGCGCCAACCTGATCCTCGCTCCCGCTGCCGGCGGTCTCTTGGTTGGCTGGCTAGTGTATCGCTACGCCCGCGAGGCCAGGGGGCATGGAGTGCCCGAAGTAATGGAGGCCGTGGCCCGCCGAGGCGGCCGCATCCGCCCGATCGTCGCGGTGATCAAGTCGCTGGCGTCCGCCCTTTGCATCGGCAGCGGCGGGTCTGTCGGCCGTGAAGGCCCCATCGTGCAGATCGGCTCGACGCTTGGCTCCGCCGCGGGCCAGGTGCTGCGCCTGTCGGACGATCAGATCCGGACCCTGGTGGGCTGCGGCGCGGCAGGTGGGATTGCGGCCACATTCAACGCGCCCATTGCGGGTATGTTCTTCGCCCTCGAGGTCATCCTGGGAGAGTACAGCGTGCACAACTTCGGGCTGGTGGCGCTGGCCTCGGTGACAGCCAGCGTGGTCGGCCGCATCGCGTTCGGCGACGTGCCAGCCTTCACTGTGCCGAACTACGCGATTCAGAGCCTCTGGGAGTTCCCCATGTACGCTGGCCTCGGGATCCTGGCTGCAGCCGTGGCAGTGGTCTACACCCGCCTGATCTACTGGGCAGAAGACCAGTTCGGCAGATGGAAACGGATGCCGGAATGGCTGCGACCAGCGGTCGGGGGCGCAAGTCTGGGAGTGCTAGCGTTCTTCTACGGGTCGGCGCCCGGGCTGGGCTACGACCGGATTCCCCACATCTTCGGTGTCGGCTACCAGACGATCGAGACGAGCCTGCTGGGCCAGCTGGCCATTGGCACGACCCTCGCACTGATGGGGCTCAAAATCATTGCCACTGCCCTGACCTTGGGCTCAGGAGGGTCAGGCGGCGTCTTCTCGCCGGCACTGTTCATCGGGTCCATGCTCGGAGGTGCCTACGGCCTCGCCCTCAATGGCCTGTTCCCCGGGATGATCGCGCTGGCCGGCCCATACGCGATGGTTAGCATGGCGGCCGTGTTTGCGGCCGCTAGCCACGCCCCCGTCACCGCGATCGTCATCCTGTTCGAGATGACCGGCGACTACCGCCTCATGCTCCCGCTCATGATGACGGTCGCGATCAGCACACTGCTGGCTCACCACTGGCTCGCCGGCGAGTCCATCTACACCCTCAAGCTCTCGCGCCGCGGGGTGCGCCTCTTCGCAGGGCGGGTTGACTTACAGAGAGTGCGAGTGGAAGAGGTGATGACCCGCAGGATGCACACCGTGCGTGCAGACATGGCCGTGGAAGAACTGGCCGAGCAGGTCAGACGCACACAACATCATGGCTTTGTGGTGCTGGATGGGGACCGTCGTCTCTTTGGCATCGTGACCATCCAGGACTTGAACAGGGCGCTCGAGGCGGATGGCGCGGCACCGGACACCCGAGTACGAGACATTGCGACCACGAACGTCGTCGTCGCCCATCCCGGCGAGACGGCGGCAACTGCTGTGCAGCGTCTCAGCATGCGTGACGTAGGCCGATTGCCCGTCGTCTCTCGCGAGGACCCCACCCGGCTGCTGGGCGTGGTGCGCCGCAGCGATGTCATCCAAGCCTACAAAATCGCCCTGACCCGCCGACGGTAAGGCATAGCGCGGACTTGAGAAAACCCGTTTTGCCTCCGGGGGCTCCACCGGGCCGACCGGGCTGATGCGTCAGGACCTAAACGGCGACAAGCTGCTAGGGGTCGAGGACACAGAGGGACCCTATCATCGACGTGGGTGTCGCAAACAAAGTTGAACGTCCCGGCCTTGTTGGCCACGAACCGGGTCGTGTTCTCCTGCCCGCGGCCGATGGAGGTCGGGAGTAACCCGAAGTCCCCGTGTCTCCGTTGCCACAGCCGTCCCTGCGCCCGCTAGACCCGGCCGGCAGAGGTAGGCAGAGCGGTAAAAGTAAAACCGCCAGCTCTCGCGACCTTTGCCGCTGATGTCTCCCACCGATCGAGTCGGAGATGCCCCGGACGACTGTCAAGCTCTTTTCCCAGTCTTGGGAGCGCGGCTCCGCGCCCAGTTCAGAATCCGGTGGCGATGGTAGAAGAGAGGCACCGCGACAGCCACCACCAGGGCAGCGATCAGCGCGACCTCCGTGTACTCCCCCGCAGCCGTCTTGGATCCCTCGGCAGAGAGGACCCAGGTGCCCGGCACTCGGCCGAGGGCGGAGGCCACGACGAAGAGCCGCGCCGGGATGGGGCTGATCCCGAAGAGGTAGGAGAGAATGTCCTTGGGAAACCCCGGAATCAGGTAGATGACGAAGACCAGGATCGTGCCCTCCGCCTCCGCGATGAACCCCATCCGCGCCCAGAGCTGGGGGCTGATGTAGTGGCGGAGGACCGGGGTGCCGATCGCGCGCCCGATCAGGAACCCCAGCGCAGTTCCGGCCGTGAGCCCGATCGTAGAGTAGGCGAAGCCGACGGAGAGCCCGAAGAGGTAGCCGCCCAGAATCCCGGTAGCCTCCCCGGGAATGGGAGAGAGGATCACCTGGAAGGCCTGGATGGAGATGAAAATCAGCGGAGCGCCCCACCCCCAGGCCCCGAGAGTCTCTTGGAGGAAGGCCCGCTCGGTGGCCAGACGGTGGAAGAAGCGATAGATGGGCGCTTTCGTGGCGACCTCATAGATGCCGAAGGCCACGAGAAGCCCGAGGATGGCGAGGCTAACGCCCCACCGCTGCGTGGTGCTCAGCTGACCCATGCTCGTGTGCCGCAGGATCGCCCCGGATGCGCTCCAAAATGGCCAGGGCTCTTGGACTCAGTCCCCTACAAACGACCTTCATCAGCCTCTCTGGTGCAAGCAAATGTGGTGCCTGCACCTCATCGTGGACAATGGTCCCTCACATGCCCGCAAGAAGCTCGGGGCGCGGATTTGGAACCTCGGCTGGACTGGTGGTCCCGGCGCAATCGCTCCGCCAGGGCCAGGACATCACGGGCTACGAACGGGAGGCTGAACAGAGCGCGGCAGAGGCGGGCCTCTCCGTCCTCCAGTCGGCGCCCCAGTCGACCTCCTGCTCGGCGGTCAGGAGCGGAACCTGGCCAATCTCGCGAAGGTAGAGCCGGAGCAGGTGCGAACGCCGGCCATCCTCCCGAGAAGGTTGGGAACGATGCCTCTCAAGCTTCGACCGGGTGTGGGAGTCCTCTTCCTGGAGGGTCTCCACGAGGTCCTCTTTGATTCCGGCATGGGCCCAGGCGGATCCCGGCAGACCACCCCCGGGAACTTCTTCTGAAAGTCGCGGGCGCATGGAGTTCATCGATCCGCCCTCTCCTCTATCATGACGGGCTCGACAATTGCATCGTGTGTGCCAGCGGGAGAAGCCTCGAACACTAAACCGATAAGAGCGTGGGAGGCCCTCAGTCGTCTGCAAATCCTGCAGGTCATTGGAACGGAGCTGATGAACTCTATGGGCCGCCCGAGCGGCCAGCGGATCTGCCGGGATATACCTCGCAAGGATGGAGCAGCCTTCGAAGAATTGCCACCGGCGACCTCAGGATCGCAAGTGCGAGTTCCCGATTTACAAAGTCAGGCACTTGGAAGTGTGAAGTGGTCGATCTGCAAGGTTTGCAGTCCCTGGCGGCGGGGAAGATTCATGCAGGCCCGTTCTTCGAAATGTGATGCAGGGATGGCTTCTTGGCACACGGAGTGCGTGCGTCATGCAGACAGAACAACACCTGAAGACCGGCTCCAGCCTAGGACTCATGCCGACGGGTTCCCGTGTGGTTGGGCCACGCTAAGGCTTCCTCCCGTGACGGTC
>JBHIAB010000265.1:0-4184 GCA_046758385.1 Methylomirabilia bacterium | reverse complement strand
TCCCCACGTATGTGGATCGTACCGAGCAGCTCGCCCACGAGCTCGGGGTGTCCCTCGCTCAGCGCAATCCCTGCTGACCTGGCTCGATCTCAGTGCGGGAGGACGATCCGCTGGAAGACCTCCGCGTACGCGAACCCCTTCTCCATGCCGAGCATGGCCGCCCGCTCGAGCACGCGGGCCTCGACCTGGGCGAACTCTTCGAACTGGCTGGCATGGCAGGCCAGGGCCTTGAGCTTCAGCTTCATCGTGTCGGAGACGTCCTCGACGACCTCGGCGCCGTCCCCCCACATGACGTAGACCTCGCGGACCTTGTGAGGCTCGAGCCCCTGCGCCAAAAGCTCGGGGAAGGCGAGGTGGTCGCGGGCCAGGGGATAGACGCAGTCCAGCACGATGCTGCCCGCGGTGCGGTGGTCCCGGTGGGAGGCGTAGAGGTTCAAGGTGCGATGGGGGTACTGGGCGACGATGCGGTCGGGACGCCACCGCCGGATCTGTGCGGTGACGTCCCGACGGACCTCCCGAGTGTCCTCCAGCTCGCAGTCCCGGTAGCCCAGAAACTCGACACTCGCCACTCCCAGGGTCCGGGCGGCGTTTCGCTGCTCCTCGATGCGGATCTTGGCCAGGCGCTCGGAGGTCATGCTCCGGTCGTCGGACCCTTTGTCGCCGTTGGTGACGATGACGTAGACGACCTCTTTCCCTCGCCGCGTCCATTTCGAAACGGTCCCTCCGCAACCGAACTCCGCGTCATCAGGGTGGGCTACCACCACCATCACGCGCTTGATCGTGTCCGCCATCGACTTCTCCTCTCGGGCCCAGAGATTGTTCCTTCATGAGGGGCCTCGGCATGCTGCCAGCCCATCGCTTGCCGGAATCAACACACGATTTTATAATAGCTTGTGCCCTTGGAGGGCGGGAAGGGCATGAGCAAAAAGGCCAAATCTGACTATCTGATTCAGTCCGTTAGCCGCGCCTTGGACCTCCTGGAGGCCTTTACCCTCAAGGAGGGGAGCCTGGGGGTGACGGACCTTTCCCAGAAACTCCGGCTGCACAAGAACAACGTCTTCCGTCTCCTCGCGACCCTCGAAACCCGAGGCTACGTCGAGCAGGACAGGGAGACGGAGCGCTACCGGCTCTCCGCGAAGACCTTCCAGCTGGCCAGGGTCTTCCTCCACCACCTAGACCTCAGGCGCCAGGCGCATGCCTCGCTCGAAGCCCTAGGCCAGAAGTGCGGGGAGACCGTCTACCTGGGGCTCCTGGAGCGGGGCTCAGCCGTGTACGTGGACGTGGTGGAGTCCGAGCAGGCGGTTCGGGTCGCCCCGCGGCTGGGTCGATCCTTGCCAGCTTGGTGCACGGCGGCCGGCAAGGCGCTCTTAGCCTCGCTGCCTCGAGAGCAGCAGGAGTCCGTGCTGGGCCCCGAGGCTCCCGCTGGACTGCTCGATCAGCTTGCCGGGATCGTCTCCGAAGGATTCGCTGTAGACGATGAAGAGTGCGAGGTCGGCGTCCGGTCGGTGGCGGCGCCGGTCCATGATCCGACCCGGCACCCGCTGGGAGCCATCGAGGTCGGCGGGCCGGCCATGCGCTTTTCTCTCGAGCGGATGAGGAACGAGGTCGCGCCCCTGGTGGTCGCCGCCGCTCAGGAGATCGAAGCGCGGCTCGGCGCCAGTCCGCCCGTCGCTTGACGCCTTCTCCCCGGAGCGTCCCCGCCTCCATCGGGCTAAGGGCTCAACTGGGGGTGGGGGGGCTGCTGGTGCTGCTGGCCCTTTACCCCTTACTCCTGCTCCCCCCGCTTCGCCTGGGCGACGTTCGGGTGGGACAGGTCAGTGTCGCCTGGTGGTACGCCGGCGTGCTGGCCCCCCTCCTCGCAGTGCTCCTGGCGCTCTCGTGCCTGAAGTCGTCCCGGCCGGGCACGCCGTCACCCGTGGCAGGGCGGATCGCCGCCTGGCTCGTCCCCTCCCTCCTTCTGTCCATTCCGGTGCGGCTTCTGTCCGACGCGCGCGAAGGGCTCTGGATCGGGCTCCTCGTGGTCGTGGCCCCGTTGCTTGCTTTCCTCGTTGCCTCGCGGCCCCCCGCCCGTCCGGCACCAGCCCTCGTCGTCCCGGGCATTCTGCGGATTCTCGTCGTCGGTCTCATCTTCTGGACGAACTTGCTGCTGGCCGGCGACCTGGCCCGCTGGCTCGGGCTCCCACGCTTGTCGGGGATCCTCCTGGCCGGGGGAGGCGCGATCCTCGTTGTGGCCGTCACCCCAGGTCGGCGGCGGCGGCCGGCGTTCTTGCCGCTGGCCCTGCTCGCCCTTGTCGTTCCCCTGGTACTCATTGCCGGCCGGTTGGGCTGGTTCCCACATGAGGCATGGATCGACGTGGCTTCCCGACAGGCCTTCCGCTTCTCCCCTCGGAGCCCCTGGGTAGTGGAAGGGCGGCCAGTCCAGGCGCGGCGGGGGACCCAGACACTCCGCTTCGACGAGGAGCATAGGATCACCGCGCTGAGCGAGGGGCCGCTCCGGATTGTTGTCAGCGATCGCCCGCGCCCGCAAGTGCATGAGTGGGGGCTCAAGCCCGGTCAATCGGTGATCGTGCGGCCGGGCGACCGGCTGCTTCTGGACCCCGAACGTCGACTTCGCTTTGAGGCCAACAAGCGTGTGCCTGGCGCCCCTGAGTCGGGAGTCCGCTGGGCTGACCCGCCCATGGATCCGCCCGGGCCCGGACTCCTCTCCCTTCTGGGCGTCGGCCTGACTATTCTGGGCGGGGCTGCCGCACTCCTGAACCATGGACGCTCGGTCCGCGTCTCGCGCCTGAGGGCGATCCTCGCAGGGACCGGCTGCCTCACGGCCCTCTTCTGGGCCGAGGGCTGGGCCATATACACGATCTCTACCACCCCGGAAGTCTTCCTCGGTGGCCTGACTCACGAGGAGCTCTTCGAGCTTCCGCGCCTGATCTTCCCGCATAGCCCATGGGGTCCGGCCCTGGAAGGGTTTCTGGTCTTCGGCGGGTTTCTTGCCTTGCTGGCGAGCGCTGTGGCCTTGAAGGAGCTACTCCCCGGCAGCGAGGACGAGCGTGGGCTCTGGATCATGATGGTGGGGGTGCTGACTCTGGGAAGCCTCTGGCCGCTGGCGCCCTGGAGGCTACTCCTGGTCGCCCTGGGCCTGGGCGCATCAACCCTGGCCCCGTTGGCCTGGGTAGGAGTCCCGGCCGGGCGGCCGTGGGCTGCGACCCTGGGGATGGCCCCAGGCGTGAGCGTCTTTCTGGCGCTCACGGTGCTTGGTCGATTGGGAGCTGCCACGGGCCCCTGGGGGCAGGCCCTTATGAATTATCCCACAGTGGCCGCCCTGCCAGTGAGCATAGTCATCTTTCGGATTCTCCGGCGTCCTTCCCTGGGGTGATTTGCCGCGCCTGGCCAGGGAATTCGGATGACGGTGAGGTTCAAGCCTGACAGGGAGCCGACGCCCTTATTGCCGAGAGCGTAGCAGGGGGCCCCGCTCGTTGATGACCAGTTGACATCGGACCGATCCGGAACAACACTGGGAGGGACATGGAGCAGTACCTGTGCGTCGTGGCGCGAGACCAGCCCGACCTCTACTACTATCTGGCCAGAAATCTGGCAGGGGACAAGGAGGTCCGGATGCTGTTTGATCGGCGAAGCGGAGAGCGGCGACGGTACTTGCATGTGCAGGAGCCTGAGCGACGCGGGGCCGATCGCCGGGGGCAGCCGGGCATCGAGGATGATCTGCGTTCCATAGGGTTCGCGATCATCCGCCAGCAGGACTGCCTGGCGTTGAGCTGAAATGACGGAGGCCGGCCCGTGGACTTCGACGGCGAAGCATTCATCAAGCAGTTCATGGTGGAATGGGTGACGAGCGGCACCCGCCCCGACGGCACACGGTTCGAGGCCCATGGCTGCGACATTCTCACGCTCAGGGACGGGAAGATCACGGCCAAACGGGCCTACCGGAAGTCGGCACTCTGACTCTCCTTAGGCGCCCCCGCGGCCAGCGAGCACTGCTGTAGCAGAGTGTGGTCGCGCGCGGGCCTGGCGCCACTCTCGCGAGCCCGACAGCCTCTCTCGATATCGGGCCGCCACCCTCCAGAAAAACAGACTAGTGCCGTTTCAACTATTTGTGACGGCTTTCGCACTGCGCGCAGTCGCGGTGGTTGTCGTAAACGCAAGCAGGTAACAGTCGGCGCAACAAGTTG
>JBHIAB010000264.1:0-4267 GCA_046758385.1 Methylomirabilia bacterium | reverse complement strand
CCGGCGCATGCCTGGTGTGGCCTGCTTGATCACTCCAAATCATGGGGCTCCATTTGGTCGTCGCGACGCATCCGCTACTCGATGTTCTGAACCTGCTCCCGGAGCTTCTCCAGGAGCCCCTTGACGGCGATGGTCGCCTGCGAGATCTCGATGTCATCCGCCTTGGCGGCCGCCGTGTTAGTCTCCCGGTTCATCTCCTGGATGAGAAAATCCAGGGTCCGGCCAACGCCCCCGCCCTCCTTCACCAGGCCCGCGAACTGGTCGAGATGAGCGCGAAGTCGGGTCAACTCCTCGGTGATGTCAGCCCGCTCCGCCAAGAGCGCGACCTCCGTGGCCAGGCGACCTTCGTCCATGGTGATGTCCCCGAGGAGGGCCCTGACCCGTTCGCCAAGCCGCTCCTTCTTGTGGGCCTGCGCGAGGGGCACCCGGGTCATGATCCGCTCCACCTGAGCAACCAGCGACTCGTGGAGGGTCCTCAGCGCCTCCCGGAGCGCCTCGCCCTCCGCCTCGCGGCGCGCCGACAGTGCTGCCAGGGCGCGTGTGAGGGCCTCGGCCAGCAGCGGCGAGCTCTCCTCGACCGGGAACGGCTCAGACTCCTCTAGGAGGAGAACCCCGGGGCGTCCCAGAAGCCAGTCCAGGCTTACCGTCCCGGGAAGACCCAGGTCAGCGGCCACCTGCCGCACAGCCTCCGCGTACTCTCGAGCGCGTGCGCCGTCGACCTTCACCGGCTCCGCTGCCGACCCCACCGCCCGGAGCTCCACCGTCACATCGACACGTCCGCGCTGGAGATGCCCCTGGATTAAACGGCGGGCCTCAAGTTCCAGGCTGGCAAGCGAGCGAGGAAGCTTGACGGAGATATCGAGGTGCCGGTGGTTCAGCGACCGCGCCTCAACCGTCACGGCGATTCTCTCCCTGACCACCTCGGCGCGCCCGTACCCAGTCATGCTTCGGATCATTAGGTCCTCGAGGCAAACGAGCTGGCGGGAACACGGGTCAGAACCACCGTTTCATGCTAGCCAAATTGTGCTGTAGTGTCAACGTGTTTCGGCCATTTCAGCCTCGTAAGTGCCCGAAAAATTGACCGCCCACTTGCGACTACCGGGCCGACTGTCCGACGGACCAGCTCGGCCGCGCGCTCGGGAAGCTCCCCATCGCTCCATACCGCAGATCTACTCTCAAAGGCGGCGTTTTTCTCCTCAACGTAGCCGAGCTCCCGATGCGCCGCCTTGACAGCCGCTAGCCAGCGGCATAGAGTCTCCTCCACAACCCAACCGTTCGGCCCAAAGGGGAGGCCGTGATGCGCCTAGATCGGGTCCCAGCACAACCATTCGGCGCCCTTGTTGATCGCCCCATTCTCCCCAACAATGACGCAGCGGGCGGGACAGAACCGGTCGGCACCAAGTTCGTCCCGGGCCCGAGGATCGATAAGGCCCTCTATGATGTCATAAGCGTGTCGGTCCCCCGTCGAGTCTGAAATAGACTCGGCCATCAGAGGAGCAGCCGATCTCGCTCTGATGAAGGACGGCCAGGACGATACGCTTGGGTAACCTGGTTTCGCTCCGACGACGGGGGCGAGATGCGGAAAGGCGCGGGAGGAGAGGGAATGGTTGAGCCGAGGATGGTGGCCGACGCGGTAACCCGGGGGGGTGCCAAGGAATGCGCCCGGCTCGCCCACGAGGCGCTGGATGGCGGCCTCTCTCCCTATGTTCTCCTGAGCGACGGGCTGATGGCCGGGCTGGCCGTCATCGCCGAGCAGTTCAAGAACAACGAAGTCTATGTGCCCGAGGTCCTCGTCGCCGCAAAGGCGATGAAAGCCGGGTTGGCAATTGTCCAGCCCAGGCTGGCCGAGACGGGGGCCGAGCCGGTGGGGAAGGTCGTCATCGGCACCGTCAAGGGGGACCTTCACGACATCGGCAAGACCATCGTGAGCATGATGCTCGAGGGGGCCGGGTTTCAGGTCGTCGATCTCGGGAACGATGTGGCGCCGGAGCGGTTTGTCCAGGCGGTCAAGGAGCAGGGCGCCCAGATCCTCGGGATGTCAGCTCTCCTGACCACCACCCGGCCAAACATGGAAGGGACCATCAAGGCCCTGAGGGCGGCCGGCGGGCGGGAAAAGGTCAAGGTTATGGTGGGGGGAGCCCCGCTCACCGAGCGCTTCGCCAACGCGATTGGAGCGGACGCGTACGCCGAGAACGCCACCGTGGCCGTGGAGAAGGCGAAGGAACTGCTGGCTTTCGCTTGACCTGTCCGGAGCCGGTCAAACACGGCGCGTCGAGGCTGGTAGTCACTCCCGGAGGCTGCTCGAAGGGGGGCAGAAACGATGACGCATCGGGAACGCATCCTCGCGACTCTGAGCCACAAGACTCCGGACCGGCTGCCTCGTGATCTGGGGTCCACCCTTGCCACCACCATGACCGCCCAGGCTCACGCGCGCATGAGAACGCACCTGGGCCTCCCATCGGAGCCTCCGCCGGCCACCTTCGCCACGCGCTCGTCCACCGTCATCCCCGACGCGGCGATTCTCCATCGCTTCGACGCGGACGCACGGCCCCTCGTCCTGGGAAGTCCGGACGGCCGGCCCGAACGTGAGCTCTCCCGTCATGCCCTCGTCGACGAGTGGGGCGTGACCTGGACGCGACCCGAGGGAGCCCATTACATCAGCACCGACGGCCCCTTCTACCATCTCGACGAGCCCACCGTCGGCGACTTGGACCGCGTCGTGTGGCCCGATCCCGCCGACCCCGGGCGGTACCGGGGCCTTCGAGAGCGGGCCAGCGAGCTTCACCAGAAGACCGATTACGCGGTGGTGCTCAACCTAGGGGTGGGGCCCGTCCACCAGTGCCAGTTCGTCCGGGGCTACGGCGAGTGGCTGGAGGATCTCCTGATCAACCCGGCTTTCGCCGAGGCTCTGATGGACCGCGTGGTCGAGCTCTGGATCCAGATCACAGATCGGGCCCTGGGCGAAGCCGGCGAACACGTCGACTTGGTGATCTACGGCGATGACGTCGGCACCCAGAAGGCGTGCTTGATCCAACCAGAGCTCTACCGGCGCGTGATCAAGCCCAGGCACAAGCGGATGGCCGACACCGTCAAGCGGCATGGGAAGCCAATCCTCTTCCACACTTGCGGCTCGGTCTACGCTCTGATTCCGGATCTCATCGAGGTGGGGATCGACGCCCTGAACCCGATCCAGGTCTCGGCGGCAGAGATGGATGCCAAGCGCCTCAAGCGGGAGTTCGGCCGGGAGCTAGCCTTCTGGGGCGGGGTCGACACCCAGACAGTCCTCCCCCTGGGGACTCCCCAGGGGGTCCGGGAGGAGGTGCAGCGGCGGATCGAGGATCTGGCTGACGGGGGCGGGTATGTCCTCTCTGCTGTCCACAACATTCAGCCGGAGGTTCCGCCGGAGAACGTCGTGGCGATGTACGAGGCTGCCTTGGAGTATCGGCGATAGGGCGGACCATGGTTGCTGGGTCCGACACCGGCGACAGCCTCTGTCCCGACCGCCTGGGACGCCTCGTCATCGCCTGTGAGGTCTTCAAGGACGAGTTCCTCTGCTTCGATGAGCCGGGCCTCGAGTATCGGTTCCTCGCGCAAGGCTACCACCGGACGCCGGGGAGGATGCCGTCGGTCATCCAGGAAGAGATCGACCGCTCCCCGGACGGAGTGGACGCGATCATTCTGGGCTACGGCCTGTGTGGCAATGGTGTCGTGGGGCTTCGGGCCAACCGTTGTCGATTGGTCATCCCTAGAGTTCACGATTGCATCGCCATGCTCATGGGCTCCCGGAGGGTCTATGAGGAGCAGGCGGCCAGGTTCCCGGGGACCTATTACCTCACCCGAGGCTGGATCGCGTACGGCAAAACGCCGTACTCCGAGTACAAGAACGAGTACCTGAAGCAGTACGACGAGGAGACCGCGACCTGGGTCGCCAAGGAGATCATGAAGCACTACCAGCGGGTCGTGATCATCGACCATGGACTGTGGGCGATGGACGAATACCGGACCTTTGCGCGGGAGATGGCCGCCTTCTACGGGATCGCCTACGAGGAGATGAGGGGCTCCCTCGATTACATCCAGCGCCTCCTCTGCGGTCCATGGCCCCCGGACGACTTTGTCGTGATCCCACCGGGCGAGACCATCCAGGACACCCCCTTCCTGTGCTTGAATCCCCTCTCTCTCTTCTAACCGAGGCTTTTCTAAAATAAACCGTCGCGATTTGGAGTGATCTCGGGACAAAGATGCCAACACGCCGCCCCATGGCAACGCC
>JBHIAB010000263.1:0-4287 GCA_046758385.1 Methylomirabilia bacterium | reverse complement strand
TACCGCGAGATGGGCATGCAACTCTGGTTGCAGAAGGCGGAGACGGAAACGAGCAATTAGGCTCGGGGCCCGCCTCGCCTGCCGTTTGTCCGGGCGAGGCGAGTCCCTCAGCGCCACGAAAGAGAACCCCTCAGCCCCAAGCAGTCTCGACCGCCTGACGGAAGGCTGCCGCCTCCCTCCCGACGATGATTTCGAGCGCCTCGAGGAGCGTCTCCTTGTCGAGGATCCCCGTCTGCTGGATCAGCGCGGTGACGCCCCCCCAGGCGGCTATCTTGGGGGACAGCGCCTGGCGCAGCGGAAGGGACAGTGTGCGGTCGCCGGGCAGCTCAGCGGCAACGCTCTCGTCTGCGATCACCATTCCCGGGGAAGTCAGACGTTGGAGATCTCCCCGGCTCCGGACCTCCCGTAACCCGTCCAGCGAGGCGATCACGATGGCATCCGGACGCTCGATGCCTGTGGAGAGGATGGCCTCGGGGCTCAGCACCGCCTCAGAGAGTGAAAAGCCCGATCCGACGGTGGTGGGATAGTCGTTCTTCTGGGTGCAGCAAAGGTCGGAGAGGAGGGCTGCCTGACACAGGATCGCTGCGGCTGTTTGGACGCGCTCCCCTGCGCTTCCTGCGATCACGATCCCCATCGGGCGCGAGAGACGATGGGGAAAGGTCGGGGCGGGACGCGCCTCGGCTCCCTCCGCCTCCCCTTGGGACGCCGCTGCAGGGAACCTTTCCCGGTACAGTTCATGGAAAGGACGCCGGTCGGTCCGCCTGATTCTGAGGCCCAACTGTCGTCCGTTGGCCTCCGCCATCCTCCGCAATGATTTGCCATCCATCTCGTTCAGCGGGACCCCGTAGCCCGTGCATAGCTCCAGAACCTCTACCAGGGCGAAGCCGGGGTACCGGATGGCCTCGACGATGACGTCGGCCAGCGCCGGATCGGTCGCGAGCTGCCGCGCGAAAAACCCGCCCTGACAGGCCATCAACAACTGTTCCATATCCAGCGGCGGCACCCAGTTCCCGGAGAGCGTCGTGGTGGTGATAAACCCGGCAGGCGTGAGGGCGGAGTGCTGCCCGCCCGTCATCCCGTACAGCATGTTGTTGTGGAGCAAGATGGTGAGGTCCACGTTCATGAGGGCCGCCTGGGTGAGGTGAAGCAGTCCGATGGTGGCGCCCCCGTCGCCGATCATCACGATGTTTTTCATCTGCGCCTGGCCCAGCAAGGTGTCTGCCAGAACCGCCCCCGCGGCGACGGCCGTTGACCGCCCGTGGATGGTGTGGACGGTGTGCACGCTGGGGAACAGATGGTCCACAAGGCCGACACATCCGATGTCGCTGGTGAGGACCACCTCGCCGGGGTCCAGCTTGAGGCGCATGAGCGCTTCGTTCAGGCGCCTGACCACGAGGCCATGCCCGCATCCTTTGCAGTAGGGAAAGGGCCGCTCACCCAGGTAGGAGTCGCGCTCCTCACTCTCCTTCATAGCACCTCCAGGATTTCCCCTGGTCGGATCATCCCGCCGAGCTTGTTCACTCCGACCAGCTCTCTGCCGGGAAGCGCCGCAGCCAAGACCCTTCGGTAGAGCCCGGGGAGGTTCTCCTCAGCGACCACCACCCGCTTGGCGGTCTGGGCCGCGCGCCGAATCGCCTCAGTCGGAACGGGGAAGAGGGTCAGGAGCCCTAGGGACGAGAGCCGTTTCCCCATCATCCTCCCTCGCAGCACGGCCTCGCGGGCAGCCCGGCTCGTGATGCCGTAACTGATCACCAGCGCTTCCGCGTTTTCCTCGAGATCGCCTGTCACCATGGCCATTTCGAGCGCCCGCGCCTCGATCTTCGCGTGTAGGTGACGCAGCACTTCGAGGGTCTCGGGGTCATTCTTCCGGAGCAAGCCGTCCTTATTATGGGCGGAGCCGGTCAGGGTCACCTTTTGAGGACCCCCCAGAGGTGCAAACGCCGGCACCTCGTGGAGAGCGCCAAAACCGAACGGTCGATAGGGACCTTCGGCCGGCGTTGGCCGGGCCCAGAGCGGAAGGTCCGGAAGCTCTGCCTCATCCACGGCCTCATAGGTCATCGCGACCTCTTTGTCGCTGAGCAGGACCACCGGACTCCTGAGGACCTCCGACCAGTTGAACGCGTGGACCGTCAGGGCGAAGGACTCGAGGGGCGTGCTGGGACAGAACACGGGAATCGTGTACCCGCCGGAGGAGCAGTACTCGGCCAGCAGGACATCCCCTTGCGCCCCTTGCGTCGAGCCGCCCGTGCTGGGGCCGAGCCGCTGGACGAAGGCGACCACCACCGGGGTCTCGGTCATCAGGGCATACTGGAGCCCTTCCACCATCAGCGCCCAGCCGGGCCCCGCGGTTGCAGTCATGGCTTTGAAGCCCCGCTGCGAGGCCCCGACACAGTAACAGAGGGCGGAGATCTCGTCGGGGGCGCCGACCGCCACGTCGCCGCGTTGCTGCAGTCGCGTGGTCATCTCGCGGTAGATCTCCGAGGCCGGCGTGATGGGATAGCCGCTGAAGAAGCGGCACCCGGCCCGTAGCGCCGCGTCCACAAGCATCTGATTGCCTGACCTCAGGCGTGGGGAGCGAAATCGCCTCCCCGACTCCGCTCTCGTCCTTTCGTTTGTCGCCACGTCACTCCTTCACACGCTTAGTGCCGTTCCAACTTTTGGTACACATTTTCGCAAATATGACAGCGCTTGTCACTTTTCCCTCTGCCGGATCTTGTCGAGCACTGGCAGGATGTAGCGCCGGAACTGTGCCGGGTTCTCGCTCATCGGGAAGTGCCCCAGCTTTTCCATGATGATCGCGGTGGCGCCCGGGATCTTCTCGGCGGTGCGCCGCGTGTCCTCGGGCGTGCAGGAGAAGTCGTACTCACCGGTGAGCAGATAGACCGGACAGCGTGCGGTGACGATATTGTCTATTCGGTCGCGGAAGTCGGCATCGACCCGGTAGAAGTAGAGGTCTCCCTTGAATACGCCGGGCCCGCTCTGCATGTACTGCCACAGGGTCTCCCAGCGCGTCTCGTCCGGGCTGTGCGGGGCCATGAGGCCCGAAATCAGCGCCGCGGAAACCTCGCCGCCGTGCACGTCGGGGCGGTGCAGCCAGCTCGTGTCGTACCAGGGCTCCTGGTGGTCGGCGCTTTCCAGGCCGATCACGGCGCGCAGCTCGTGGCCGTGTAGAAGCGCGAGCTGGAGCACGATGCGGCCGCCCATGGAGCAGCCGATGATTACGGGCTGCTCGAGTTGGAAAGCGCGGCAAAAGGCCATCACCGATTCGGTGTAGCTCTCCGTCGTGAGGCGGTACTCCTCATTCTGCCAGCTGCGCGGCGGGTTGGACTTGCCGTGCCAGGGCAGGTCGAAAGCGATAACGCGGAAGTGCTCGGTGACCGCTGTGTCGACCATCAGGTGACGGTACTGGCGGCTGTCAGCGCCCGCGGTGTGCAGGCAGACGAGCGGGATGCCCTGGCCGGCCTCTTCGAAGTAGATGCGGTAGTCGCGGCCGCCGATCGCGAGGTTCAGGTAGCGGCCGATGATGGGCTCGAGCTCAGGCATGGGCCGTGCTCCCGGCGCGCGCGGCCCGGGCCACCATCCAGCGCGGGGCTTCGAGCAGCTCCTTGACGAAACGCAGGTTGGCCATGAGGGGATGCAGCTCGCCCTCGATGCGTGCCACGCCGCTCTTGGTCATGGCGAAGAGATCGTGATAGCCGGGTGCGGGCAGGGGCTCCCAGAAGCGCGCCCAGGCCTCGGCAGGAGCCCGGATCGCGAAGGTCCAGGAGCGCATGAGGAAGGGCCCACGCTCGACCGCCTGGATGCGGCCCTCGACGACGCACACCAGGTATTCGTCGGACCCGACAGCGACGAGGAAGTCGGCGGTGAAATACCGGCCGCGCCGCACCAGCGCCGCATCACCATTGACCAGTTCCGGCAGCCGCTCAATCACGGGCTCCTCCTTCATCCTAGGCACGCGGCGCTTTGTCTCGTTGGCGGCACAATCTAGCAGTGTCCGCCTCCTTGTGGAGGACTCTAGGGAGTCACTTGGCGGCTGTCAAGCCAATGCTGTCGAGGCGGCACTGCACCAGCACACTGTCGAGGCGGCGCTTGACCCTCTTGGGTTCCCCGGGCTACCCTTGGCGCAGCATCTCCTCACTTCACCGGCCAGCAAGTGGAGGCCTCAGCATGAAGTGTCCCCGGTGCCAGGCCCCGAACCGCGAAGGCGTGAGGTTCTGCGAGGACTGTGGGGCACGCCTCGACCGGCTGGAGCGGTACAATCGTCGCTTACAGCTCATGGGTGCTGTG
>JBHIAB010000262.1:0-4352 GCA_046758385.1 Methylomirabilia bacterium | reverse complement strand
CCGCGCGCCACGCCAGCCAGGCGATCGATCATCCCGCCAGGGCAGCGAAACTTCACGCAGTTATAGTTGATGATCACCCCGGGCCGGCTCCCGCCGTCGGCATGCTCCAGCATGTGCTTTTGAATTCGGCGGGGCATCGGGGTCGTCAGGATGTGGCCGGCAGGCACCTCTTCCGAATGGTCGGCGATCCCGGTGGGAGGGAGTCGCTTGGCGGTCACGACCGAGTACCCGAGCCACCCGAGCCCAGCGGCGACGATCAGGCTCAGCGCGCCCCAGGTCAGCCGTTTCTTGATCAACCGGGTTTGGCGGCGCTGGTGGCGTTCGACTTGTTTCTGTTGCTGCAACTCCTTCCGGCCCCGACTCACCACGCATGTAGCGCGTCTACGATGTTCAAGGGTGCCTTCGGATCAAGGCTGTTGCTGCTCGTCGAGGAGCGCTTCCAGCACGGCCCGGCCTTTGGAACCCGCCCAGTCCCGCATGCCGATGGCCCGACCCGCGATCAGCCCCTTTCGGGTGATCAGGTAGACCGTGGGTGTCCCGGTAACCGCGTAAGCCCGGCTCACCTCTCCCCAGGAGTCGAGCAGGATGGGCATCCGATACCCACGCGTCTTCGCGGTCGAACGAACGTGCCCCTCCCGTTCCCCCATGTTCACCAGGAGTACCTCGAAACCTCGCGCCTCGTACTCCCCGTAGAGCCGGTTGATCGAGGGCAACTCCCTCGTGCAATATGGTCAGTAGGTCGTCCAGAAGTAGAGCATGACCACCCGGCCCTCCAAATGAGCGAGGTCCACCTGAGCCCCGTTGAGGTCAGGAAGGCTGAAGGGAGGCGCTGGTAGGGGCCTTTTCGGCAACTGGACGCGGAGCTCTCGGAGCACCGTCCTCAGCTGAGGCGTAACGGGCTCGGCCCGCGCCGGCAGCCGGCCTCCCACGACCGCCACCAGCACCAGCAGCGGAAACACCATCCCCTTTTTCATTCCGCCCTCCATGCTCAGCTGCCCGTAGCGCTTAAGGTACCAGGCCGGATCGAAGAGCAGCACATAGGCGAGCCGGGCCCCTGCGAGCCCCGCCAACAGCACAGGGGTGATCGCATCGTAGACGAGGACCGGCGGATAGCCTCGATGGCGGATCTCCCGGGCGGCGAGCATCGAGGTCACTATAATGGCCCCGATGGCGACCAACCCTGCCGTGCGCAGGGCGAACGGCCCCAGCCTCAAGAGGAGCGGGTACATCGTCAGCGCGGAGGTCTCACGCTCACGGCCGCACCAGTCGCGACATCTCCACGGACCACGCGTACGGTATTAGCGGGTCGCATTCGGCCTGCCCTCAAGGATCCGCAGTTGCACGCTCCCGCCCTCTCGGCAGCTGATCACGTATTTCTTCACCCGGGAGAGAACCTTTTCCATGGTTTCCATGTACAGTCGCTGGCGCGTCACATCGCCGCCTGCCTGGCGATACTCCCTCAAGACAGCGAGAAAGCTGCCCGCCTCTCCACGGGCCCGGCTCAGCGTCTCGGCCCTGTACGATTCCGCTTCGCGGAGGAGGCGCTCCGCCCCCCCGCGGGCCTCGGGAATCACGCTGTTGCGGACGCCCTGGGCCTGACTGATGGCCCGGGCCCGATCCTCGCCGGCGCTCGCAACGTCCCGAAAGGCATCCGCCCCTCGTCCGGAGAAGCCGCGCTCGCACCTCGTCCCGGACTTCGGAGAACAGCCGGTCGCCGAACTGGGTCCGGTTGGCCTCGCAGTAGCGGAACACGTCCTGCTCGGGGACCTGGATCTGTTTGGCGTGCACGTCGCCGTGCAGTTGGCTCAGGGCGACCTCCTCCTCCCCGTGCCTGAGGACGTGCCGGATGCTCTCTCGTCGGTCGAGCTGGCGTTCCTCGATCAGCTGGCGGACCATGGCGTCCAGAACCAGTTCCCGGACCAGACCGTGGTACATCTCCAGTGAGAGGTTCTCGGGCGTCACGGCCTGCAGCGTGTCCCCGACAATCACCCGAAGCCCCTGGAGCTCCCGCTAGACGAGCCGACGCACCTGGTCCACCGTGACCTGCCCCCCCGTGTACGTGGCCACCACGTCGGGCGCCGGCGACGCCGGGCTCCGGCCGCAACCGGTGAGCGCGGCGCCAACGAGGACAAGCGCGGCGAGGGTTCTGCCACATCGACGATCACCCATGGCAATGCCCCCGACCCATCAGGGACTTCGTCCAGAAGTGAAGGAGGGAAAGATGATCGATCGGCGAGCTCCTGGCGCTAGGCCCCGGAGTAGATCTTTCCCACTATGCGCCCGTCCCGATCGATCAGGTACGTGGTCGGATCACCGAACTGCCCGTAGGACGAGGCGGCTCGCCCGTCGGCATCAATGAGCACCGGGAAGTTCAGGTTCATCCCCTCCACGAAGGCCGCCGCCCGCTTCCTGCCCTCGAAGACGTTCACCGCCAAGACGGCCAGACCCTTGCGCCGGAACTCGCGGTAGGCCCGGGCGATGGTCGGCAGTTGCTTGCTGCACGGGACGCAGCTTTTGAAGAAGTTCAGCAGGACCGGCTGGCCCCGATAGTCGCCCAGGCTCACCTTCTGCCCGTTCAGGTCCTCCAGCGTGAAGTTTGGGGCGGCCGTGTTTTTGCCCGCACGCGCGACGCGAAGCGCCTCCCAGTCGCTGAGGGCGGCTCTAGCCTGGGCAACGAGCAGAAAACTCATCAGGCTTAGCCCGAGTAGGCTTCCAACCCATCGAGACACGGCTAACGCTCTGTTCATGGCTCTCCTCCTCTGGCCCTCACGGACCCTGAACCGGTCCTCTCTCCCCCTGGCTTAGAGATATTTCCAGAGCCAGGCCGGCGTCAGGCTGATCAGGTAGCTGTTGAGGATTGTCATGTACCCGGTGAACACCAAGACCCCCATCACGATCAGCAGAAGTCCCGCGCTCCGGTCCACCCACGGCAGAGCCCACCGGAACCGCTGGAAAAACCTGAGAAAGCTGCCGAGCGCCAAGGCGCTCAGAAAGAACGGGATGCCAAGACCCAGGGAGTAAGCTGCGAGCAGCGCCGTACCGCGTCCGGCCTGGTCCGCCGTGCCGGCGAGGAAGAGGATCGAGCCGAGCACGGGGCCGATGCACGGCGTCCAGCCGACAGCGAAGGCAGCGCCGAGGCCGAAGGCCCCGGGGACACTCGCGTGCGCCGGTCGCCGGTCGAAGCGCCACCCCCGGAGCAGGCGCGGCACCCTGAGAACTCCGGTGAGATGGAGCCCGAACAGGAGGATGAGGAGACCGGCCGCCCGGCGCGCGACCTGCAGGTTCCCCAAGAGGAGCTGACCAAACACACTGAAGGAGGTTCCGAGGGCCATAAAGATTACCGAAAACCCGGCGATGAAGCCGAGGGCGTACAGCGCTACCCGCCAACGGTTTCCGTGGACGCTCGCTCCAGCGCTCAGCTCGCCGATAGACATCCCGGTGATAACCGAGAGGTAGGAGGGGACGAGCGGGAGCACGCAGGGGGAGAGGAAGGAAAGCACCCCTCCCGCCATGGCCACCAGATAGGTAAGCTGGGCCGCGCTCTCCATGCGTTGTCTCAGGTCTCCCTCAGGCTCACCGGCGGACTACCCGGATTAAGCAAGCAGCTACACAGGGCCCTGGCCTGCTGGCGTCCTGTCAATATGGGACACAAACGTGCATATGTTGGGCGAACAAGCAAGCTAGCCTCCTTTGTTGCTCTACCCGCTGAGAAGACAGGGCTGCTGAGCGAGTGCGGGCGAGCATCGAGAAGGCTCCGGATCAGGGCCTTGGCCTCGGGACTCGCCCAGTCCCGGGCCCCGGTGGCGCTTCCGACCATTTTGCCGTTCCGGTCGATGAAGAAGGTCATAGGGAGCCCTTGCACCTTGTAGCGGAGCGCCACCGTGGCGTCCACGTCCAACACCGTCGGGAAGCTGAGCTGAA
Organism: Methylomirabilia bacterium; assembly: GCA_046758385.1. Lineage (GTDB taxonomy): Bacteria > Methylomirabilota > Methylomirabilia > Rokubacteriales > CSP1-6 > JBHIAB01. The sequence goes on along the minus strand of JBHIAB010000262.1, from coordinate 431 downwards.
AGTCTTTCATGAACCGCGCGACCTGCTTGGGGCTCTCTTCGAAGTTCACGGCCAGAACTGCCAGCCCTCGGTCCTTGAATTCTCGGTGGAGCCGCTCCATAGAAGCCATCTCCACGCGGCAGGGGGGACACCATGTCGCCCAGAAGTTGAGGAAGACGACCTTTCCTCTGCCCGGCCCGCGCCGATCCACTGGGTCCACCCGTATCCGAAGGCGCTGGAGAAAAGTCCTGTCCCCAGCGCTCCACTCCTGCGGCTCTTCCCGCGGCCCCCCGTCCACCTCGATGAGATAGGTGATGGAGTCGCCGGACCCACTGTCCTTCGCCGTTACGTAGATCCGCAGAATGTAGCCGGACTTGACGAGCGAGTCCAGGGCGTACCCGAGCGGGTCAAACGCCTCGAGAAAGGCCTTGACGGCCTGGGCGGTCAGGCGG
>JBHIAB010000261.1:0-4404 GCA_046758385.1 Methylomirabilia bacterium | reverse complement strand
CGCCGGCGCTCGAAGCGTGGTCTGTTCTCCGACAATGCATGCGCGGGGTGCCTCAGGAACTCCCTCCGACCCGATAGGGGACGCGCTTGATGTCTGGATTCATGTAGTTCCCGTTCAAATAGAGCGCCGTCAGGACGGTATAGGAGCCCGGCTCGAGTCTGTCCTCGAGGTCCACGACAAACACCTTGTCCTCTCCGAACCGGGCGAGGCCCGTCATCAGCACCGCTCCGTCAGAGCCGACCACCACATAGCGGCATACGGGGACCTCCCGGGGCCGGAGGCCTGAGGAGGCCTGTCGGAGCGGTTCCCGGACGATCTCGTAGGTCCTCTGAAATTTCTGAACCCTCTCGACCTCGGCATGGATTCTCAGCCCGCTCTCGCCGATCTCGACCTCCGAGATGTACGCCCGGTGGGGGATCGGGTAGGCGTCGTAGGACCCCACGCCCAGGGGGTAACTCAGGTCCCTGAACACCCGGAGGACCGTAGACTCCTCTGACCATTTCTCCAGGATGTACGGGCCGTTCGTGACCAGGAAGTGACCGTACTTTTTGTAGAATGAGCCGAGCGCAGCCCATCGCTCACGCGCCTCCTCTACGGCGAGAGACTCCGTCAAGGAATCCGGGATATACCCCTGGCGTTCAAATTCCTCAACCAGCGACGCCATCTGAGCCTTCACCCGTTCGCCACGCACGAGGTCCAGCCACTCCACGCCCCGGCGCTGCGCCTCTTCCCTCGAGAACGCGGCCCATCCCCGGATCACCGCCTCCTCCATCAGGACGATCACGTGCCATGGGAGGCTGCTCCACGGAGGCGCCAACGAGGCCACCTGCTGCGGATCTCCAAAGGGCGAGTCTATGTACACCTCGATGATCAGCATCTCCTGGACCAGCTTGAGCTCCCCGAACCCCCTGGCCATCCTGTCCACTCCCAACGCCCTCACTCCCCTGAGCCGCTCCCTGATGAGGGCGGTGGTTCGCTCGATAGAGGGGTCATACGCCAGGCCGTCCTGAGCGGTGCGCACGCCCCACCGGAACGCAAACCCATAGGGGTAGAGGATGTCTGCCAGAGTCACCCGCGTCCCGTCCTGAAACGTGGAGGTCAGCACGCGGTAGGTGAGCTTCACCTTCGCGCTCTGCTCCTCCGCGACTTCCCGGAGCCGCCCGGTCCCTGGCTCGGGAATCAGGGCGTCTGGCGGAACCCACACCACTGCCGAAGGAGTGGCCTCAGCAGGCGTGGGAGAAGGGGTGCCGCTCTCCACGATGGGCTGAGCGAGGATCCAGAGGCTGACCACGGTGTAGCCCACCATCAGGGCCGACATCGCGTACTGGCTCCTGATGGCCGGGACCCGGGCCTGCAGGCTTCGCACAGCCAAGGCATGTGCCAGGAAGACGGCAATGATGTGCCCCATCACGATGGCGATTACCGCGGTATACCAGGCGAAGCGCTCGCCGACGACTGTGTTGTCGATCCGGTACTCCGCAGTGCCGAGGAGGTTCCACCCAAACCCGAAGGGATCCGACGCCAGGGGGATGATGAGCTGCCCCCAGATGACGAGGAAGGAGAGATAGTGGGCGAGGTGATAAGCGATCGCGATGGGGACCAGGGTGAAGGCGAAGGTCCGCGCGAGCTGCCCCGTGCTGAGGCGCCCGCCGCTGGCTGCGCGCATGACCCCGCTGACGGCGAGATACACGCTCAGGAACAGGAGCGGAAAGCACACGAGGCCCAGCGTCTGGATGATCGTTAGACCGGCACCGCCGAGGCCGGGAAGAAGAGCGTCGAAGACCCTCTCCAGCCCCGCCCACGCGGGGGTGGCCATGAAGCCGTCAAAGGTGACCGCCGAGAGCATCACGAGCACGAAGGCCATCATCGAGGCGGACACGCGCTCGTTCCGCAAGAGCCCGACGGCGTACGGGCGCAGGTTCCACTGCCGATCGGCCTCTCCCGCCCGGCCGAAACACTCGGCGCAGTTGGTGCACTGACCGTCCCGGTCCCGACAGTCGAGACTGCAGGCCTGGCACACCTCCGGGCGCACCACCCGAATCTCCGTTGGGGCAAACCGGGCCAGCAACCCGAAGGCCAGGGAAAACGCCTCGCCGTGCCTGAGCCACCGCTCCTTTCCAAACAGGAACATCCCGGTCCAGGTGATGACCGAGTAGACGAAGGCCAACCCCGCGAGGTTGGCCGGCGTAGCCCGGCCCGGCCACACCAGCTCCACCCAGGAGAAAGCCACAAACAGCGCGAGGCCCGGCCACACCCCCAGGGCCTCGGGATAAGGCAAGCAAAGGGAGAGCTCGCCGCCGCGCCGGACACGCCGGTGGAGCGCCTCCGCCCATCCGAAGAGCACCTTCCAGGGATTGATCACCGCCCACAGGTTCCCTGCCAGGGCCGAGACATAAGCCAGCCCCACCCACCAGATCACCCACACCAGCGTGGGAGCCAGGTTCCTCATCGGGAACTGGTTTCCCAGGATTCCGGCCAGCATGAAGAGGACGAACACGCTCGCCGAGAACAGTTTCAAGAGGAAGAGGATCGCCGGGTGCGCGAGGACGCGACCGAGAGGGGTCTTGAGGAGGTTCACGCGGGGATAGGTGCGGACCCCGGGCGCCCCGCGGACAAAGAGCCCGATGACGACGAACGAGAAGGCCACGGCTGCCGCGGCTCCCGACACATAGAGCCAGAGCGGCACCGGCAGGTCATAGCGCCGGCCGAACCCGTGGGCGAGGGCTGGCGCGGCAGCGCCAAGGACCAAGGAGACCGCCACGAGGACGGAGGTCCCTCCGGCTCTTACCCTTCCGTGCGTTGGATGCTCTGGCATTGTCAGTCCTTGAGCGTCGATTGAACGTCCGAGATCCGGTTCAGAACCCAGCCGGCGTTGTAGGGGTCGGGGAACAAGGCCGGGTCACCCACCGCAAACCAGATCAGACGACTGGCCGGATCCGTGAAGCCGCCCACGGGGTTCCACGCCGTGAATGGCTTCGAGCTGATGCCCAGGCGCAGCCAGCCATTCCACGGAAAGTCCTTTAGCTTCACCGTCCTGAGAAACATGGGCGAATTGAAACCGGTGTGAGAGTCGTAGGCGATGTTCTCGACCCCTCCCGAGTACTCCGAGTTGAAGTACCATCGCTTCAGGGTGTACCCCACCACGACCCGCTCGCAGCCGCCGGTCAGCAGCCTGACAAGGTTCCGTTCCAGGTTGAGCTTTTCTTCCGGTCTCTCGTACTCTCCTCGCCGCAGCCGCCCGGAGATCAGCTCAACGGTCTCCCTCGCGGTCGCATCGCTGACCGTCTCGGCCAAAAGGAGGAGTGCGTGGAACCACCCCTCCTTCACCCATGGGGGCCCGAGCCAGCCATTCACGACAACGGTGTGTGAGGCCACCAGGTCGCCAGCATTGATCTCCTCAACTGTCGCGTCCCACTCCGTCTCGCCCTCGAGCCGCCGGGGCCGCACGAGCGTTTCTGCAAGCATGCCTTTCGCTCTCACTTTCAGGACAGGGCTCGCGGAGCTCGGATGACCACCCGCATCGCTGAGGTACAGATTCTTCGAGGCCTCCGCCAGGTCGAAGTGATGAAGGTAGTCCATGTGGTACGGAGTGATCGGGTACGGGTGGAAGATGAAGCCTTCGGTCGCTCCAGCCAAGGCCCGGACCGTCGGCCTCACAGCGGAGCAGCGGGCTTCCCGGTCGTCAAGCACCGGGGAGGCCCGGTTGACCGTGAGCACGAGGTATGATCCCAGGGACTCAACATAGCTCACGTTGTCCGGGGTCTTTTCGCCAAAAACCAGACCATCCCCCACGTAGGCGTGGATGGCACCCTTCCGAAGGAGCCCCGCCGCCGATGCGAGGTCAACGGTCTCTATCCGGATCTCCTGCGGGTAATAAGAAGGGTAGACCGGCACCTCATGCCCGCCGTCGGCAGGAGTCAGGACCATGAACGAGACAGCCAGAAGAACGAGTGTGGAGAGTTTCTTCATCCGGAGCCCTCAAGCCCGCCCGTAGAGATCTCTCGCCACGGGAGATACTATGCACATAATTCGGGCTAGGGAAAAGTCAAAGTCCAGGATTGTCATCCTCTTGACGCCTCCGCGGGCGCATGGTATAAGGCTCGCAAGTTTTTTCCGTTCTGGAGGACTCCAACATGGAAGAGATGAGCGTGGGAGAGGGACTCGCGCCGAGGCACCTGCGCGAGTGGATTGAGAGGGTCGAAGCCATCGGCCTGCTCCGGCGCATCGCCGAAGAGGTCGACTGGAACGAGGAGATGGGGGCGATCACCTACATGGCTCACCAGGAGATCGGAGCTCCGGCGCTCCTCTTCGAGCGGATCCGTGGCTGCCCGCCGGGCTTTCAGGCCCTGTGGAACCTCCTGGGCTCCAGCGTGGATCGCTTCGCCGTCTCCATCGGCGAGCCGA
>JBHIAB010000260.1:0-4410 GCA_046758385.1 Methylomirabilia bacterium | reverse complement strand
CGGTACTCGTCGGGGAGGTTCTCCCAGTTGACCCAGGGCGGATTGCCGATGATGTAGTGAACGGGCTCCAGAAACAGTGGGGCAAAGCCATTCTTGATGATCCGGGCCCAGACGCCGTTAAGGCCCTGGCCTTGGAGGTCGACCAGCCGCCGATATAACTCCACCAGCGCTCCGCTGGCCGCTTCAAACTCGCTCTGATAGACATCGGCCGTTCGGGCGAGCCGCTCCTGAAAAGCCTCCTCACCAACCCTGGCCTCTACCGATTCGTCGAGGATGTTGGCCAGGGCCTCCATCCGCTCTTTGGTGGCGAAGGTGTCCGGCACATCGAAGACGCCGACCGAGGTCTTGAGCTTGTAGAGTCCGCGATCAAAAAGCCCTTCGCCTTGAGTTGGCGTCAGCACCGAATCGCACTGGTACACAGGAATGTCAATCCCCTCAGGTCCCAGGTGTTTCGTCTCTTTGAGTAGATCGCCCAGTGCGAGGATGTAGTTGGTGCGGGCCGCTATGACGGCGAGCGGGTTCAGGTCGAAGCCGATGACGTTTCTACGGATAGCATCCAGCGTCTCGGTTGGCCCCATCTTTCGCCGGAGGGCTTCCCGCTTGATGTGGTTAATCACCAGCACCAGGAAGGTCCCGGAGCCACACCCGGGGTCGAGGATGCGCTTCGTGGAATCCCCGAGGTCCCGGCCGAGGGTTTGGCGGATCAGGCGCTCGGCCAGCCAGTCCGGGGTGTAATACTCACCGAGGTCGTGGCGGATCTCCCGGGGCAGGAGGTAGTGATAGAGCTTCTTCAGGAGGTCGCGGGCGTGCTCGGGGGCCAGCTCGAGGCTGCCGGGGTCGTACTCGGAGAGGCGCCGGACCATCCGCTGAAGCTCGTGGTGCAGGTCATCATCCCAGGCGGATAGGTACCAGCCGAAGAAGTCGCCTTCCAGGAAGTTGCGGATTCCGTACTCTCGGAACAGCCCCCCGTGCTCGAGAGAAGCAAAGCTCCTTCGGAGTTCCTCCGAGGTTTGTGCCGCCATCCGGGCGAAGGGGGCAGTGCCACCGCCAGCGTAGCGGGCTGCGGCCAGCGAGGCGATCAGCTTGATCAGGAGTGCGTAGTAGGTATGGAGAGCGAAGAAGACTTTGGCCGGTTCGGCGTACTTGGGGTCGAGGCCTACGCCGCGGACGAAGGCGCGGAACTCCTCCTTGGCCTCCAGCCGCTCGGACCACTCCTTGTAGTCCGTGGCCTCGCTGAAGAAGAGGCGCCACTGGTCGAAGAGCGCCGTCACCAGCGGATGTTTCGAACCGTGAAGGGTGCGGTAGATAGCCCGTACTGCCCGCTGGGCTTCGATGTTCTTTGGGCCGAAGTCCTCGATGAGGTTTTCAGGGATGAGGGGCGCGCCAGCCGCCAGGGCGAAGAGCAGCCGAAGGAAGCGTTCAGCAGAGCCCGGCGTGACGGGCACAAGCTCGGGGTCGGACCACCCTTCTCCCACCCGACGGATAAAGATGAAGTACCGCCCATCCATGGCAATGCCTGCCAATCGGTTGGCTTCGCGTCGCTCGCGCTTGGCGACGCCCAGGATGTAGTCCTTGACCTGCTGAATGGCGTGCTGATTGCCTTTGGTCGAAAGTCTCTCGCTCAGGGTGCCCGGGCGCTCGTACTTGATCACCAGTCGGTTGTACACCGCGTCAACCCGGCCACGGGCCACGTGGTACTCTTCTCGAACGTTGAGTGGAATCTGGGCATCACTCACGGCATAGTCGAGCAGGCGGCCGACCTCTCGGCGAAAATCTGCCTCAGTTCGGTCCGGCGCGGCGATACTTAGAAGGTGTTGGGCGAGATTGGGGGCGAGGCGGGAGGCGAGTTGCTCAAGAATGGTTGGGTCTGGTTCCATTACCCCTCTTCCCAGTGATCCCTTAACCCGAACAATATAGGGTTTGCCTGATAAGTCAAGTAGTTGAGCCACTTGACTCGCGGTTTGTGAGCCGGTAGACGCGGTCGGCGGGCTTGGCTGGACTTGGGTCGCGGTCCATGTTAGAAAGCAAGGGGGAAAATTCTCGACCCGAGTGTTCACGCGGATTCACATGCCTTCGATCAGCGACACCGTGACGGAGATGGTCCAGTTCGTCCTCCCGCAGCATGCGGGAGCGCCAGGCCAGATCCATGGTGGGCGGATGATGGAGTGGATCGTCACCGTGGGGACGATGGCTGCCTCGCGGTTCGCGCGCGGCGTCGTCGCCCTCGGCGCGATGGACGACATCGATTTCCTCCATCCGGTCCTGGTCGGGCACATTGCGATTCTGCGAGCCCAGGTGGAGTACGTGGGGCGGACGTCGCTGGAAGTTGGGGTGCGGGTCTTCGCGGAGAATCCCCTGACCGGTGAGCGCGCAGTGACCCTCAACTCCCATCTGGTCTTCGTCACGGTCGACGAGCAGGTCAAGCCGCGGCCGGTGTCACAGAAACTCGAACCGCGGAGTCCGGAGGAAGACGCTCTGTTGCGTGCCGCCAAGGACCGCCGGGAGCAACGCCTGGCTCGCTTCACCCCGAAAGCGGAGCGAATCAAGGACATTCATGATGACCCAGATCCGCCGCGCTGGTGCTTGGAGTCCACCCGCGTCGTCCTCCCCGAGGAGGCCCTGTTCGGGACTTTGATGTTTCCCGGCAAGCTGCTCATGGGGATCGACGAGGCCGGAGGGATTCTGGGTGTCCGCTATGCCCGGGGTCTGGTCATGACCGCCTCCATGGATGCGTTGGATTTCTACTCGCCGCTTCGTGTCGGCCATATCGTCGTGCTAAGGGCCGGGCTGAACTACGTGGGCCGGACCTCTATGGAGCTGGGGGTGAAAGTGTTGGCCGAGGACCCGCTGAGCGGAGAGGTTCGCCACACCTGCACGGCGTTCTTGAGCTACGTCCACCTCGGGCTCGACCATCGGCCGTTACCGCTCAAGGCCTTCACCCCGGAGAGTGAAGGGGAGCGGCGACGCTGGGATGCCGCCCTGGCGAGGCGCGAGGTGCGGCTGGCCCGCGTCAAGCGTCTGAAGGCGGCAATCGCAAGTGAAAGGGGGTGATGGGCCGTGTCCGGCCATTCTCGGTGGGCTCAGATCAAACGAAAGAAGGCCAAGACCGATCAGCAGCGAGGAAAGCTCTTCACCAAGTTGATCCGGGAGATCACCGTTGCGGCCCGCACGGGGGGGGGTGATCCCAAGGTCAACATGCGACTCAAGGCCGCCATCGACGCCGCCAAGGCTGCCAGCATGCCTCAGGAGAACATCAACCGGGCCATCCAGAAAGGGACCGGGGAACTCTCGGGGGCGGCGTTCGAGGAGGTCACCTACGAGGGGTACGGTCCGGGTGGCGTGGCCATCATGTCCCGGGTTCTCACGGACAACAAGAACCGCTCCGCTCCCGCGATCCGCCACATCTTCGAGAAGCACGGGGGCAACCTGGGGACGATGGGGTGCGTGAGCTGGATGTTCGAGCGGAAGGGCCTGATCCAGGTCGATGCCGAACGAATCGAGGAGGACGACCTGCTCGGCATCGCGCTAGAGGCCGGAGCCGCTGATATGCGGCGGGCTGAAAAAGCTTTCGAGGTGGCCACGGCTCCTGATGAAATGGAGCGGGTGCGCCAGGCTCTCGAGCAACATGCTGTTCCGGTGCTGGAAGCGCAGGTGGCCATGGTGCCGCTCTCCACCGTGCGCGTGGAGGGGAAGGACGCCCAACAGGTCCTGCGTCTGGTCGAGGCACTCGAGGAGGATGACGACGTCCAGACCGTGTACGCCAACTACGACATCTCGGACGAGGTCATGGAGGCCATCTCCGCCGCTTGATCCCGTGCCGGGGCTCCGGGTCATGGGGGTGGATCCGGGCCTGGTCGAGACGGGCTATGGCGTGCTGGAGGCCGGCCCCACCGGACCCCTCATCGTGGATGCCGGCCTGGTCTCCACTCCCAAGACCGCTCCCCTCGAAGGGCGGCTTCACGCGCTGCACCAGGCGATCCTCGAGCTTCTCGACCGCTTCACTCCGGCGCTTGTCGCGGTGGAGGACCTCTACAGCGAGTACAAGTTTCCCCGGACCGCCATCCTGATGGGCCACGCGCGCGGGGTCATCTGCTTGGCGGCCTGCCAGCGGGAGATCAGTGTCTTGCCACTGGCCCCCGCCGAGGTGAAGCGCCTGGTGGCCGCCAACGGGTCAGCCTCGAAGACGCAGGTCCAGCGGGGGGTCCAGCGACTGCTCGGGCTGGCCCAGCCGCCGCGGCCCTCTCACACCGCTGACGCGCTCGGCCTCGCCGCCACCGGGCTCTCCCGGGCTTTCGGGCGACTCTCACGGTGATCGCCTCGCTCAGGGGGAAACTGCGTCGCAAGCTCGAGGACCGTGTGGTGGTCGAGGCTCACGGAGTCGGCTACGAAGTGTTCCTCCCCCCGGTGGCC
>JBHIAB010000259.1:0-4422 GCA_046758385.1 Methylomirabilia bacterium | reverse complement strand
CCCTCCTTGTGGCGCGCCTCGAGAAGATGGTAGCCGGAGACCAGGTGCGGCCGGAAGAGGTCGAGGCGAAGACGATGTCGGCGATCAGCCAGCTCCGCAGGGGAACCTTCAAACTCCCGAGTCAGCTGGGCCTCCGCCCGCCTGAGCTGCCGAAACAACCGGCCCGACATAACGCCCGTAGCCTACATGCGCCTCCTGAAGATTGTCAAACCGCCGGCGTCCGCTCTTCCGACCAGCGCGCCGAGTCCCACCAGATCAGCGCCGTTCCGAACATGAGCAGACCCACGGCGCAGAGCCGATGCGGCGAAGGACAGCGAGGCAAGAATCAGCCAATGTGGAACGGAAGAGCGAGGTAGAATCAACACGCATGCGACGACTGTGGCGGCCAGTGCTGGACAAGATCGAGCCCTACGCGGCAGGGCCACCTCTGGAGCAGCTCCAGGCAGAGCGTCCGGATCTCTTCCGGCTTTCCGCCAACGAGAACCCGCTCGGCACTTCAGGGCGGGTCATCGACGCCATCACGGCCGAGGCACCACGCGCTCACCTCTACCCGGACGGCGGAGGGACTGCCCTTCGCCAGGCGCTGGGGCGTCATCTGGGGGTGGCCCCGGAGGCAGTCCTTCTCGCCAATGGGGCCGACGAGATCCTCACCCTGATCGCCTGGGCCGCGTTCGAGCCAGGAGACCACGTGGTGATTCCTCACCCGTCCTTCGAGCCCTATGCCACTGTCGTGACCCTCTCAGGCGCCGCCCCCGTGCTGAGCCCGCTTGTCGACTATCACACCGACCTCGACGATGTGATGGGACGCGTGACCTCGCGCACCAAGGCGCTCATTCTCTGCTCGCCCCATAACCCGACGGGCACCATCCTCCGCAGAGAGCCGCTCCTCGGGCTCTTGTCGCGCCTCGGCGCGGACCCACCGCTGGTGATCTTGGACGAGGCCTACCGGGACTTCGTCGACGACCCGGAGTCGCCCGACGGCGTCGCGCTCTTGGACAAGCTCCCCACCCTGATCGTGCTCCGCACCTTCTCCAAGATCGCAGGCCTCGCCGGGCTCCGCGTGGGGTACGCGGTCGCGCGGCCAGAGGTCATTGGGCCGCTGAACAAGGTGCGCGCTCCCTACAATGTCAACCGCGTTGCCCAGGCCGCGGCTTTGGCGGCGCTGGAGGACCACCAGTACCGGGAGCAGACGGCGGAGCTCGTCCGGAACGAACGGCGCATTCTCACAGTGGAGCTTACCGCCCGTGGTCTGTCGGTGGTCCCTTCCCAGGCAAACTTCCTTCTCGTCAGGGTCGGAGACTCGGCGAGCACAATGCGGGAGGGCTTGCTCAAAGCCGGCATTTTGGTGCGGGACGGCGCGGCCGTGGGATTCCCCGGCCACCTCCGGATCACGGTGGGGACGCGCGCCCAGAACCAGCGGCTGCTCGCCGCGCTCGCGGTCGGCTGAATTCAGCGCCGAGGCGCGGACCGACGGCGCCCCCGGGGCCGCGCCCTCGACGCGCGCGGGGCGGGCTCCAGCGAGCCGAGTTGCTTCCGAAGCGACTCCCGCTCCCGCGAGAGAGCGGAGAGCTGCCGCTCCAGGAACTCGGCCCGGTCCTGCCACTGGACCACGTAGCTCCGGAGAGTCTCGGCCTCCCGGTAGACCTGCCTAAGCTCGGCTCGGAGCTGTTTTTCGCGCTCGACGCCGCGTCGCCACGCGACCCCCGTCCCAACCGAGAGGAGAGCCAGGAACAGGCTGGCGACGACGAGGAGCCACGGTCGGCCCATTGGGACGAACTCCCGATCGGCCACCTCGCGCCTCCCCATTGAGACCTCTCGCGGTCTCATCATCAGCACAATTCTACCCCCATCCGAAGCAACACTCGAAGCCAGAATGGCTCTCCGACGGCCGTGGCTCTCACCGTGAATCCCGGGTCGAGGTCTACCGGCACTCCCCGCGAGCAGGAGTGGAATTCGCGCCTCTTGGCACCCCGGAACCAATTTCGTATGATAGGACGCAACCTACGGGAACAATGGACACACCGATTGCGCCGAGCCCCCTCAAGCGGTTTTTCGACTCGAAGGTTTCGCTGGGGCGCTGAGCTACATGCGGAAAGTCTACTTTCGCCCCGAGTTCTCCCCGCCGGCACATCCGTTCTTCAACCGCCTGATCACCGAATGTTAGCCCGCCCCCCCGAGGCGGCTCAGGTCTCGGCCTGTCTCTCCCGATTGGAGTCCGGGCTGGCGGATCCGGCCGTCGCTGTCACCGCGGTTGCTGGCACCCCGCAGGAAATTCTCGAGGCGGCGCTCAGGAGCTTGCTCGAACAACGAGGGAAAGACGCCCTGCCGCTCTTGAGCGCCCTGGCCGACCAGGGGTCAACCAAGGAGTCCAGGAAGCTGGCGCGGCGAGCGCTGTACCGGCTGAGCCAGTCGGGGCTCAAGCTTCCGCCCAGGGTGTCAAGACCCATGGTGAGGCGCCAGCCGGAGCGCCTGCTCCGGGCCTGGCTCTCCGGGATCGACGGCACCGGCTCGCGGGCCGTCTGGATCCTCCTCGAGGGCCGCTACGGCGAGTGGGAGCTTTGCTCGCTCATCGTGAACGATCAGGTGGGAATCTTGGAAGCAGCCGGTGGTGCCATCACCACCAAGCGACTCGATACCGAGCTCGAAAAGCTCCGGGCCGCTCAGAAACTCCCGTGGGTCGAGCTCCGGGCGGACGCGGCCGTGGCGCTCGTGACAGAGACCCTAGCGCGCACCCAGACAGCCCACCTGCCCCCGTCCGAGTTCGCACGGTGGCGGCACCTGTTTGGCTCCGAGGGCGCCACGTCCCGAACGCCCATGATCGCCGCTCTGCTCCCGTCGGAGGAGATCCGCTCCGACTCCACGCTCCTCGACCGGTCCCCGTCGCTCATGGAGCTGCCAGAGTTGGCGGGCTGGTTCGTGGATCCCGGCGCGATCCAGTCCCAGGCGCTGGAGTTGCTCCAGGCGCGCGACAGCCAGCTGGTAGTGCCTGACCAGGTCAAGATCGAGCGTGAAGCCGCCATCGTCGAGCGCGTGGTCGAGGGAGAGTTCACGGAAGAGGGCAGACAACGCTGGGCGAGACGGCTGGCGGAGATGGCGTGGATCTTCCATGCCACCGGCCGGGAGCACGAAGCAGAGGTGGCCTATGCCACCAGCCTAGCTCTGGAAGACGCCAGCGTCCCTGTACGCCACATTCCATTCGCGGAGAGCCTAGCCAAGCGCGGGCTCGACGTGGCCGCCGAGGTGGCACTCGGCCGGGTGAGCGCCAACGAGGCGAGCCGGGCGCCAGGACCGATCAGTCGGCGCCAATGATCACGGACGTGCCAGGGGTGCGGGTCGGCCACTCGACGGACGAGACCGGGCTTACCGGGTGTTCCGTGGTGTTGTGCGACCGGCCGGCCGTGGGCGGCGTGGAGCTACGCGGCTGGGCCACCGGTGTCCACGGCCTGGACATCCTCGACTCCAGGCACCTGGTCCCCACGCTGGACGGCGTGGTTCTCTCGGGCGGGAGCGGCTTCGGGCTAGAAGCGCTCTTCGGAGTCATGCAGCACTTGGAGGAGCAGGGCCACGGGTTCAAGGCCGGACCAGCGGTTGTGCCTCTCGTGGCCGGTGCCATCCTGTTCGACCTCGGCGTCGGCGATCCTCGCGCACGCCCCACCCGAGCAATGGGCTATCGCGCCTGTCTCGACGCCACATCCGACAGCCCCGCGGAGGGCAACTTCGGAGCAGGGACAGGAGCCACCGTCGGAAAGCTCGCCGGCATCTCGCAGGCCATGAAGGGAGGAATTGGAAGCGCTAGCGTGCGGGTCGGTGCGGCGGTCGTCGGCGCCCTAGTTGCCGTCAACAGCCTGGGGGATGTGAAGGATCCCGAGCGTGGCAACCTGCTGGCCGGCGCTCGCAACGCCGCTGACGGCCGACAACTGATCGACACCGCGGCCAGGATCCGGGGAGGGTTCCGCCTCCCGGCGTTCGACGCTGCCCAGCACACCACCATCGGCGTGATCGCCACCGACGCCACGCTTTCCAAGCCAGAGGCCGGCAAGGTGGCCGAGCTTGGGATGCTGGGGTTTTCTCAGGCCCTCTCCCCACCCCACACGGCTGTGGACGGGGACACACTCTTCTGTCTCTCGGTGGGAGACATCGAGGTCGAGTCGACCGCCCTCGGGCTGGCGGCTGCGGAGGCTGTGGCACGCGCCATCGTCCGTGCGATCAAGGCCGCGGTCTCCCTCCCGGGACTCCCTGCCTGGCAAGACCTTTTCGGCCCCCCGCAGCCCTGACCAGCGCTGCATCCGGGAACGCCCCCTCTCCAGCGCGGGCTTGGCCCGCGCAACCTCGGGGGGAGGCTCGGAGGGGGCCGCCGAGGCCCCCTTCGCGAATCGTGGGGCGGCGGGGGGCGCGCCCACCCCCGTGGGGGGGGGTGCGGGC
>JBHIAB010000258.1:0-4460 GCA_046758385.1 Methylomirabilia bacterium | reverse complement strand
TGCGCGACCTCGACTACGCTGGGGGTCAGAACGTCGCCATTGAGTACCGATTTGCGGAGGGGAGGTCCGATCGGCTCCCCGGTCTCGCGGCGCTTCCGCTCAGGCCAGCCGGAGCAACCGCTGGGGGCCTGCCCTCCCGGCGTCAGGGAGCATGGCCGATACTAGAGAGCACTGGTGGAGCATGAGCATTCGACTGAAACGAGATAGACGACTCTGCCCTGCGGGATGCGGCTTGCTGGCAGGGGCGTTACTGGCTTTTCAGGCTGCCGCTGGCACCCCGATGTCTCGCGCCTTAGACCAGGTTAGAGCTTCGGCCATGCGCCCCGTGCCTGTGGTGCCCCGACGGGATCTGCCTCGCTCCGATAGGGTCTGGGTGCCGGACCTCTTCGTTTCGTTCTCCGGGGAGTTAGTCCGCGTTCCCGCCCGAATCAGGGGACCTGTGAGACTCAGGCACGAGCACCCCGCGGCTATCGGCTGTGTGTGGCGCGGTCTTTGACCGCCGGGGGAGCGACAGAGGACTGCACCGCTCCAGGTTGCTGGCGTTGCCGAACTTGAGGTGCTGAGAATGACTGAGCCGCCGGGCCAGCCTCAAGCTGTCCTCATTGGGAACACGTCATAGGAGGGTGCTCATGCGGAAGGCAATAGCGTTGTGGGTTTTTGTGGCGATGGCATCCATACTGTCGCCTAGCTCCTTGGTCTTCGCCGAAGGTAAGGGTCAGGGACAGAGTGTCAAACCCCCTGGGTGGGGGAAGGAAAAAAAGAAGGGCTGGAAGGGCGAGGTCCCACCTGGAATCGAGAAGAAAGGTGGTGAGATCCCTCCCGGCCTGAGCAAAGAGGACGAGGGCGAAGGTAAGGGTGGTAAGCCTCCTGGATGGAGCCGCGGCAAGAAAAAAGGGTGGCAAGGTGCCGACAAGCCACCGGGCCTTGCACCTCAGGGGAAAGAAAAGGGGAAACCAAAGAAGAAATAGTGGGGGGAGGCCACGGCGGTCAACCGGCGGCTGGCGGATGGCCAGATCGTACGCCTGGAGTTGGACGTGCAGCAGCGGGATCGCTACGGACGGCTGCCAAGGAGTGGGTGAGTCGCGGGACGGGAAGAGCGTAACGGTCAGTGGTGAGCTGGTGCGCTTTCAGGGAGGCGGCCGGAAACAGACACGAGAGGAGGTACTCCAATGCCCACCTACATAACGCTGCTCCGCTTCACGCAAAAAGGCATAGAGAGCATCAAGGAGGGTCCGGCCCGGTTGGACGCAGCCAAACAAGCCTTTCGAGCCGTCGGTGCAGAGTTGAAAGAATTCTACCTACTGATGGGCCAGTACGACATGGTGGTCGTCGCCGAAGCGCCGAACGATGAAACAGTCGCCAAGTTGACTCTTACTATCGGCTCAAGAGGTACTAGTCACAGCGAGACCCTTCGCGCGTTCACAGAGGACGAATACCGGAAGATCATTGCCGCTTTGCCCTGAGCAGTTGTTTAGCGCACCCTCTCATGACGCGATGGCCGCAGACCGTGATCCGCCAGCGTCGGGAACGCAGGATGAGCCGATAGGCCTGGGTCAGCACAAAGGGCTTCACCTCGCGGCGCCGGATCCCGCGGGTGTCGAGAAAGCTGGCCACGGCGTAGCCGCTGAAGAACAGGAGATACCCTCGGAAAAGCACGCGGTTAAAACACGACAGCGTGCCCTGGAGCTCTTGACGACGGACTCTCCCCTGCGTATATTCGCTGCAAAGTCCTCAATCTGACGTCTGCCTGGCGTCGCCGGAGGTGACCATGCGTCGAGCAAGCGTCCCGCGAAGGAGGATCTTCGATGCGTGAAGGTGAGCGACCCAAGGACGAGAGGCCCTCGGATACGTACTTTGTCATGTGGAACTTGACCGAGGAGGGCGCGCGGAACCCCGAGGCCGTGAGGGATGCCCTGAAGCGGGCCAGCGCGATGCTCGGCAGCGTGGGGGGCACCTGCCGGTTGTACGTGACCCTGGGGGGGCGCTATGACTTCGTCGGCCTGGTTGAAGGGATTGACGACACGCAGGCCACCAAGCTGCTTCACGCGGTGAACGCGCTCGGGGCGTTCCGCACGACGACGTTTCTCAAGGCGCGAGACTACTATCTTGTCGAGTACGATGTTTTCGCCAACGACGTCACGCGGTTCCTGACAGTCAAGCCTTAGCGTCCACGTCCTTCAACTTGGCCGCTGAGCGCTCCGCCCAGCTCGCCATGCCCATCTGGCCAAAGAGGTCGGCGGCCCGGCGGAGGTGTTGCTGGGCGCTCCGCCATCGTTCGGTGCGATAGCTGAGCTCGCCGAGCCCGAAGTGGCAGTGCGCCACGAGCGGCTTCATCTCCAGCCTCCCCGCCACGGTCAGCGCCTGGCCATAGTGCGCTTCGGCCTGCGCGACGTTAGGGGGTGTGGCCCGGCGGCCGATCTCGGCTAGCAGCCGAAGGGCGTAGGCTTCATGCCCGGCCTCCTGGTGGGCCTGGCACAGCTTGAGGCCATCGCAGGCAAGCCGGGCCGCGTCCTCCTCTCGGCGCGCCAGCAGATAGGTCTCGCTCAACCAGATGATGGCGATCGAATGAAAGAACTGAAGCCGTGTCGAAGTCGCCTGCTGGACGGCCTCGGTGAGAAGGGAGATGGCGTCCGACAGCCGTCCCGCGAGCGCGTAGGCATATCCCAGTGAGGAGGCAAGCGGCGCCAACCACACCCGAATGTCGAACCGCCGGCAGAGCTCGAGGCCCCGTTCGAGAACGCCAATCGCCGCATCGACCTCGCCCTTTCTGAGCCGCGGGATGCCAAGGCCCAGGTAGGCGGCCACGACGCTCCAGGGCTCCTGGATCGTCTCCGCGAGGCGCACCCCTTCCTGGGCGTGTGTGCTCGCCTCGACGAACTCGCCGCGCTCTGCCAGGCACAATGCCAGCCAGGTGCGGGCGCTCACGGCGGGCAGGCTGGGGACGCCGAAGTGCTCCCAGAGCCGGTCCCCCTGGAGGAACTCCACCGCCTCTCTCCCGAACTCGACCCCTCGGCGGTAGTCGCCCACCGAGTGATAGGTCCAGCTAAGGGCGACGGTGGCGTACACGAGGAGAGAGGCGTCTTCGAGGTCCTTGGCCATGGCCAGGGTCCGGTGGGCGGTTTCGAGGGCTCGCGGGTAATTGCCGAGGACCCAGAAGCACGAGCTCAGGAAGGACAAGACGCGGCCGTGACGCTGTTGGTCGTTCATGGACTGGGCGAGCGTTTCGGCCTCGTGAAGGTGCTCGAGGACGCGCTCGATTTCGCCGAAGGGGGCGAGCGAGTTTCGGAGATCCAGCCGGAGATCGAATGCCTGCTCGAGGACCTGACGGGTTTGCGGCAAATGCTGGAGGGCCACGAGGGCCTGCTGGAACCACGCGACCGCCTCCCGGTGGGCTGAGCGACCGGCTGCCTTCGTGCCCGCCTGCCGGAGGTAGCGGAGGGCCTTGTCCCACACCTCGCCCTGAAGGGCGTGGTGAGCCAGGCGTTCGGCCTGTTCGGCGAGCCGGTCGGCATAGAGTCGCTCGATCGCGTCGACGATCTTCGCGTGAAGCACACGCCGTCGCTCCAGCAGCAGGGAGTCGTAGGCCACCTGGTACGTGAGCCCATGCTTGAAGGTGTACTCTAGATCGGGGAAGAGGCTCGTTTCGTAGAGAAGCTCCGCCGCTTGAAGGCGGCTCAGGGCCTGGCGAAGGTCCTCCTCCGGCATCTCCCCGACCGCCTGCAGCAGGGCGAACGTCACATTTTCGCCGATCACCGATGCCGACTGGAGGAGACGCTTGTCCTCGGGCGCGAGCTGGTCAATGCGGGATGCCAGCACGGCCTGGACCGTGCGCGGCACCTGGATGCTCTCCAGGGGCTTGGCCAGGCGGTAGGCGCCACGCTCGCCCATCAGCACCTGGGTGTCGATCAGAGTCCGGACGCTCTCCTCCAGGAAGAAGGGATTGCCCTCAGTGCGCTCCATCAGCCGCCGTTTGAGCGGGGCCAGGCTAGCGTCGTCGCCCATGAGTGCCTGGAGGAGTTCCTGGGTGTTTTTCGGCGGGAGCGGGTCGATCCGAAGCTGGGTGTAGTAGGTCTTACTCCCCCAGGTGTGTCGGTACTCGGAACGGTAGTTGACGAGGAGCAGCACGCGGGCGGTGGGGAGGCTTTCCACGAGGCTATCGAGGAAGGCCTGAGTCTCGGAATCAATCCAGTGGAGGTCCTCGAAGACCAGGCAGAGGGGCTGGACCTGGCTCTCACGGAGGAGAAGGCGCTTGACGGCATCCAGGGTCCGCTGGCGGCGTTGCCCGGGATCGAGGTCCTGCCAGTGAGGGTCCTCGACAGGCACGTCCAGGAGGGAGAGGAAGGCTGGCAGCATCGGCTCCAAGGCCCGATCCAGCGTGAGGAGCTTCCCGGTGACCTTCTCACGAATCTTCCGGGCATCGTCGCGGGTCTCGATCTGGAAGTACGCCTTGAGGAGGTCGA
>JBHIAB010000257.1:0-4477 GCA_046758385.1 Methylomirabilia bacterium | reverse complement strand
TCATCACCTATGTTCCCGACCTCAGCTTATTCCTTCTCCGCTACGGGAAGCCGATTCCATGAGGTCTCCACGGCGTGTGATGCCAGGTATCCTGATCCTTCTGGGCATTCTCCAGGCCGCGACCGCTGCCTCGGAGACACTCACCATTTCCTTGGAGGCCTTGGGGGAGAAGGCTCGAGGGAAGGTCGAGGCGTTACTCCACGATTACACCATCAAGCGATCGCCGGTCCTCGAACATCCCATCCTGAATCGCCCCCTCCATCAGTTCCTCCTCGACCGGCCGCATGTGGGAGCGGCGCTCTCCCGCGCTCTGGGGATGGGCAACTACACCACGACGCGGGTGCGAGAAGACCGCTTTCACGGCAGTGACAGGAAAGAAGCCGAAGGAGATCTGGAAATCCTGTACCAGGATGCAGGGCACCGCGTCTATTTCATGCAGGGACACAACAAGGGGGCAATCCTCACGGGGCGAGGCCGAGCGGTCATCATACAGGAGTTTCACTACCGGCCCACCGACCGCGTACGAGTGGGTGGAGACCCACCTCACCATTTACGCGAAGATCGAAAACCCCCTTCTCGCCTTTTTCGTGAAGGTCTTTGGACCCTTCATCGGCGGATTGGTGGACGCCAAGATCACCCGGGCGCTCGCCGTGGTCCAACAGGTGAGCAAGGCAATGGTTCGGGACCCGCAAGACACCTACAGGCGGTTCGCGGAGTTTGACGAACTGTCATCGGAAGACCTCGGGATGCTTCGCACACTGATGCAGCTCCCCGAATCCTCCCCCGCGACGGGGGAACCCTGATGAGCGTCGCCCCCAGTCCGGATCCGGGCTCGTTCCTCGTCCGCGAGGGAGTGTGATGGGTGCAGACCCACGCCCTGAGCCACCTCCCCAGCCCGGGGAGGTCCGTGCGATTTCCGACGGCAAGGACCCCAGACCGCTCTCCCTCTACCCCATCCCCCCGGAAGCCCGCTATAATAGGGGCAGTGGTAATTGTGTCACCTTTGTGGTAAAAGGTCCCAGGTAGTGGCACATCTTTCGTAATCGCTCCATCCAATATTCCTTTCTTATGGCGAAGAAATTCGATCCCGTCGAGGTTCCGCTCGAACACCTCCAGGCCACGGTCAGCGTGAGGAAGCGGGGGTGGTTCCGCCGCCTCTTGGCCTTTGTCGGCCCCGCGTATCTCGTCAGCGTCGGATACATGGACCCCGGCAACTGGGCGACGGACATCGAAGGCGGGGCCCGCTTCGGTTACACGTTGATCTGGGTCCTGTTGATGTCCAACCTGATGGCGGTGCTCCTCCAAACGCTCGCCGCGCGTCTCGGCATCGTCACCGGGTACGACCTCGCCCAGGGCTGCCGGCGGGAGTATCCCCGGCCCCTGAATCTGTTCCTCTGGGTCCTGGCGGAGATTGCGGTCGCGGCCACCGATCTCGCGGAAGTGCTCGGCACCATCATCGGCCTGAACCTGCTGCTGGGGCTCCCACTCCTCTGGGGCTGTGTGGTGACCGCATTTGATACCTTTCTCCTCCTGGCGATCCAACGGCTCGGCGTGCGGAAGATGGAGGCCTTCATCCTGATGCTGGTGGGCACGATCGGGGCCTGCTTCGTGATTGAGGTGTTTCTGGCCAAGCCGGCATGGGGAGAGATCGCCGCGGGATTCATTCCTCACCTGGAACCGTCGGCGTTGTACATTGCCATCGGGATTATCGGGGCCACGGTGATGCCGCACAATCTGTATATGCACTCTTCGCTGGTGCAGTCGCGGGCCGTCTCCAACACGTTCACCGGCAAGGCGGAGGCGTGCAAGTTCAACCTGATTGACTCGGCGGTGGCCCTGAACGCTGCCTTTTTTGTGAACGCGGCGATCCTGGTCATGGCCGCCGCCGACTTTCACAGCCGGGGAATCCTCGTGACGGAGATCCAACAGGCGCACGGATTGCTCGAGCCGATTCTGGGAACCCACATTGCCCCGGTTGCGTTCGCCGTAGCGTTGATCGCCGCAGGCCAAAGCTCGACCCTGACCGGCACGCTGTCCGGCCAGATCGTCATGGAGGGCTTCCTCAATATCCGGATGCGCCCGTGGCTGCGGCGGTTGGTGACCCGTGGCCTCGCCCTGATCCCTGCCGTCGTCGTCATCGCCATCTCCGGGAGCGAGGGGACGTACAGACTGCTGATCCTCTCCCAGGTGATCCTCAGCCTCCAGCTCCCCTTCGCCACGATCCCCCTCATCCACTTCACCTCCGACCGGCGGAAGATGGGAGCCTTTGCCAGTCCGCCCTGGGTCAAGCTGCTCGGCTGGCTCGTGGCTGCGATCCTCGTCGCGCTGAATCTCAAGCTCGTGTTCGAGGAATTGACCGGGTGGCTCACCGGTGCCCCGCTCTGGCACTGGCTCACGGTGGTGCCGATCCTGCTCGTGATGCTGGCTGTCCTGGCGTATGTGACGTTCGGACCCCTCCTCGGCCTCGGTCGGGTTTGGGAGAGCGGCATCGTTACGGCGAGCCGCACGGTGGCGGCGCGGACGACCCCGATGACGATCAAGCACGTCGGCGTCGCGCTCGAACACACCGAAGGAGACGCGGAGGTGGTTTCGGCTGCGCTGGCACTTGCAGCACCCCATAGGGCGCGCCTCACGCTGCTCCATATCGTCGACACCCCCGGGACTATGATTTACGGCCATGAGAGCCAGAGCCTGCACGGCACCGAGGATGAGGCGTACCTCGAGGAGCTCGCGCGTGAGATCGAGGAGCGCGACCTGCCCGTGGAGATCATGTTGCGCTTCGGGAGACCCGTCGACGAAATCGTCAAAGCCGTTGACGAGGCTGGCTTCGACCTGCTCGTGCTTGGATCGCACGGCCATCGGGGGCTCGGCGACCTGATTTACGGCCAGACGGTGACCAGCGTGCGCCACGCGGTAGAGATCCCGGTGCTCGTCGTCCGCACCCACGGTCGTGAACAGCCGCAGCGCACGGTCTAGTGCCGTTCCAACTATTTTCCCCGAACACCTGCCGCTCACTGAACCGAGGAAGCAGGCCGAACTGTGAGGCTCCGACTAGGCCAAACACGTTGGAACCGCACTAGCCCCCCCACCCTCGCCGGTTTACTCTTCGGCGCGGCATGCGTGCCGCGTCCAATTCCACCGGCCAGAGAGAGGACCCTCCGATAGTGCAGCCCCGCAGCCCGAGAGCGCTTCCGGTGTACCAGGCCATGCTGCGACGAATCAATTCCTGAAGGAATGGCCCATTCCCGAGGTCCGGGGCCCGAAGGTTGGCGGCACTATCAACCAGATAAGAAGCCTTGACATCAGATTGCCGAGAGCCCCAAGATGGTGTCAAGCCTGCGTCATAGCTGCTCGGCGCCGGATGACCACCCCTTGCAATTAAATAACGGGGCAACCAAGGGCGGACACCGTGCCCTCGTCATCGCGACTCGATAGATCCCTTATGGCTCTTGACGCGCGGAACTCCCGTAAGACCTTGAGTCGATGATCGAACGTGACAATGAACTCGTCCCGCGTCCCTCGCTGGCTCAAGATGGGGTTCACCGGGTGGGTGGCGGCCTGGGTGCCGTTCTACTGGGCCTACTACGGTCCCCAAAACTTCCTCTGGTTTTGCGACATCGGCAACTTCGTGATCGCCACCGCCCTGTGGACAGAAAGCCGACTCCTCTTTTCCTGGCAGGCGGTGTCGCTGCTCCTCGTACAGACCGCGTACAGCATCGATCTGATGTGGCGGCTCGTGCTCGGATTCCATCTCTTTGGAGGCACGGAGTACATGTTCAACCCCGCGATCCCCCTCGGGATCCGGCTGCTCTCGCTCTTCCATGTGGCCAACCCGCCGCTGCTCGTGTGGGGCCTGTGGCGGCTAGGCTACGACCGTCGCGGTTGGATCTTCCAGACGGTCACTGCCTGGGTAGTACTCCCCGCCTGCTTTTTCTTCTTCGGTCCCGACAAAGACATCAACTGGGTGTGGGGCCCGTTCGATAAGCTCCAGCACGTCCTCCCGCCAGGGCTCTACTTCTCGGCGTGCATGATCGGCTACCCGCTTCTCGTGTACCTTCCCTCCCACCTGCTGCTGTCGTTGCTGTCGCGCCGATTCCGGAGTGCCAGCGGCCGCGAACAGCCGCAACGGACGGTCTAGGCCCCGGGAAAAATAGGGACAGATTGAGCTACCCCCGATTTGACGGACACCTCAAAAGGGGACACAATCCCCAGAGGAGGTGTGGCATGGGACAGCGCAAACACTTCACCCGCGAGTTCAAGCGGGAGGCGGTCCGGCTCCTGGAGCAGGGCCAGCGCCCCGCCGCGGTGATCGCCCGGGAACTCGGGATCCCGCGGAACCGGCTGTACAAGTGGCAGGCGCAGCTCGCCAAGGAGGGGGCTACGGCCTTCCCGGGCTCCGGCCGCCGCGCCGGGCCCGCGGAGGAGCTCGCGCGCGCGCGCCTCGAGCTCCGCCTCGGCCTGTTTCCGGGCGGTGATG
>JBHIAB010000256.1:0-4498 GCA_046758385.1 Methylomirabilia bacterium | reverse complement strand
GCTCCACCATGTCGTGGACCCCCCACGACGTGCAGGACCCTCAGTCATTGGTGGTCCCGACTACGGCGTCGCACTCCCGGGCGATGCGGTCCGCATCTTCGGCAGTGCAGTGCCGCATCAACCAACCGACCGAGCCCACGAAGCGCTGCACCGTCACGTCGGGGAAGCGCTCTTTGAGGAGCTCCTCGGTCCGATCCAGCGCGAGATCGCCCCCGCTCTTCATGTTCCAGTAAAGCCCGACCCGCTTCCCTGACAGATCGCTGAGGCGCGAGGCCGGCGGCACCGAGTGCTCCACGACTCTGGCTACTGGATTGAAGACCTCAAGTCGTGCCATGGACAATACCTCCCTCTGTGTTCCCCGGAGATGCCCTTACGCGCGATCGGGGCCACCATCGGCGTGATCATCGCCGAGCCGAGCCTGTCGAACCTCCCTGCTTATACTCCTCGCGCCCACCTCACGCAAGACTTATTCTCGGATTGGCGTTAGAATAGGGCGCCCGATGCGTGTGTCTCGTGACGATCTCAAACGTTTCCTCGACGGGCATCGTGCGGCAGACGCCCGCCTTCGCGAAGAAGCGATGCGGCGGCTTCCGTCGTTGAGTGTCGACGACGCCCGGGCAGAATACGACTCGCTCTGTCTCGTGTGGGAGACGTCCCGGACCGTCGATGACGGAACCGCGCTCGACCGGCAAGCGATTCAGGAGCGCGTTGCCCTTCGGCGCCGCCTTAGCGGACGGCGGTGAACCGGCAGTTCGAAACCGCCTGGCAACTTCACGTCTTTTTTAGTGCGCGCACAATTCCTTACGCGATCATTGGCGGCGTCGCCGTCCAGTGCTGGGGTCGAGGAACTGGCGCGAGTCGCCGACGACCCGGAAGTGGCCGCCCGCTTCGAGCGCATCTGGGCCGAGCGCGGCCCACGCGGGTGAGGACATGGACAGAGAGCCGATTCTCGGCAGAGGAAGGGAGGAGAATGATGCTAGGCGACGTCGTAGAACTGTCTGTTGTTGTTCGGGATCTCGACGCTGCGGTCGAACAGTTCACACGCCTCTTCGGGCTAAAAGTTCATAGGCGCGCGGTGTCGGAGGAATTCGGATTCAAGAACGCCATCCTGCCAACTGGGATCGGTCATATCGAGTTCCTGGAACCGACAGACCCGACCAAGCCTATAGGCCGTTTCTTGGAGAAGCACGGCGAAGGCGTCTACCTGGTCGGCTTCGAGTGCAAGGACATTCCCAACAGCGTGGCCTCTTTACGAGACCGGGGCGTCCGTGTCGATTCTCGGCGACCGGACGTGGCGTGGGTTCACCCGCGAGATACTCACGGCCTTTTCGTCGAGCTGCGCAAGCGCGAGCAGTACGGAACGAGCTGATCGAGTACCCGCGTCGGCTTTATCGCTCGCTGACGACGAAGTGGAGCGCGCCCAGTGGTGAGGCGGCATTGGTGGCACTTGACCCTTCCACTCCCCCAGGCTAACCTTGGCGCATCGCCACAACTTGGGCCGCCACGGCCAGAAAGGTCATCTTATGTTTGATCTCGTGATTCGCGGTGGACAGGTCGTGACCCCCCAGGGTGCCGACCGCGTGGACGTCGCCGTGCAGGGTGAGCGGATCGCGGCGGTCGCTGCTCCTGGAGCGCTGCCCGAAACCGGGCGCGTGATCGATGCCACGGGGAAGATCGTGGTCCCGGGAGGCATCGAGCCCCATACGCACTTGGCTCACTACATCGCGATGCGCCCGGACGATAACCTCTACACGTTGGGACCGGAGGAGGACACGCTAGGCATGGCCTTCGGCGGCACGACGACGCACATCGACTTCTGCTTCGTCCGCCCGGGCACGGATCTCCCTACCGCCATTGAGAAGCGGAGCGCTCGATGGAAGGGAAACTCCTGCGTGGACTACTCATTTCATGTGGCCCTTTTCGGACCGCTCGCCATCAAGGTCTTCGACCAGATCCCGGAGGCGATCCAAGAGGGATTCGCCAGCTTCAAGGTCTTCACCACCGACGTCCTTCCGCCTCATCCCAAGCGTCCTCCCTACCGGCTCGACTTCGGGCGGATCCAGCTCGCCATGGAGAAGGTCGCGGCCCACGGCGGGATCATGGCGGTGCACGCCGAGGACCACGACATCGTCCAGTTCATGTACGAGAAGTTCAGGGAAGAAGGGTGCATGGAAGGCTGGAACCTGCATCTGATCCACAACAAGCTCTCCGAGCTTCTCTCGTTCCGACGGACGATCCACCTAGCCCAAGCCACGGGCGCCGCGGTCTACTTCGTCCACACCTCGGCCAAGGAGGGAGTCGACGCGGTGGCCGAGGCCCGCGCACGGGGGCTGCCCGTCTACGCCGAGACACTCCATCACTACGCCTGCTTCACCGCGGATGACTACACGAGTCCGCGCGGCTTCTGCTATCACACCTACCCGTCGCTGAAGTACCCCGAAGACCAGCGCGCGCTCTGGGATGGGCTGGTCGCGGACGGCGTCTCCACGACGGCGACGGACGAGTTCCCCACCTCGCTCGAGCTCAAGCTCCGGGGCAAAACCGTCGAGGACGTCACGGGTGGAAACCTCGGGGCAGAGGCCCGAATGGGGATCGTCTTCACCGAGGGAGTGGTGAAGCGCGGGATGTCGCTCGGGCGGTTCGCGGAGGTCACCGCGACCAACGCAGCCAGAATCCTCGGGCTCTATCCCCGGAAGGGGGTCATCGCCCCCGGCAGTGACGCCGATCTGGTCCTCATCGATCCGACCATCCAGAAGCGCCTGACCCGGGACGACTTTCACGTGAGCGACTATAGCCCGTGGGAGGGGTGGGAGGCGCACGGCTGGCCCGTCACCACAATCCTGCGAGGCAAGGTCATCGTGGAGAATGGACGGCTCTCCGGCGACCGGCAGGGCGGACAGCTTATCCCCCGCCGGATCGACACCGAGGTCCTCACGCGTCCGGTCTGCTAAAAGCTCGGAGGGGGGCTCCGCCCCCCTTCCGAACCTCCCCCCTCGGCTGCGCGGGCAAAGCCCGCGCTCGAACGCGGCAGGGCGGGGTTGGTCGGATGCCGCTCGGAAGGGCACCCCCGGCGCATGCCTGCCTTGCGCGCGTTACGTGAGGCGAGAGGCGAGGGGGGGGCTCCTCGGGCTTGCCGGGGTCAAGGGCCCCCCGGGGACAGCTAGAGCACGAACGGGTTATCTTCCGTGTCGGTCCTCGGTGTCACGAGGCTGACCACGAGAAACCATGGATCGGTCGACGCGCCAAGTGATGGTGCTGTGCTGACCATGACGAGCATTCGATCCCCGGGCCTGTAGACAGACTGGTTGGCACAAGACGCTTCTTGACCGCTCCAGTCGCTCCGGATAAGCTAGGCTTCACCTTTCACCGGCCCGGCTCGTGGAGACCTCGGCATGAAGTGTCCCACCGGGCAAGAGACCAGGCAGGAGACCGGAAAAAGGCCGACGAGAAGCTTGACCGAGCCCTCACCCCGGCGCTCTCCCTGGAAGGGAGAGGGTCACACCGGTCCCCTCGCCCCCGGAGGGGGAGAAAGTTAGGGTGAGGAGAAGCGGGGTCGCGGAGGAGCGCACCATGACGGCAGAAGAGAAGGTCGGAATCGTCACAGGGTATTACGCCAAAATCGGGGTCGCTGCGATCCGCCTCACCGACGGCGAGCTTCGCGTGGGTGATCAGGTCCATATCCGGGGGCACACCACCGACTTGACCCAGAGCGTGGATTCACTCCAGGTGGAGCACCAGCCCGTGGAGCGAGCGGAGCGCGGAAGCGAGGTGGCGGTCAAAGTTCTAGAACGCGTCCGCGCCCACGATGAGGTCCTTCGCACGCGCGAAGGATAGCCCACCCCACCTAGACTTTCCACCCCAGTCAAGACGAGGGAAGCTCACCATGCGTCTCAAAGGCAAAGTTGCGTTCGTCACTGGCGGTGGACAGGGCATCGGCCGGGCCATCGCGCTGGCCTATGCGGCGGAAGGGGCGGATGTCGCCATGGCCGCCCCCAACCTCGAGGACATGGAGCGAGTCTGCAACGACGTGCAGGGAATGGGACGGCGGGCTCAGGCCTGGTTTGTCGATTTACGGGAGGGCCGGCAGATCCGCAAAGGGCGCTTAGAGGTTCAGCACAGAGCGGGCTCAGAACAGCCGGGCCACGGCGCGACGGCGCAGCGTCAGGATCGACTCGGTGAGGGGCAGCTCCATGGGACAGACCTCGGTGCAGCTGGTCTGCCCGTGGCAGCGGACGAGGGCGTCCTCCGAGAGGAGCACTGGCCACCGCTCCCCCTGGCCGGTGTCGCGGCTGTCGGCCTGGAGGGTGAAGGCGCGGTTAAGAGCCGCCGGCCCGGGGAAGCGCGGGTTGTGGGCCGCCATGGTACACGCGGAGAGGCACATGCCACACCCGATGCACTCAATGGCCCGATCGACGGACCGGCGTTCGGCCACAGGCGGTGCGCTCCGAGCCATGCGCGGGGGCTCCATGGCAGGCACGAAGGCCGCACCCACCGCCTT